>JBOGTO010000406.1:0-14452 GCA_050695155.1 Ktedonobacteraceae bacterium
CCCTCATCCATCGCTCCGGTTCCTCTCAGATTGCCGCGACCAGACACCATTTCGCCTCGTGCCCTCACGAAGCTCTTGCTTTACTCCTTTCTCGGAAAGGGGGACAGCAATAATTCACAGGCCCTGAAGTTCCATACCTGTATGTTATTACGCTGCCAGTCAGCGCGTTCTGTTAATAGCAGACCTTATTTACCTTCATCCCCTCTCGAAAATCAAAACGCGCTTATTTATTTGTTTGGAGTACATGATGGAAAGCGAAGTTCAGAACGTTAAAACCCGCCGCGACCGGCCAGCCGGAGTTTCAAATGTTGCTACATGGCTGATTTTATCGGGTGTAGTTTCCCTTCTTTTCTATGGCATCCCTTTGATCCAACAGTTCTCGAAGGGCGGCTCTTTTAGCCTGGGAGTAGCAAATGGCTTGATTGGTATATTGCTTGCTGTAATAGCATTAGCGGTGGCATGGGGCTTATGGACACTTAGACCCTGGGCCGTTCAGTGGACAATTGGCTTACTGGCAATCAATGTCCTCTCGAGAATTATAGGGATTCTGATCGCGCAAGCCACTTCTAATATTGTAATACAGGTACTCTCCATAATCCTTAACGTGTGGATTATCTACTACCTGGCAACCAGCAAAAAGGTGCGAGAAGCTTTCAAGCCGTAATGATCCTTTTTGTTAGCACAAACGGTAATGACATCTGTAGGGGCGGGGGAGGTGTTGGGTTGGGAGGGGACGTTTGCGTCGCCCGCATCTTGTGACTCAATAAATGGATACCCCTTGCATAGAGGAACGTGGGCGACGCAAGCGTCCCCTGATGAATTTTGACGACCGAATCGGGGAATAGAATGCTGCCTGCGTCCTGTAGGGACAAGGGGCAACACCCTATCCCCTATTACCATTTTCGGTTGCCAATGTTCATCAGGATCGAGGCTACATCATTCCCCCATTCAGCCGGCACAATTCATCGTATGCGGCTCCGCTTTTCGACTACGCCGCCGCCGATTTCGTCGTCAGGCGTTTGTAGCGTCCAGCTATCATCTCGCCCAGCCCAATTGCCGCCAGCCCCAACACCAGGTGAATAACCTGGATAATCCAGTGGGTGGAGGGGTCGGGCAACCACCTGGTCTGGAAGAGGCCCACGAAGGCCAGTAAAAAACCAACAACGAAGGTTGCCAGCGCCAGGCCAAAACCGCCGCCGCGTACACCCTGCGCAATGCCCAGCGTCCACAGCGAGAGTACAGCAATGATACCCGCGATCATGTGTACACCTTGCAAGGGATCAGCATTGCCGGTCCAGAATATGATGCCTGTGATAAGATTGAACAGCACTGTGACTCGCAGTACCATTATCGCAATACGAACAACCACGAAATACCTCCTGATATGATTGAATAAAGTTGCCAGTGTGACCTTTCGCGGTCGTGCTGGCAACGACTTCTTCACGTATTCTAATACTCTTAACGTTTTCCTGCCACTGACGGGGTACTGCTATCGTGCTTTTCCCCCACTTCCACTTCTCTCTCCCCGTCAAATCTGGCGACGCTTTCAGGGAGCGATGGGAACAGGAGTACGGCTGCCAGAGCTGCCAGTATGCCGCCGACCAGGAATGGCACACCTGCTCCACCAAACTGGAACAGGATACCGGCGAGCAAAGGTCCGACAACGCGACCAAGTCCGGCAATGCCCTGTGCCAGTCCCAGCGTTTCGCCTTGCGCGTTGGCAGGGCTGGCAAAAGAGAGCAAGGTCGAGACGGTCGGGGTGACAGCGCCTTCACCGACGCTCAAGATGCCCAGCGCGATCAGCAGCAGCGCGAGGTTGACGCTCCAGGTGAGCAAAATGAGACCAGCGGCCAGCATCACCATACCACCAATAGCTAAACCGCGCTCGCCAAAACGCTTCACCAACTGGCCGACCAGCCCGCCTTGCATAATGACGATGATGAAGCCGACATAGGTAAAGACGTAGCCGTTTTGCATGGCCGTCCAGCCAAAGGTATGCTGCGCGAAGAGAGGAAACACGGCCTCCATCGCGGTAAAAGCAATGGTGAAAAGCAGGTAGGTGGCGACTAAACGCGCCAGCGCGCCGCTTTTCACGACGTATCTCCAGCCGGCGAAAAGCATATTGCCATTTTGATGCGCCGCGCTCTCATCTCCACTGGCTTCTCGACGCTTATGCGTTTCTGGCAAGAAGCGCAGTACCAACAGCGCATTGACCAGCGCAACGCCCATCGCAGCCCAGAATGGAACCGCCGCTCCAAGTGGGGCAAGCATACCGCCAACCGCAGGCCCGACCACGAACCCCAGGCCAATGGCCGCGCCAATTATGCCCATCCCGCGCGCCCGTCCCTCTGGCGAGGTAATATCGGAGACAACCGCCTGCGCGGAACCGATGTTGGACGCCCCAAGACCACCGATGAAACGCGCCACCAGTAAAAATGGCAGCGAATTTGCCAGCGCGGAAAGGGCGAATGAGAGAGCTTCGATCAAGAGTGAAGCGACGATGACCGGTTTGCGCCCGTAACGATCAGATAGCCTGCCCAGAATAGGGGTAAAGACGAATTGCGCCAGCGCGTAAACGGTCAGGATCAGCCCAACGCCCGTCGCATTCGCGCCCAGATGTTCCGCCCAGAACGGCAGCAGGGGCAGGATCAGACCAAAGCCCGCGAAATCAATAAAAATGGTGAACGCCATTAAGAACAATGGCGAACGTAATATTTTGTTCATATATTTGCTCCATTACAATACAGGTTAAGTCAAATTTGACCTTACTGGCAAATAAAAAACTCGAGACGTCATCCTTCACCTCGCCTGTCATCCTGAAAGGATGACAACGCGCTCGTCACTACTGGTTCAAATGCATGATTGTGCGTGCCAGCCAGTTGAGTTCGGCGTCGAGCAGCGCGAGGCGATGGTCTGTCACCAGGCTATGTGCCGCATCATGGACATGCGAGTCTTGCATCTGCTGGAGAACGACTGCGCGGTCGCGCGCCACCAGTTCGTAGCGCGTTTTGAGCAGGCTCTCCGACTCCTGTGGCGAAAGATAGTGCAGGAAGAACAGGCTGGCGTCCATATCATTCAGCCCTGGCTTATACATTCCAAGCATCTCGCGCAACAGACTGGAGAAATGCTTGCGTCCAGCGTCGGTGATATAGTACACGTCGCGTTCGCGCATCGCCAGTTCATCGTGCGCCGCACCAGTGCCGGGCGCTTCGACGTTCTCGCGGCGTACTTCCAGGTAGCCATCCTGCGCCAGCCGCTCAAGCTGGTAGTAGATAGTCGGCTTCTTGATGTAATCCGCAAAGATATGATGATGGTTCTCTATCACTTCTCGGATTTGTTGCCCATACATGGGTTTTTCCAGCAGTAATCCGAGTAACATCACTTGTTTATACATTCGTTTTCCCGTTACACTTATGTCAGCTTTGACTTAATTATAATATATAGAATAATATCTGTCAAGGTCAGGGCCTTTCCGCATAAGGGCTTCTCACCAGTCGAAAGAAAGAACAGAGAGCTGGTTTATCAAACAAAGTATTACAATCGAAATAGTACCTTGACAAACATAGTACTATGATGTATAATCCACATACGAGGTGATGATATGAGTGAAAACAAACTGACCTCCGATCTGCTGCGCGGACATACCGATACGATGATTTTACGGCTCTTATCGGAAGCTGACCGCTACGGCTACGAGGTTGTCAAGCTGATTGCCGAGCGCTCGGGTGGGGAATATGAATTAAAGGAAGCCACCATGTATTCCAGCGTCCGGCGGCTTGAGATGGACGGTGATATCGAATGGTATTGGGGCGATGAATCCCAGGGCGGAAGGAGGAAATACTTCAGGATTACTGAAAAAGGGCAAGCAACGTACGATCGCAACAAAAGCAACTGGGAGTACGCGAAGCGCGTGCTGGATAACCTCTTGTAAAGGAAAGGTGTTGTTATGAATGAGAAATTGACCAACTATGTAGACGGCGTTTTTGCTCCATACGAGGGGGTAAAAAGCGCCGCCGAATTAAAGGCTGATCTGCTCTCTGATTTGCAGGAGCGGTTCCGTGAACTGAAAGCCGAGGGCAAGGATGATGAAACCGCCTTGACCATGACCATTGAGAGTATCGGCGACATTGAGCAAACCGTCCAGGAGGTCGCCAACCTCTCCCGCGCGCTGGAGCGGCAGGTATTGATAAACTTTAGTGGGAGCAATTTGCCAGAGAGCGACTTTGCGGGCGTTACCGCGCATAAAGGAAAGTTTCACGGGAGTGCGTTGCGCGGCTCTGACTTTTCGGGCGCAGACTTGACCGGCAGCTCGTTTTCAGGCAGTGACGTCCGTGAAGCCAATTTTGACCGCGCAAATCTGACAGACTGCAAATTTTCCGCAATTGACCTTGCGGGTGCGAGCTTCCGCGAATCAATCCTTGTTCGCACCAACTTCAGCACATCGGGGCTGGACGGAGCAAAATTCACCGGCGTCAAGCTGACCGATGTCAAATTTACGACGACCGACCTGCGAAAAACCATCTTTGAAAGCTGTACCTTTCTCGGCGTGGACTTCAAATATTCCGACCTGAGCGGACAGCGACTTGATGGGCAGACCTTTCTCGGCGTCACGTTTGACCTGCCGGCACTGAAGGATGTGTCGTTTCAGGGCGCGACCCTCAGAAATGTGTCTTTCCGCCCGGTGGGTCTCTGGTCTCTGAAGCGTGCCATTCAATCCATTCACTTTGACGGCGCGATGATGGATAAGCTCACGTATGCCGCGCTCAAAGGCATAGGAGCTGATGTATCGAAGGTTACTATTCTATCATGAGGAGAAGACTGTGCAAAACATTTCAATTCAGGTAAAAGATTTACAAAAATCGTACAAGAAGCTCAATGTCTTAAAAGGAGTGAATTTCACCGTGGACCAGGGCAGCATTTTTGCCCTGCTTGGCTCCAACGGCGCGGGTAAGACCACGATTATCAAAATCCTCACCACGCTGCTCAAACAGGACGGCGGAACGGCCATCGTCAACGGATTTGATGTTGCGTTAAAGCCAGACCACGTGCGGCAATCATTCAGTCTGACCGGGCAATTTGCCGCCGTGGATGAGATTTTGACCGGGCAAGAAAATCTGATCATGATCGCCAGGCTCCGGTACCTCAAAAATCCGCGCCAGGTTGCGGACGATTTGCTGAAACGTTTCGGTTTAACAGATGCCGCCAACCGCAGGGTGTCGACGTATTCAGGCGGTATGCGACGCAGGCTTGACCTCGCCATGAGCCTGGTGGGAAAACCGCCGATCATTTTCCTTGACGAGCCGACCACCGGGCTTGACCCCGAAGGACGCCTCGAGATGTGGAAAGTGGTGAAGGAGCTTGCTGATGGTGGCAGAACTGTCTTCTTGACCACGCAGTACCTGGAAGAGGCTGAACAGCTTGCTGATCACATTGCCATTCTCCATGAGGGAAAGATTGTCGCCAGCGGCACGCTCATGGAGCTAAAAAAGCTGTTTCCAGCTGCTCAGGTGGAGTATGTGGAAAAACAACCGACATTGGAGGAGATTTTTCTTGCCATCATTGGCAAAAAGGAGGAACAATAAATGGAAATCACAACTCAGGTTCCTGGTTCCCAGGAAAGGGAAACGATCCAGAAACACTTTTTCAGCGATATGAGCGTGATGCTTGGTCGTTCCATGCGTCACATTTTCCGCAGTATGGACACCATCATCACGGTCACGATCATGCCGATTGGGTTTATGTTGCTATTCGTGTATGTGTTCGGCGGTGCCATTCAAACCGGGACAGGTAATTATGTCAATTACTTGTTACCTGGGATTTTACTGATTGCGATTGCGAGCGGGATATCCTATACGGCTTTCCGTTTGTTTACCGATGTGCAACGGGGGATACTTGAGCGATTTCGCTCCATGCCGATTGCCCCTTCCGCCCTGCTGTGGGGACACGTCCTGACCTCGCTGGTCTCCAACGCGATTTCGGTGGTGGTCATCATTCTCGTCGCGTTGCTTATAGGCTTTCGTTCGTCGGCGGGCATCCTGTCATGGCTGGCCGTCGCCGGCATCCTCGCGTTGTTTACGCTGGCTTTAACCTGGGTCGCGGTGATTCCCGGACTGACCGCAAAAACGATAGACGGCGCATCAGCATTTTCGTATCCGATAATCTTCCTGCCTTTTATCAGCTCGGCGTTTGTACCAACCAGGTCGATGCCGCTGGTCGTCAGGGTCTTTGCCGAAAACCAGCCAGTGACGGCGATCGTGGATACCATCCGTGCGTTACTGGCTGGACAGCCAGTGTCTCATGATATATGGGTTGCTCTGGCATGGTGCGTCGGCATTCTGCTGGTGGCCTACATCTTTGCGATGAGGGCCTATAAAAAGCGCGTGTCATGAACCCCTGTTTTCCAAATCGGGGCTTGCAGCGAGGCAACCCGTCTCAAGCCCCGATGGACTGAGTCAGCCCGACCACGGAAATGCTTCCATAAGATCTGAGAGAAGACGAGCCAAAATTCGGCCATTCATACCGTCGCAGAAGAACACCTGGTTGACGCAACCACTTCTCACGACACGACGACAGTACTCAAGACTCCTGGCAATGTTCCACGTTTGAGGGCCAGATCTCCTCACGCGCGTAGGACATTTACCACATAGTATGAGGGTGGCAAGCAAGGCGACCGCAAGGGTCGCCTCTACTAAGGGCGGTTAGGGGAGCTATTGCGTGGTCATAGTAGAGGCGACCCTTGCGGTCGCTTGCTTGCCCTCTGCCATGCTCCGCTCACTCGACTGGTGAGAAGCCCTGTTTCCTGCGAACCTTTTGTATTCTATACTCGTAACATCTGCAAGAACGCTGCAAGGGAGTACGCAATGAGAGGGTGCCATGGATCAACTGAGTGACGAGGTGTTGATGGGCGAGGTAATGGCCGGCAAGACGATGGCCCTGGCAATGCTGGTAGAGCGTTACCACGCGCCCTTGCTCGGCTATCTCTATCGTCTCGCGCGTGGTGATCGACCCCTGGCGGAAGACCTGGTTCAGGAGACCTTTCTCAATGTGTTGCAACAAAGAAGCTATCAGTCCGGTCGTCCGTTCAAGCCCTGGCTCTATGCTATTGCGACGAATCGAGCGCGCGACCATTTCAAATCGGTTGCGGCTCGTTGCTTTGTCAGGCAGGTCGATGACGAAGATGATGTACCGGGAGAGTTCGATGTATCTTCCAGCCCGGAGGCGATTCTATTGGCCTGGGAGCAAGGCGATGAGATTAATGCCATGCTGAACCGGTTAAGCGAAGAATACCGGATAACGCTCTTGCTGCGTTTTTACCAGGGGATGAGTTTACAGGAGATAGCGGATACCCTGCATGTTCCACTGGGTACGGTCAAGTCGCGCCTCTCAGTAGGCACGCGGCAGCTTCGCAAGCTGCTGAGTCCAATGAAAGAGAGAGTGGAGTAGCATATGCGTAATCAACCTTCATGGCCTCTGGATAGCTCGGAGCATATGCTTGAGGCATTAGGAGAGCAAGGCATGTCACCAGAAGAGGCGGCGGAATTTGCTCCACAGCTTCTGAAGCAGGCTGAGTGGCAGGCTCCCGTGCCATCTCCTGCCGATACCCGACGACTGTTGGTGAGTTTGCAACCTTTCATGCCTCGTGTCTCGCCGGTGCGCCAGGCGGTGCAGGCACGCTGGACAAGGCCACGCGCTGCATTCATCAACATGCTTGCGCTGGTGCGGGCGCAGGTGAGCATTTTGCATATCTCATTCTGGCTGGCGAGCCTGGTTATTACATTGTTGGGCGCGGTTGTCGTATTCGGCAGCGCGGCTGCGGCTCAGGATGTGTTCTTACGCGCATTTGGTCCATTACTTGCCTACCTGAGTACGGTGAGCGCATTCCGGGCGGCGGATATACAGGCACTGGAGTTTGAACTGGCTTGCCCACCTTCGCTGCTGCAACTCACCATAGCGCGGCTGGTAATTGTCCTGAGCTATGATGTAGGTTTGGGGCTGCTTTTGAGTTTGTTTCTCTTGATCGACAGGTCAACCAGTGTGTTGAATCTGACGCTTTCCTGGTTGATGCCCCTGCTGCTGGTGGCGGGTCTGGCATTGTTACTCTCGCTGTGGATGAAAGTGCGCACTGCCGCGCTGCTGGCTTACAGTGGATGGCTGGCCGCGCTGGTTGTGAGCATCGCTGCGCGGTCTGACGGCTATGCCGCCCCTCTATTATCGCTAAACGGCGCGGTCGTTACCGGGCTAGTTGGCATGGTATTGTTACTGGTTGCGCTGCTTTGTATGGCAAAACTGAAAGTGAAGAGGGTAATTTCGTGGAACTTGTAATAGAAAATCTGGGCAAACGATATGGGAAGCAATGGGGGCTACGCAACTTCTCATTGCGCTGTGGTTCAGGCATACTTGGTCTGGTCGGGCCGAATGGCGCGGGCAAGACGACCCTTATGCGCATGGTTGCTACGCTGCTTGAAACGAGCGAAGGCTGCATCTACTGGAATGGGCGAGATATACGCGCACATGCGCCGGAACTGCGGCAGGTGCTGGGCTATCTGCCACAGGATTTCGGCCTTTACCCGGAGTTCACTGGTCGGCAATTCTTACGCTACCTGGCTGCTATGAAGGGCCTGCCCAAAGCTCTGGCGCAGCGCAGGGTAGACGAAGTGATAGAGATGGTCAGCCTTGAAGCATCCGCCAATCGCAAACTGGCGACCTATTCGGGCGGCATGAAACAGCGCATCGGCATCGCGCAGGCCCTGCTGAACGACCCTGAACTGCTGATTGTGGACGAGCCAACTGCGGGGCTAGACCCGACCGAACGGGTGCGCTTCCGCAATCTGCTCACCACGCTGACGCTGAACTGTTTGACCATCTTGAGTACGCACATCATCAGCGATGTCGAGGCGACTGCTGACCGGTTGGTTGTTTTGCAAGAGGGACATATGCTGGTTGACGCAGCACCGGAAGCGCTTTTGAGCCGGGCAGATGGCAAAGTATGGAGCGTTGAAACCGATCAGGCTACCGCGCTACGCCTACAGGCACTCTACCAGATCAGCGGCATGATTCACACATCCAACGGAGCGCAGTTGCGCATTATCAGCCCTGACAAACCTCACAGCGAAGCGGTTCCTGTCAAGCCGCACCTGGAGGATGCTTATCTACTTGTAACAGGCGATGCTTTAGTTGAAAAGGTATAACAAAGATATGGAAATCAATATGATAGCTGAACGTCAGCATATTAAGACGCAAAGACGTATTCCGACTTCCCTGCAAGTCGCTGGCTGGGAGGCGCGGCGCTATTGGGCTAACCCGTCGAGCTGGCGACTGGCGATTATCGCCCTCGGCCTGTTTATGTTCATAAGCTGGCTTCTCCGGCATCCAGGAAACATAATGCTTATCGCTGGAACGGTCCAGATTAATTATCAGTTTTCCGGCACCAGCGCCTATGGAATGGTTCTCCTGCTTTTTTTATTCTCGTTTCTGCTGGCACTACTGCTGCCTCTCGTGAGCAGTTCCGGTGTAGCGCATGATGTAAAGCATCGTACCCATGAGCTGCTGATGACGACGACGGTTCCGACGTGGGCATATATCACGGGGCGTTACCTGTTCTGTCTGCTCGCCAGTGTGTGCCTGACACTCTTGATGCTTGTCGCGGTTCTCTTCATGGGCTTGCTCTACCACCTGATTGAACATACCTATCTCGTCCCCCAGGTTGGTGCCGCGTTTGGCCTCTGGGCGGTTGCTATCCTGCCTATGACGATAGTGATTAGCAGCCTGAGTTTTGCCCTGGGGACGCTGATTCCCCGCCATGCCAACCTGGCGGCGTTAGCAGTAATAGTAGTCTGGTACCTCCCTATGTTTGTGCTGGTCTTCGTACCCGCCTCTGGTTTGCAACTTCCATTGTGGGCTAAAACCTGGGAGCCTACGAATATCGGGATGGAAGCGGCGCTACAGGAACCGTATCGAAACGGACTCGCCAACATCCTGCAAACGCTCTCAAACAATCCCAATGTTACCGTTAAGGACGGTCAGCACGCCGTTTCTGCGTTGCAGGCAGTAGAACAAAAAATGCCGGACCTGCTGCCCTGGCTGGCTCCGCATCTCGTGTGGATAGGTATTGGCCTGGCGCTTGTTTTGCTCGTTGCGTTCACGTTCAAGCGGTTTCGCCGCGTGTTGAATGGATAATTAGTGCGCCATCATATCTTTCCAGAACATGTGCATCTTCTCGCGCAGCATCTTGTGTTCCGGTTGTTTCAGGTAGGGGTCGCTTTCCCACAGCCTGCCAGCCAGTGAGCGCGAAAGTTCGATCAAGGGCGTATCGCTCAAATCGGCGATTTGCAGCGCGGGAACACCGCTCTGACGCACGCCGAAGAAGTCGCCGGGGCCGCGTAATTTCAAATCAGCCTCGGCCAACCGGAAGCCATCGTCGGTAGCCTGGAAGATGTCGAGGCGTTCTTGCGCCTGAATGCCAGCGTCGGCGCTGAGTACGTAACAGTAGGATTGATGTTTGCCGCGCCCGACGCGCCCGCGAAACTGGTGCAATTGCGAGAGGCCGAAACGGTCGGCGTCTTCGATGACCATAACCGTCGCGTTGGGAATATCAATGCCCACCTCTATCACGGAGGTAGCAACCAGTATATCCACCTCGCCATCGCGGAAACGCCGCATACCCGCGTCCTTATCCGCCGCTTTCATGCCGCCGTGCAGCAGGCCCAGGCGCAACGTGGGGAAAACGTCGCGGCTCAAGCGCTCGTATTCCGCCGTCGCCGCTTTCACGGCCAGCGTTTCGGACTCCTCAATCAAAGGACAGATGATAAAGGCTTGTCTGCCTGCCTCTATCTCCTGCTCGATCAGCCTGTAAGCTTCGTCGCGGCGCGCTCCGATGCGCCAGCGCGTGATGATCTTCTGGCGGCCCGGCGGCAACTGGTCGATCACGGACACGTCCAGGTCGCCATAGACGGTAAGGGAGAGCGTGCGCGGGATGGGCGTAGCCGTCATGACCAGCATATGCGGGTGGTAGCCTTTTTGTCGCAGGGCGTCGCGCTGCTCCACGCCGAAACGGTGCTGCTCGTCCACAATCACCAGTCCTAGCGAGCGGAAGTTTACATCCTCCTGAATTAGCGCGTGTGTGCCGATGGCTACCATAGCCTGTCCAGTCTCGATGGCGGCGCGTCCCATCGTCCGTTCGCGCGCTCGCAGGCTGCCGGTCAAGAGTACAGTATGAATGCCGAATGGCTCCAACATGTCGCCGATGCTGCGCGCGTGCTGCTCGGCCAGCAATTCGGTGGGGGCCATGATTGCCCCTTGATAGCCGTTGAGGGCTGCCAACAGGAGCGCGGCTGCCGCGACCGCCGTTTTGCCCGCGCCAACATCGCCCTGCAAGAGACGCGCCATAGGCTGGCTACGCGCGAGATCACCAAAAATTTCGATAATCACGCGCCGTTGCGCTTCTGTGAAGCGGAATGGCAGAGTGGCCTCGAAAGGTTCGTCTGTAGCAATACTCGACCACAGGGTCGCCCCCGGCTGGCTGAAATCGCTTATTTGCTCATCACCCTGAACGGCATTCTCTGGCATATTACCCGTATCAATGAAAATCTTCTTAAAATCAATACGAAAGGCGTTGCCCTTTGGGGCTTCACGCTGCCAGCGTGTGCGGCGTTCCTGCATACCGAGATGGATAAGAAAGAGTTCGTCGAAGCCCAGGCGGCGGCGCGCCGCCCTGAGCATATCTTCGTTTTCGGGATAATGGATGTGCGAGACAGCATCGGGCAACGTCAACAGCTTGCCCGTCATGCGAATGAAGGACGGCAGATAGTCGGGAATCATGGCGGCGTAACGGTCAACCGTCCACTTGGTGAAACGGCGCAATTGTTTGGCGTGCAGGCCCTCGGTGAGCGCATAGGTAGGCACCAGCCGGCCTGTATTCAGCAAATCCCCCTCCGCCAGTTCGTGGCTGCGCACATTAAATTCGACCTTATTGCCGAAACGCTGCTTGACGCCTGTGACCACCAGGTATGCGCCTTTAGCTGCCGACAACTGCTTTTGCAAATAGGGCTGGTTGAACCACGAGACGCGCATCTTGCCCGTATCATCAGAGATAGTAGCGATAGTGAGCATACGCCCGCCGCCCGTGCGCTTCGTTTCTACTTCCCAGATGAGGCCCAGCGTGGTTGTGACCTCGCCAAAGGGGATATTGGCAATTTTGGTAAGTTTGCTATAATCGCGGTGCTGGCGCGGAAAATAAAAGAGCAGGTCGCGCACGCTGCGCACGCCCACGCTGCGCAGTTTTGCCGCCACCGATGGCCCCACGCCCGGCACGGCGGTTACATCCGCGCTGAGCAAGGTCAGGGAGGCATGATTGCTGCTCATACCGGCATCCAGATGAATTGGATGATCTGGCTCGCGCTGTACGGAATGCGCTGGTATTTGGGCTACAGCTTTAAGCGGCGGCGCAGCGAGCGTTTGTTTTGGCGCGGCAGGCTGTGTTGCAGGCGGCGCTGGCTTGCTTTCAACTTGTGGGACATGAGATGCCGGCGCTTGTCCATTGTCAGCCAATTCATTCAAAATAGAGAGCGCGGCACGCAGGCTGGCGGCTCGCTGCATAGGGTCTTGCTGGCGATAGCCTTCCAGGTGTTCGGTGAAGCGATAAATCGGCCTGAGTTCAAGTCCCGCATCTTTGCAGACCGCGCTGGCTTCTTCTGCCCAGTTGATGGCGAAAAGCTCTAACCCACCTGTGACGATCTTATCCTGGTGGTTGCCACGCTGCTCGTAATGCAGCACTTTGCGCGCGCGTTCAACCAGGGCCGTCAATTGTGATGCTGTTTGATTTACCATAACTCTACACGATACTTTGTTCTATATTTTTATGGATGCTTCCTTACTATAGAGGGTAGCTTGCGGTAGTGTCAAGTGCAAATCGGTAATTATGGGAAGAGCTGATAGAGGGTTCCGAAGGGCAGCCAGCCTGATGTTATTGATACCAGGAGAAGTACTATCATGGCAATGATGCCTGACGCGATCAAACGCCGTTGCGGCGTGAAAGCAAATATGATGATGGAAATAAACTGGATGATGATTATCAGAGGCCACAATGAGAAAAAAAGCTGGGCCAGAACCGATACTGGCCTGCTGAATATCCCATTGACAAGTGGAATCCTTGCCACAAGTGCATTGAGCAGCAGCAAAGAATACGGGAAAGAACCGATGAGCAAGCCCCATGAGAGGGATTTAACACGACTTCCAATCACTTCTTTCCAGCTAATTTGCAGACGTTGAAGACGCTGAATGACTACCTGCATATTTTTGGGTCGTTTGCTGGCATCGGCTTCAAGCATTTGATCTAACAAGCGCTGCACATTGCCGGGAATCTTAGGCTTTAGCGCGGAATTATTGCTATCATCGTCGCCCAGCAGCAGCGTGGTCAGAGTGGCTCCCAGGCCGTAGATGTCCGTTTGCTCTGTTGATTGCGCTCTGCCATATTGTTCTGGCGCGGCATAGCCGGGCGAACCGAGCGCGCCGGTATCGCGTTTCTTCGCCGGATTAAAGTGGCGGGCGATGCCAAAATCGATAAGGTAGAGATGCCCATTGGACGAGCGCATGATATTGGCAGGTTTCACATCACGAAAAATGATGGGCGGCTCTTGCGAATGCAAATAGCCCAGCACGTTCGCAAGCTGAACCCCAATGTCGAGCGTTTCTTTGACCGTCAAATGCTCGACCTGTTTGAGGTATTCTTCCAGCGTCTCGCCCTCGATAAAGTCCATCACCAGGTACCAGTGTTCGGGATCGGTAAAGTGGTCGTAGATGCGTGGCAAATTGCTATGCCCGAGGTGTGAGAGCAACGTAACCTCGCGGTTATACGAGTCGGTGGCCTCGATTATCTGACGCGCTGTGAGCGAACCCAGATTGATTTGTTTGATGGCTATCTGTCGCAACCGGCTTTTACTATGCATGTCTCGCGCTTTATAGACGACACCAAAGCCTCCCTGCCCTACTTCACAGATGATCTCATAACGATTGTTTAGCAGTGAAGTGGCAACGGCGGTTCGCATAGAGGCTGACGTATAGGGAACGACAGGTGAAAGCACTTGCGCGGCGCTGGCTTGCGTCACAGCCACAGGCTGGGCCGTAGCGCTATTGATAGGCTGATGGCAGGCAAAACAATACAAGGCATCGCCGGAGTTGGCGGCTCCGCACTCATCGCAGAAGAACATGTGCGAGAAGATCATATGCCCGCGCTCACTTTACAAATCATTTCAATGCACATAAGTATACGTTTGTGATGCGGCTTTCATCTCACCAGCAGCGACGCTCTTTTTCTCCAACGTTTTTTTGGATATACGGGGAATAGGCGTGGAGAAAGCCCCCAGGGCGACCGCAAGGGTCCCCTCCCCATCTCCTCAACCACCCCCGCCCTTACAATGATGACGGGAGTAGCCTACAGGCGCGTTCATGGTAAGGG
>JBOGTO010000407.1:0-2795 GCA_050695155.1 Ktedonobacteraceae bacterium
GCGGTCGCCTTCCCTCTTTCCTCGACTTGTAAATCACCCTGTTCATGGCAATTATGGGCATGACAACGGCTGGCAAATAATGTAATATAGCAGAGAAGTACAAGTTGAGATTACCGGGTACGGGAACATAGCTTTTTGGATAGGAATATAGGATAACTGTAATATGATGAGTCATGACTTGATTGGACATATCATCAATGGGCGTTACAGACTGGTTGACGAGCGCGGCAACGGTAATTTCGGCACCGTTTATATTGCGCGCGACCTGCTCACTAACTACATCTATGCCGCGAAGATCATGCATCTCGATCACGCCGATGATAGCGAATTGCTCGAACGCTTCAAGCGGGAAGCCTACATTTTGCAGAGCTTGAACAATCCGCATGTAGTGCGCCTGGTGGATTATGGTAACGAAGGCTCGATCTACTTCATCATCATGAATCATATTGACGGGCAGAATCTCAAGTGGTATATCCAGACGTATGGGCCGGTGGATGCGTTGCGCGGGTTCAACTATATCATCCAGGCAGCAGACGGGCTGGATGCGGCATTCAAAGCAGGGGTTGTGCATCGAGACATCAAGCCGCAGAACATTCTCATCAGCAATAAGGGCGTCGTAAAACTGGCCGACTTCGGACTCTCGCGCAGCTCCGATACACCAACAATCACCACCACCGATAAATTTATGGGAACGGCCTACTACAGTTCTCCTGAACAGATGCAACACGGACACGACGCCGATACCCGTTCTGATCTCTATTCACTGGCCGTTGTGCTTTATGAAAGCCTGGTAGGGCATCCACCTTTTAGTGGTGATACGGTGGTTGACATCATTTTCAAACATCTGCACGACCCTGTACCGTCAATCTATCACCAGCGCCCCGATATAGCGCCTGAGATAGATGCTTTCATACAACGCGCCCTGGCGAAGTCGCCCGCCGCCCGTTTCCAGACGCCGCGCGAGTTTATCAACGGCCTGGAATCTATTCAGCAAATCATGCGCGGCTCAACTCCTCTTACCCACGCGCTGGAGGCGCGGCTGGTACTCTTAGCAAGCGGCAAAGCCTTTACCCTGACGGGAGAGAAGCTGATTATCGGGCGTGAAGACCCTAAACACGAAATTCACCCGGATATTCAAATCGACGACCCGGCCATGACGCTGGGACGCAAACACGCGCGGCTGATGTACCAGCAAGGCACATGGATGGTGGAAGACCGCAACTCGCGCAACAAGACGCGCCTGAACGGTAGTATCCTCGCGCCCTACGAACTACAGCCGCTCAAAGATGGCGACCTGCTCCAATTCGGCAGAGTGGAAGCGCGTTTTGAGATGCGCTAAGAAGTGTTGACAAACCCCCATTTTATCGAGTATGCTCTAAGCACGAAGAGAGATGTTTGTCTAAATTCTGGCTTGCCAGTCTTATGTGTAGGAGGTGCGACATATGGGAAAGCACACATACGTACCAACTGTGCTTGTATGCACCTTGTCTACCCGCGTTGAGGGCATTCAGCGAACTTTGCAGGACGATTTGCAACAGAAACCACTGCCTGCTATTCGCTAGAAGCGCGACATGGCTCGTTCCCTCCGCACGGTAGACATCAATGAATTGATTGAACCGTGTTTTTTTATTCTCCTGGAGGGAATGCATTGATTAACGACCCCGAAACACATTCGGAGACGCTGACCGGCGTAGTATTGAACGGCGCGCACGGCATTTACGACGTTCATACCGAAGTCGGCGTGCTGCGCTGCACGTTGCGCGGCAAACTCAAAAAAGCCTTTGCCCAGGCCCAATCGGCAAAATCCGTCAGCAAGTCACGCCCGCGTTACGACAAAATGCTCACACTGCCAAAATCAGAGCGCATCGAACACCGCGATTCGAGCGGCAACGCGCTACCTGTGCGCCTGTCGGTGGGCGATTTTGTGAAACTGCACAGGCTTGACAGCAAAACCGGCCTGATCGACGAGATTCTGCCGCGTCAGAGCGCACTCACGCGCAAAGATGCTGGTTCGACCGAGAAAAGACCGGTGCAGCAGACCATGCTTGCCAATCTCGACCAGGTGGCGCTGGTCTTCGCCACCGCGCAGCCTCAACCGCATTTTGCCATGCTTGATCGCTACCTTGCCATCTGCGAATCCGCGCAAATTCATCCCATCATCTGCCTGAACAAAGTCGATCTGCCGCACGAAACCTACGTGGATGAAGCGGCAACGCTGTACGCCAGCCTGGGCTATACCGTCATCTGGACTAGCTACAAAACGGGCGAAGGCGTCGATGAACTGCGCCGGTTGCTTAGAGAACACACGACCCTGTTCACGGGGCCATCCGGTGTCGGCAAATCCTCCCTGGTCAACACCATTGAGCCGGGCATGGCGATTAAAACGGGCCTGATTAGCGAAGCGACCGGCAAGGGCAAACATACCACCACCGGTTCGCAGCTTTACCCGCTATCGGGCGGCGGCTGGCTGGCCGACTCGGCGGGTATCCGCGCGCTGGCCGCCTACGATATTGCGCCCGAAGACCTGGGCTGGTGCTTCATCGAATTTCGCCTCTACCTCGGCGAATGCCTCTATTCCGATTGCCTGCACACCGATGAAGACGGTTGCGCCATCCGCCAGGCAGTGGAAGACGGCGTTATCGATGAGATGCGCTATCGCAGTTATACGCGCATTCTGAGCGGGGAAGAACGGTAAATACAGGTCTGACTATGGATGTATTGTTTATCTTGATGGGAATGACCGCTCCGTCTATAATGCGGTAGAGGGAAGAATATCTCGATTATCAGGGAACAAT
>JBOGTO010000408.1:0-9732 GCA_050695155.1 Ktedonobacteraceae bacterium
GTCCTGGCCGGATGTACGTAATTCGGCGGCACATCATCACCCCCAACGGAATCGTGCTGCCACAAGGACAAGCACAAGGCCCCCACCCATCCCCACGTCCGCCCCTTGTCCCTACAGGACGAGGACGCCTCCTCCCACTTTCCTCATTCCCCTATTCGGTCGTCAAAATTTATCAGGACAGAGGTGCGTCCATTGCCGAATTTGGTTGTGTATATTCATCAGGGACGAAGGACGCCTCCTCCCCCTTCATTCCCGTATCCGGTCGGCAAGCATCATCAGAATGGCGCGTGCCGCAATCCCGTCATGTCTGCAATCGATCGTCAACATTCGTCGGCACTGGCTCGCGTTCCACCTGTTGCAAATCCGCGTAGACGCCGCGATTTTCGGGAGGAAGCATACTGGCTATATGAAGCATGATGTCATCTGTCACTTTTTGTAAACCTACCTTACGCGGCATACCGGTTGGCAAGGTGGGGACGAATGGTTCGCCAATATGAACAGTCACACGCGGGAACCAGTAGCGCGGCGAGCGCAGTATCTTGCGCGTTCCCACATGCGCGATGGGCAGAATCGTCGCCCCTGAACGTATCGCCAGCATCGCTACTCCTGCCAGGGCGGGTATCATGGCGCTTTTGCGTTCAACCGTTCCTTCGGGGAAGATGCCCAGCGCGCGCCCTTCCCGCAAGTAGATCAACCCTTTTTCGAGGGCCGCGCGATCACTCTCGCCCCGGCGCACCGGTATCTGTTCTGTCGCCCGGCAAGCGCTGCCAATAAGGGGCCAGTGAAAAAGCTCATCTTTCGTGAAGTACCACACGCGCCGGCGCAGCACAACTCCGAGCAAAAGCGGATCATACCAGCTCAAATGATTAGCCACAATCAACAATGGGCCGCTTTCCGGCACGCGCTCCAGACCATAAACACGATAACGGCAGATCATGTGGGTGAAAATGCGTAAACCATCACGCAAAAAATCGTAAAGCTCCATGCTTCTTCACACTCGTACCAGCAGAGCGGCGGGTAAAATTTCAATATGAAAGCTGGTGGCACTGGTCGTTTCGCCGTCCATTTGTACATTGACCAGGTTACGGCTCTCAATCGAGAGCGACTTCGCGCGATAAAACGTCACCTCGGGCAGATTTTGATGCTCACCCTTTTTTACAATGGGCAACATCTTCAAAGCCCGCGCAAGAGGTTCGTAATTAATAGTGCAGATGTCGAGCAGGCCATCGCAATGATCGGCGGTCGGATTGATGCGAAAACCTGCGCCATACGTCGGGCCATTCGTCACAGCTATCAACACATAACGCTTTTCCTGCTCTTTGCTGATCTGTGCCGCGCCGTCAATCTCAAATTTGAGCCAGGGACAGCGGCCATAACCGAACAATAACTGTTTGATAGTAGTAGTATAGTAGAGCCGCAAGCCGCTCATGAATGGATACTTTTTCATGGTGCCTGCCGCGACCGCAATATCAGCATCGATGCCAATACTGCACGAATTGGCGAAGTAGCGTCCGTTGACGATACCGGCATCCACCTCGACCAGTTGCCCGCTAAAGGCTCGCTCCAGCGCCATTTCAGGATCGTGCGGGAGTTTCAAAGTGTTCCAGGCAAAGTCATTGCCGGAGCCCGCCGCCACAATGCCCAGGGGAACGCGCCGGCCAGACGCCAGGATGCCGTTCACCGCTTCATGTACCGACCCATCGCCTCCGACAATGATGATAGGACGATCTTCTTTGGCGGCCTGCAAAGCGCGTTCCTTCGCCTCGCCTTGCAGCCGGGTCTCTACATATTCGGCCTGTGCCTGTTCAGCACGCTGCCGCACCATAGCGCGATGTTTGCGCATGTTGCCCCGATTGGCAGCCGGATTCAGAATGACCAGAGGTTGACCGGAGAACTGTGCAACGTCCATACAAGGCTCCTTTAGCGGCATAACCAGTTTTGCACAAATTGTATCACGTTCCCGCGCATCTCTACCATTGCAAAGCAGATCAGACCTTCACATCTTTGCGCTTCAGGAATATGCCGACCGAAATCATCAGCACGATGCTAATCGCTAGCAATGCGCCCCAACTGAGCAGCAGGCGGTGCATGGCGTCGCTCTGGCTATAAATGGAGAAGAGCGTACTGTGATAGGTGTAATCGTTGCCGAACAACTTATCCCCACCAATTGTCTCGGCGTGCAAACCAATCGACGACCCCAGCGCCGCCATAGCCCAACGTGTGGGGAAGACAGTAGCCAGAATCTGCGTCACCCAATCCTTGAGCGCGATAATCGCCCCCGAAAAGATGACCTGTGGGAGCAGGATGATCGGCACAAAGCTGATGGCGCGATCATTATTCGGGGCAATCGCCGAAACGGTCAGGCCGATCATCAAACCGGCTAACGATGTCAGAGCCAGCGTGATATACGTCTCCAGTATAGGCGGTAAGAAGATACCCTGTTGCAATGGCTCGCCTATCTGCACCACAGCGACGAGTACCGCGCTCTGGAAGAGACAGAGTACGCCCAGCACAACAATCTTGGAGAACATGTACGGTAGAATGCCAAGATTGACGGCCCGTTCGCGGTTGTAAATGGGAGCTTCCTTGACAATCTCGCGCGCGCCGTTGATGCAGCCGAAAAGCACCGTTGCAAAGGCCATGATGAAGAGTACCTTCTGGGCATCGGCTCCCGGCCCCGGTATGATAAAGTCCTGTAACGCCTGCTGCGGCCCGCCCTTTTGCTGCGCGAAAGCTTGCCCGCCGGGATTCGTATGCAGGAATGTCACCACTTGCTGGCAATCAATTTGTTCCGCCTGTTGCGCCTGGGGCAATGCCAGGGGGCCGCTTGAGGTGAGAACCTGTGTGCGACATTGCACCAGGCTGTTTGCATTAAAAACGCCCTGTCCCACCTCGAAACGCACCATTAACACCAGCATGATCGCAATGACCGGCGCTTGCAAAAGCAAAATGAGCAGATTGCCTTTGTCGTTCTTGAGCAATTCCAGGTAACGAGTTGAGAGCAAGATGAATTGCGACCAGCCGTTGCCGCGCTTGACGCGCTTTCCGAGTTTCTCTGTCGCGGGCTGCGTGATGCTTCCCGTCTGCCATCGTGCCTGCCCATCCTTGAGCGAATCGGCTACGTAGCGCTGGTAATCGGGCGAGGCGCGGAAACGTTCCTCCGCCTGCTGCGGGATGTCTGGTTGTTCCCTTGTTGGTTCGAGCGTGCTGTAAATCTCGGCAAAGTCGGTCTTCGCAAAGAAGGCTTTGGCATCGTTGGGCGGGCCGAAGTAGGCAAGGCGACCGCCCTGCGCCAGGAAGCAAACGTAATCACAGGCGTTGATGTTGTTGGTGGCGTGCGTAACCAGGATGACAGTGCGCCCTCTATCGGCCAGACGGCGCAACAGCGACATCATCTTGCGGTCAAGGCCGGGGTCGAGGCCGGAAGTAGGCTCATCCAGGAAGAAGACACTCGGATTTGCCAGCAGTTCCAGCGCGATGGAGACTCGCTTGCGCTGACCGCCGGAAAGCTTGCTGACCAGCAGGCTGCGCCGCTCGGTCATCTCCACATCTTCAAGCACTTCATCGATACGCCATTGAATCTGTTCCCGCGTAAAGTCGTTGGGCAGGCGCAGACGCGCGGCATAGTAGAGCGCGCGCTCAACCGTCAGGTCGCGGTGAACAATATCTTCCTGCGGCACGTAGCCCAGTTGTGTATTGAAAGCGGCGAGGTTGCGATAGTAGTCCACACCATTGTACAGCACACTGCCTTCGTGGGCCGGGCGCATACCGTTCAAGGCGTCCATAAGCGTCGATTTCCCGGCCCCCGAACCACCTACCAGCGCCACAAACTTACGCGGCGGAATGACCAGCGAAATATCATTGAGCAAGATAACCGAGTTATTGCCCGCTTTTTTGAGGCGCAGCGCATCAATACGAATATTGCTACTCTCGTCGTACTGTCTCAGTTCCGTACCACTGTACGTGAGCCGGTAGGGACCAACACGAATCTCATCGCCTGTGCGCAGCAGTTGCTGGTCAACGCGCTGCCCGTTGACATAGACATAATTGGTGCTGTTCGTATCGACAACACGATAGCCGCCATCAACTTTTTCCAGCGCGGCGTGGTGTCCAGAGACCTGCGGATGGTTGAGTACCACCGTATTATCAGGGGTGCGCCCGATGGTGAGCCTGTTTGCATTTAATGCCAGGGGCGGCATTTCGGGCAACGCGCCTGCTGGCATACCCGTCCCGTCGTCGTAAACGAGTGTGACCAGTGTGCCATGCTCGTCACCGATACGGATGATGTCACCATTCACCAACTGCCTGCGGAATTGCTGATCACCCGCGATCAGCTGCCCCTGATACCACAATCCGTTGGCCGTTTTCTCGCGTGCCGGATGAGGATGTACTAAATAAAAATCATTGCCCTCATGTACAATCTGCGCGTGTCGTGAGGAAACAATAGGCTCTGCAATCGCAATGTCATTGGCTGCATCGCGCCCGATATTCAGGACCGCTTTACTCAATATATGTTTCTGGCGATTGCTATGGATGTTACTGCTTACGGTCAACGAGGGTGAACTGCTCCCTGGCTCGCCAACACGCACTGTGCCGGGAGGGGAGCCATTAGCAGATACCCCCGGCGGCACTGGTTCCATCACCTCAGTAAGCGGCAATGGTTGCGATGACCGTACTGCCACTGCTGGTTGCTGGACAAGGAAGGCAAAGCTGATGGTTTCCCCAATATGAACGACGCTATCTTGCCCAAGCGCACCTTGCTGCACGCGCTGCTGATTGACGGCCACAAAACTGCTTTGCGAGAGGTTTTCAATGATCCACGAGTCGCCAAGCCAGCGAATACAGGCGTGACGCCTGGAAACTCTTTGATCGGGTACGATAATATCACTGTTCGGGTCGCGTCCAATCACAGTCACGGCCTGCTTAATAGGGATGATTTTTGCCGCAAGGGGGCCTGTGAGGAAACGAATTGAAACGCCGTTGACGGGTTTTTGTTCCATATCCAGGTACGTCCTCCACACAAATCAATTCTAAAATATATCCAGCACTGATCTGGAAACACTATCAGCAACTTATCTCCGCTATTATCGCACATTCTTCTGCTTTTGACGAGATACCATCCTCACAAGCAGCGTTGATGCTCATTCTCCACGCCCTGCGCTGGTGAAGCTGCTAGTGAAGATGCTGATAAGCTGCCCGGCGTCTGGCTCCGTGAGTACCTCGACACGGGTAATCCACTTGACCCACTCAAAGCCGCGACGGCCCGGAGCGATTAAGCGCAAGGGGAAACCATGCTCATGTAAGAGAGGTTCGTCCCCGCTATGCGTTGCCAGCAGGGCCGCGCGCGCCTCCTCCAGAGGCAGGCTCCAACGATAGCTGGTGACAGAGACGAAACTTACATAGCTCGCATTCGGATGAGGAACGATTTGATCGAGCAAGCGGCCAATGTTAATGCCGCGCCAGCGCTGGGTACTGTAAAAGCCGCCCGTACAATCGAGTGTTGCTTCTAACTCATCACCCATTGTCACCAACTCGTCATAGAAGAAGTCGCGCGGATTGCTGACAGCGCCGCCAGTAGAGAGATGCCAGATTTGCGCGTCGAGTGGGCGTGGTGCATCTGCCACCCAGCTTGAGGTGGGGAAGGCGTTTCCTGCGAAACTGCCGCTTTCATACGAACCAGTGAAGCGCCGCTTCGCGCCGGGGAGGTGTAAGACGCGCTGCGCAAACTGCTGCGCGGGCCAGAGCGCGACGCCACCGAGGAGCAACGCGCCGAAATGCAGCGCGCGCCGCCTCCCTACAATGTCGCGTTTGCGCAAGCGTTTGGCGCGCGCGAACATGTGCAGTAGAATAGCCGCCGCGATTGCGAACCCCAGTGTAATATGCCAGTTCAACAGATTAAACCCGGCAAAGTACAATTCGCCGCCCGCCGCCCACCAGATACCGGCTCCGAGAGCCAGCAGCACAACCAGCAAAGCCAGCAACCCCAGGACCGTGCGACGATCCCAGCGCTTTAGATGTACCAGTCGCGGCCACACGCGCCGCAGCTTGCCCCACAACAGTAGCAACAGCCAGAGACCCGCCGCGCCATGCAGCGCAAAAATGAGCCAATCCCCCAGATGCCCGCTAACAAGGCTGATAAGTCCGGTCAATAAAGCGAGCATAGCGGCAAGCGCAAGGCTCCAATCAGTGAGGCGCGGAGACATAAGAGATTATCCTTTTGTTCATCCTTGAAATGCCATGATGAATTTTAACAACCAAAGTCGGCCCTGTCATCCTTCGCTTTACTTTGTCATCCTGAGCGCAGCGAAGGATCTCTGCATGGCGAGCGAGATCCTGAGCGCAGCGAAGGATGACAGGTCACTACCGATCTTGATTGGAAATGTTCATTATGGATATTACCATGCTTCCGCTATTTTAGCGAAGAAAAAGAATGCATAACAATGGTATAATAGAACCAATGCATGGCAGAACAGTTCAAGGGTACAACTATTGAGAAGGAAATGCATATGGCACTGGAGCATACACCAACAATGAGTGTTCAAGAGTACTTTGAACTCGAAGAGAATAATCCTGATACACGCTACGAATACCTTGATGGATATGCGTACATGATGTCGGGTGGAAGCGCCAACCATGCCACGATCAGCGGCAACATCTATGCTCTCCTGAAAAGTTTACTTCGCAGCGGTCCATGTCGGGCTTACAATTCTGACATGAAGGTTCGTGTTTCTGAGCAACGCTACTTTCATCCCAATGTGACTGTTAGTTGCGATACACGAGACCGGGGTACTGCTGATTTCATTTCATCACCACGCCTTATAGTTGAAGTACTCTCTCCCAGCACAGAGGCACGCGACCGGGGAAGAAAGCTTCAATGTTACCTTGCCTGTCCCACTATTGAGGAATACATGCTGGTGGACTCACGCTCCATGAGGATAGAGAGATACCGAAAAGAGCAAAAAAAGTGGATCTATGATGCCTTCGAGGCAGGTGACAAAGTTGAGTTAGCAAGCCTGGGCGTGCGTTTCCCCGCTATAGATGTTTACGAAGACGTGGTCTTCGAAAATGGAGAAAACAACAAACGTTCGGGTAAATAATATCAGTATGCTCCGGTTAATCGAGACTTGGTCAGAAATAAATAGCCAAGCCTCGATTTGTTACATAGCTTTGTATTATCAACTACAAAGTGAGTGCTTCTGAAACTTCCGATATTTGAATTTCTCGTGGCATACGGTCTACAGATAGCAGTCCTTCAATATCGTCTCCCGCAGTAGCTTCAAGGTCTTTGAATTTTCGAGCACTGACAAGAACACGCGATTCCAGTGAACCGGTAGCTTGATTATAAGATTCGATTGCGTTACTTAGACTTTTGCCAACTTTTCGCCAATATTCGCTCATACCAGCAATACGTTTATATAGTTCTCGACCAAGGGCAGAGATCTCTTGTGCATTCTGAGCTATATTTTCTTGTTTCCACCCATAGACTACTGCCTTTAAGAGTGCAATCAGTGTAGTAGGAGTTGCCAGAATAACATGTTCTTCAATCCCTAACTCGATAAGTGTCGGGTCTTGTTCTAGCGCTGCACTGAAAAAGACTTCTCCGGGTATGAAAAGAACAACAAATTCAGGTGAGGAGGATTGAAACCGATTCCAGTATGATTTCTTCCCAAGAGATGAAATATGGTTACGGATTTGACGAGCATGATCTTTGAGCTTGCTTTTACGTAAATTGTCATCGTCTATCTGAATTGCATCAAGATAAGCCTCAAGAGGAGCTTTGGCATCAACAACTATTACTTTATGACCCGGAAGATGTACTAAAAGATCTGGACGCAAGCGACCCTCTTCAGTAAGAGTACTTTCCTGTTCAGAAAAATCACAATGGTTAAGCATACCAGCTAGCTCTACCACACGCTTTAGCTGAATTTCACCCCATCGGCCACGTACCGATGGTTTACGAAGCGCACTTACGAGATTGGAGGTTTCTAATCGCAATTGATCCTGGGCTGTATGTAGTAAATGAACCTGCTCATGAAGTGATGCATACGCGCCGATTCTTGTCTTTTCGAGTTCTTGAAGTTTCGTATCAAACTCGACAAGAGTAAGGTTTATCGGCCTGACCAAGGCGTTAATAGCTTGCTCTCGCTTTTCCAGATCGCCTTTGGCTCTTTCTTGCAACTTCTCGAACGTTGCCTGGGCTAAAGCGAGAAATGATTGATTACTACCATTTAATGCGTCGGCGGAAAGAGCTTTAAAGGTATCAGATAGTTTTTGCTGGGCTTCATTTAGGAGTGCAAGTTTCTCTACTGCTGCTTTTTGCTCTTCTTCAAGTTTAGTTTCCATTTCAGATTGTTTGGACCGAAGATTCAAGTTTGCTGCTTGGAGACCAAGAATTTGTGCATCTTTGTCTTTCACGATATTCTTGCTCTCCAATAGCTCATTTTCACATCCCCGCAATCGTTCACTTACTGTTGCTAACTGTATGCCAAATTCACTCTTAGCTTTTTCATAAGAATGTTGACTTTTCATTCTCTGTAATAACCAGACAGTGCCTCCGCCTACTACCATCCCAGTGATAAGAAAAAGAAAGAAAATAGAATATTCCATCTTTCAACCCTCTCTACAAATTATGATTTAGATATAGTCTTTTCTCAGATTTAAGTCAAGTCGATAGCAAAATAGTAGTGTGTTATTAATGCCAGGTCGCCTTATTATGACAAGTAGTTAATTGTGATCTGATTATTTATGAACGTGATCTAGTTAATTCGTTCACATTCTACTCACGCCGCGTCTTCGCCTGTTCGCGTTTGCGTTTCTCCTCCAAAAGTTTGCTAGTTGTGGATTGCTCCTGCTCTTTTTTAAGAGAGGCTTCCTGCCTATCGAGTGTTGCAACGGGCGTCTTCTGAATCGGGGAATCTGGTGACTTGACGCTCGTTACACGGGTCTTGCGTTGCTCGCGGTGGGCGCGTATGTTGCTGAGTACCAGATTATCCTCGCTTTGAGCGGCTTTGCGCGATTTGCCAATAGAGGTTAGCCATTGATAGCCAGCAACCAGAAATTCTACGCTGGAGAGACGGCGCAAGGCGATGTCTATAGGCAGCAAAAGAGCGGCAATGGCGAACAGCCAGAAAGTGATCGAAAGCGCGGCGTACACTGGCGGCAAATTTGGTGTAAAGGCGGCAGCGTAGTTATCGGCAGCGAGGACGCTTCCACCGCCAGCGTGGGCAAGCTGGCTCAGAAAGTTCAGGTCTGTGCCGGAGGTGCTGTATTCGGGCGAGTAGGGTACGACCAGTCCGGTAGTCGTACTCAACTGGCTGGAATTTGCGCCGTTACTGCCGCGCGCCTGCCAGGTGACGCGCAGCAGGTAGACGCCTACCTGTGTTGTCGGAAAGTCTCCCTCGAAGCGGCCAGGAGCGGTGGGCTGTAAGATCACCGTCTCCTGCGTGAGTCCAGGCGTGATGATGTTGACTTGCGCCTGCTGCTGGCCTATTGACTGGCTGGCTGAGAGAGTTGCGGCGGGTAGGTTCACAGTGATGTGTCCGTTGCCATTGGATATTTGCCCGCTCACCAGCAGTTGGCTTTCGGGCGTGGGCAACGTCCAGGTGACGAGGTTAGCCCAGCTGCGCGCGGCATCTTTCCATGACAGCCAGTTGGCCGTCCAGAGGCCGAGAGCGTCGCTTGTCCACGCAGCAACACGGCCAAGACCATATTGCCAGACGGCCAGCACGGGAT
>JBOGTO010000409.1:0-10864 GCA_050695155.1 Ktedonobacteraceae bacterium
GCACAATACCGGCACAAGCGTACCGGCGATGGTTGCTCTACGAAGAGCCGCGATAATCTCCTCTTTGCTGATCTCCTCGCCCTCAAGGTATTTGAGGGTAAGGTTTTCATCCGTCTCAGCTACACGCTCGATCAACTGGTCGTGGTACTGCGCGAATTCGGCCTCCATGCTGGTAGGCACTTCGGTATGATCGGACTTGGTTCCCAGGTCATCGGTGAAGATGACGGATTCTTGCTGTACAAGATCAACAAAGCCTTTGAAACTGCTTTCCTGTCCCACAGGAATCTGTATTGGTACAGGGGTGGCCCCCAGACGCTCACGAATCATATCCACTGTACGCCAGAAGTCTGCGCCGGTGCGGTCCATCTTATTGACAAAACAGATACGAGGAACGTTATACTTGTTCGCCTGACGCCAGACAGTTTCTGATTGAGGCTCGACTCCGGCCACCGCATCGAAGACGACGACGCCGCCGTCCAGCACACGCAAAGAGCGCTCGACCTCTGCCGTGAAATCGACGTGGCCGGGCGTGTCAATGATGTTGATGCGATGATCCAGCCAGAAGCACGTCGTGGCGGCTGACGTAATCGTAATGCCGCGCTCCTGCTCCTGTGGCATCCAGTCCATCGTCGCGGCTCCCTCATGCACCTCACCCATGCGGTGAATTTTGCGGGTGTAGAAGAGAATGCGCTCGGTGGTGGTCGTTTTACCAGCATCAATATGAGCGATAATTCCTATATTACGGGTTTTTTCCAGTGGAAATTCTCTAGCCATGTCCCTTGTTTACCAACGATAATGAGCGAAGGCTTTATTAGACTCCGCCATTTTATGGGTTTCCTCTCGTTTTTTAATGGTCGCGCCCTGACCTGCAGCGGCGTCCATCAGTTCACTTGCCAGTTTCTCAGACATCGATTTGCCAGTGCGGTTGCGGGCGGAGCGAATCAGCCAGCGCATCGCCAGGGCATTACCGCGCTCGCGGCGGATATCCACCGGCACCTGGTAGGTTGAGCCACCCACGCGGCGCGGCTTTACCTCGAGCGCCGGGGTAACATTCTTCAGCGCCTGCTCAAACACATCGAGCGGGGTGCGTTTCTGCCTGGCCTCAATGGTTTCAAAGGCATCGTAAATGATGCGCTCAGCCAGGCTGCGTTTGCCATCCAGCATCAACTTCCCAATGAAGCGTGCTACATTGCGACTCTTAAACTTCGCGTCCGGCACTTCCGGTCGTCGCACCGCTTTTTTTCGTCTTGGCATCTCATGCCTCCTCATCAAGTGAAAGTGACTGGTTGTATTGTCTTCGTCTCTCGTAAACACCACAAAAGGCGTCGATATGATACCGGACAACCGCCCGCTATCATCTTCAGACGCCTCATCGCAAGCGCCTATCCTTTTAAGGAGGACACTTGACTCTTCCTTTTGTAGAGATGCCGTTGAGGGTATCCCTGTGGAGGGACGCGATACCTCGCGTCCTTACAAAAGTGATTTCCGATGTAGCGACCTGCCTGAAACGTTCAGGTGGTATCGAATAGAATTTGGGGAGCGCGATCAGTCGCGCCCTACGGTTCTGGACGCGATACCTCGCGTCCCTACAATATTATCGTTTTTTGTCGGTGCCACCCTGGCCGGGCTTGGGTCGTTTGGCCCCGTAGAGTGAGCGACCCCGGCGGCGTTTGCTGACGCCATCGCTGTCCAGGGTACCGCGCACGATGTGATAACGCACGCTCGGCAGGTCTTTCACGCGGCCACCGCGAATAAGCACGACCGAGTGTTCTTGCAGATTGTGTCCCTCGCCGGGGATATAGGCCGTGACTTCCATGCGGTTGCTCAGGCGAACACGAGCAATTTTACGCATGGCAGAGTTCGGCTTCTTGGGCGTCATGGTACGCACCTGAGTGCAGACGCCGCGTTTCTGGGGCGACCCACGCAACTCGAAAGTCTTGTTCTTCAGCGCGTTGAACGAATAGCGCAACGCGGGAGCCTTGACCTTCTCTTTCTTATGCGAACGGCCCTTGCGGATCAATTGATTGATCGTTGGCAATGAATAGTTCTCCCTATCTGATATTATTCCAGCATCATCTCGGCCAACCACAAAGGCCGTCTATATCTTATACAAGTACCGGGCGCGGTAAACCGCGCCCCATACATTATGTATCTGCGGGATACTATGGTATCATTCTTCTTCCAGACTGTCAAGTACCAGACTGGGAGTACCAGTACCATTGCTCCCCACGCCTACAGCAGCCACCACCGGCGCTTGCGCGCTGGCGATGCGAGCGGCGGCGGCCTGCTGGCGCGCTAGAAGCTCTCGCCGCCTCTGCACGAAGCCGGAGCCGGCAGGGATCAGCTTGCCGATAATGACGTTCTCTTTCAGGCCCACCAGGTGATCGGTTTGCGCCTCGATGGCGGCTTCCGTCAGTACGCGGGTGGTTTCCTGGAACGAGGCCGCCGCCAGGAAGCTGTCCGTATTGAGCGAAGCTTTGGTGACGCCGAGCAGTACGGTCGAGGCCGTGGCCGGTTCGCCGCCTTCGGCCAGTACGCGCGCGTTGGTGTCCGCGTACACAAAGCGGTCCACCAGGTCGTTGGGCAACATCTCGGTATCGCCCGGCTCGTCCACCTTCACGCGGCGCAGCATTTGCCGGATAATGACTTCGATGTGTTTGTCGTTGATGTACACACCAGTGTTGCGATAGACGCGCTGCACTTCTTTTACGACGTACATTTGCACGGCTTCGCGGCCCTGGATGCGCAGAACATCCTGCGGATCGCGCTGGCCCGATGTCAGGGCAGTGCCAGCCTGAATCTTCTGGCCTGTCGTCACAATGATATTGCGCGACGCGGCCATCTGATAGTTTCGCTCCTCGCGTTCCTCGAAGCGGATGCTCAGCAGCCCATCGGGGTTGATGAGCGCTTCGCCCTCGGTGCGAGCTTCCACAGGCTGCGGTTCGTTGCCATCTTCGGCAGGCATCAAGGCGATGACCTGTTCCTTCTGCACATGCTCGGAGTCGTTAACCAGCGCCTGGCTACCGGCGGGCAGGTGATACTCGTCGAAGAAGACGTTGGTGGAAACCACGCGCACGGTACGCACGCCGGTCGCCTCGTCCTTCACGACCTCGACAACGCCGTCGATTTCGCTGATCTCCGACTTATCCTTTGGCACACGCGCCTCGAACAGTTCCTCTACACGCGGTAGACCCTGAGTGATGTCACCCTGCGCTCCGGCGATACCACCGGTGTGGAAGGTACGCATAGTAAGCTGCGTGCCAGGCTCGCCGATGGACTGGGCGGCAATGATACCGACCGCCGCGCCCGGCTGAACCAGCGCATTAGCAGCGAGGTCGCGTCCGTAGCACTTGCGGCAGATGCCCCGGTGAGCGAGACAACCCAGCACAGAGCGCACACGCACCACTTTGACGCCCGCGCTGACGATTTCATCGACCATTTCGTCGGTCAGATCGTCGCCAGGCAGGATGTCATCGAGTCCCGGAATGGGATCGAGCAGTACGCGGCCTTTCAAGCGGTCGCGGATGTCGGACAGCATCATTTCTTTGCTATCCTGCTCCGTGATGAGCATACCCTCGGTAGTGCCGCAGTCTTCCTCGGTGACGATTACGTCCTGCGCCACATCGATCAGGCGGCGGGTAAGGTAGCCCGATTCAGCAGTACGCAAGGCGGTATCAGCCAGACCTTTACGCGCGCCGTGACTGGAGATGAAGTACTCCAACACAGTCAGACCTTCGCGGAAGTTACCGCGAATCGGCACGTCGATGATTCTTCCTGACGGGCTAGCCATCAGTCCGCGCATACCGGAAAGCTGGCGGATCTGCTGGAACTTGGCTTTGGTCGCGCCAGAGCGGGCAATGGTGAAGATCGAGCCATACGGGTCAAGCGTGGCCTCCACCATTTTGGTGACATTCTCTGTCGCGACGTTCCAGGCATCGACGGTTTGCTGGTACTTCTCGTTATCGGTGATGAGACCATCACGGAACTGTTCTTCCAGTTCGGCAATCACTGCATCTGCTTTATCAAGCTCGCCCTGCTTGCCTTCGGGTACTTTTACATCGCTGATGGCGATGGTGGTACCGGCTTTGGTGGCGTAGACGAAGCCCAATCGCTTGATCTCGTCGGCCAGTTCGGCGGTTTTGGCGCGACCATATTCCTTGAAGCATTCGCCGATGACCTGCTTCAAGTTCTCTTTCTTCATAGCGTAGTTCTTGAAACGCAGGCGTTCCGGCAGAGCTTCGTTGAAAATGAGGCGGCCAACGGTGGTTTGCACCAGTTTGCCTTTGGCATGGATGGTCACCTTATCGGGCGGCGGCGAATCGTAGACATCCACGTCGCCGATACGCACGTAGACGAGCGCTTGCAGCTCGACGAAACCCTGATTGTAGGCCAGCATGGCCTCGGTAACATCGGTGAACTTGCGACCCTCGCCCTTCTTTTCGGGGCGATCCTGCGTCAGGTAGAAACAGCCCAGCACCATGTCTTGCGACGCGCCAATGGATGGCTCGCCCGTTGCCGGGGAGAGCAAGTTGCGCGTTGACAGCATGAAGCGGCGCGCCTCGTCCTGCGCTTTGTCCGAGAGCGGGACGTGGACGGCCATCTGGTCGCCGTCGAAGTCCGCGTTAAAGGCGGAACAGACCAGCGGGTGCAGTTGAATGGCGCTGCCCTCGACCAGCACAGCTTCGAAGGCTTGAATGCCCAGGCGGTGCAGCGTGGGAGCGCGGTTCAACAGGACGGGATGATCTTTGATGACCTCTTCGAGTACGTCCCAGACTTCCGGCTTGACACGTTCGACAAAACGTTTCGCGCTCTTGATATTGTGCGCGAAGTTCTGCTCGACCAGTTTGCGCATGACGAACGGCTTGAAGAGTTCCAGCGCCATCTTCTTAGGCAGACCGCACTGGTGCAGCTTCAACTCAGGGCCGACCACGATGACGGAACGGCCAGAGTAGTCTACGCGCTTGCCGAGCAAGTTCTGGCGGAAACGACCCTGCTTGCCCTTGAGCATGTCGGACAGGCTCTTGAGCTTGTGGTTGCCGGAACCAGCTACCGCGCGTCCGCGCCGACCATTATCGATGAGGGCATCGCAGGCTTCCTGCAACATGCGCTTCTCGTTGCGAATGATGATCTCCGGCGCGCCCAGTTCGAGCAGCCGCTTGAGGCGGTTGTTGCGGTTAATGACGCGGCGGTAAAGATCATTCAGGTCGGACGTGGCGAAACGCCCGCCGTCGAGTTGCACCATCGGGCGCAATTCGGGCGGCAGCACAGGCAGCACTGTCAGGATCATCCATTCCGGCGAAGTGTTGGACTCGCGGAAGGCTTCCACGACCTTCAGACGCTTGGTGGCCTTTTTACGACGCTGGCCGACCGTCGAAGAGATTTCGCGGCGCAGGTCGGTTGAAAGCTTTTCAAGGTTGATGTCGGCGATCAATTCGCGCACGGCTTCAGCGCCCATGCCGGCACGAAAGACGCTGGTACCGAAAGCATCGCGCAGTTCGCGGAAGCGGTTCTCCTGGATGAGGTCCATTTTCTTGAGGCCTTCCAGGTCCTTCTTCAACTGCTCCAGGCGCGCTTTGCGGTCGGTGCGTTGTGTTTCCAGGCGCACCTGCACGGTGTCGATCTGCCCCTGGATGTGGTCCTGCATATCGCGGGTTTCGCCCTCGCTCTGCTTGCGCAGCTCTTCAAGGTCCTGGTGGGCTTTTTCCGCGATCTCATTGCGCAGGCTCTCGGCGGCTTTTTCAAGCGTTTCGAGATCGCGCTTGCTGACGACATCACCGGCTTTGACGATGACGCGACCCACGGCGTCGAAGAGAATATCTTCGTCGGTCGTCTGCCCCATGCGCTCGCGCAGGATGGCTCCCAGTTCGCTTTCGGTCACTTTTGCCTGAGCCAGTTCTTGTTCGCGGCTAGCCTCGATTTCCTGTTCGTTGGCGCGCAGGCGAGAGTGTATATCATGGCTCTCGGTTTCGCGGCGGGTTTTGAGCGAGTCGATCTGTTCAACGACCTGCTCATCCAGATTTTGCTCAAGCTTGATGAGTTCTTCGTCGAGCCGCATCAACTCGCGCTGGCGTCCCTCTTCTTCGATGTGCGTGACAACGTACAGAGCGAAGTACAGGATGCGTTCCAGGTTGCGCGGCGAGAGGTCGAGCAGCAGGCCGATGCGGCTGGGCGTTCCCTTAAAGTACCAGATGTGGCTGACAGGGGAAGCCAGTTCGATGTGGCCCATGCGCTCGCGGCGCACCTTTGAGCGCGCGACTTCGACGCCGCATTTGTCGCACACGATGCCCTTGAAGCGCACGCGCTTGTATTTGCCGCAGTAGCATTCCCAGTCCTTTGTAGGGCCGAATATGCGCTCGCAGAACAGGCCGTCTTTTTCGGGCTTGAGGGTGCGATAGTTGATGGTTTCCGGTTTCGTGACCTCGCCATAGCTCCAGCCACGAATCTGTTCGGGGCTGGCAAGGCTGATACGTATTGCATTAAAATCGTTGACTTCGAGCATGATTCCTCCTACTGATCTCCTTCGAAAACATGCAGGGAGAGAAGCGAGGGCGACCGCAAGGGTCCCCGCCCCGCATCCTCTCCACCCCCGCCCTTACTATGACACGGGCGGGATCGCATGTTTACTGATCTCCTTCGAAACCGGACAGGTTGATGCCGAGTTCGGGCATCACATCATTCGAGGTGTCTTCGACGAATTGAATTTTTTGTTCGTCCTCGTTGAGTACCTCGACGTTGATGCCCAGGCTTTGCAATTCTTTTACGAGTACTTTGAAGGATTCCGGGACACCCGGCTCCATGATATTTTCGCCTTTGACGATAGCTTCGTAGGTTTTGACGCGACCCACGACATCATCGGATTTGACGGTCAAGATTTCTTGCAGGATGTTGGCTGCGCCGTAGGCTTCGAGCGCCCACACTTCCATTTCGCCGAAACGCTGGCCGCCGAACTGGGCTTTACCACCCAGCGGCTGCTGCGTGATGAGGCTGTATGGGCCGGTGGAACGAGCGTGTACCTTGTCCTCAACCAGGTGGGCCAGTTTGAGCATGTAGGTGTAGCCAACGGTGATCGGATGATCGAACGGTTCGCCGGTGCGCCCGTCAAAGAGCTGTTCTTTGCCGGAACGCGGCTTGCCGGCGCGTTCCAGGTATTCTTCGATGTCTTCTTCGGTCGCGCCATCAAAGACAGGGGTAGCGATTTTGATGCCCAGAGCATCCGCAGCCCAGCCCAGATGAGTTTCCATGATCTGCCCAATATTCATGCGGTGCGGCACACCAAGCGGGTTCAAGATGATGTCAACGGGCGTGCCATCGGGCAAGAACGGCATATCTTCCATAGGCAGTACGCGCGAGATGACGCCCTTATTGCCGTGTCGTCCGGCCATTTTGTCGCCCGCGCCAATTTTGCGCTTCTGAGCGATGCTGACGCGCACAAGCGAGTTGACGCCCGGCAGCAATTCGTCGCCCGCGTCACGCGAGAAGACTTTGACTTCCACGACTTTGCCGCGCTCGCCGTGCGGGACGCGCAGCGAGGTGTCTTTGACTTCACGCGCCTTTTCACCGAAGATGGCGCGTAGCAACTTTTCCTCGGCGGTCAGTTCGGTTTCACCTTTGGGGGTGATTTTACCGACCAGAATGTCCTGCGGACCGACTTCCGCGCCAACGTAGATGATGCCGCGCTCGTCAAGGTTGCGCAGTCCTTCTTCGCCGACGTTGGGGATGTCGCGCGTGATCTCTTCGGGACCGAGCTTGGTATCGCGGGCGTCGGTCTCGTACTTTTCTATATGAATGGAGGTGAAGAGGTCTTCGCGCACGATACGCTCACTGATGAGGATCGCGTCTTCGAAGTTGCCGCCTTCCCAACTCATAAATGCCACCAGAATGTTCTGACCCAGGGCGATTTCGCCGTTCTCTGTCGATGAACTGTCGGCGATAACTTCCCCGGCGGTCACATAGTCGCCTTTGCGCACGATGGAACGCTGGTTGATGCAGGTCCCTGCGTTGGAACGCACGAACTTGCGCAGGTTATGCGTGTGCAATTCGCCCTGCTCGTCCATAATGACGATCTGGCGCGCGGTCGCTTTGACGACTTCGCCGTTGACCTGGCTGACCTGCACCTGGCCGGAGTCGATTGCCACCTGGCGTTCGATGCCGGTGCCACAGATGGGCGATTGCGGGCGCAGCAGCGGCACGGCCTGGCGCTGCATGTTGGCACCCATAAGGGCGCGGTTCACGTCGTCGTGTTCCAGGAACGGGATGAGAGCCGTAGCGACGCTGACGGTCTGGCGCGGCGATACGTCCATGTAGTCGGCGTTGTCGGAACTGTCCATCACGAAGTCGCCCTGGTAGCGACCCATGACACGATCTTCGGCGAACTCGCCGTTGGGGTTCAGACGAGCGTTGGCCTGGGCGATGAAGAAACGCTCTTCGTCGTCGGCGGTGCGATAGTCCACTTCGCTAGTGACGAACGGCTTGATACGCACTTCGGTTTCGGGGCCGAGCGCCGCGTTAATTTTGTTGAACAGGTCTTCGTCGATGCGGATGCGCGTTCTCGCTTTAATGAGTACTTCGCCGTCGGGCGTTTTGAGGTCTTCCCATTCACGCCCGCCGATGCCGCGATACTCGCGCCCGATAAGGCCGCGATCACCTGCTTTGAGCTTTTTATAGACTTTGCGATACGGCGTCTCGATGAAACCGTAGGGGTTGATCTGCCCATAGGTTGCCAGGTTGCCGATCAGGCCGATGTTGGGGCCTTCAGGCGTCTCAATAGGACAGATGCGCCCGTAGTGCGAGCGGTGTACGTCGCGCACGTCGAAGCTGGCGCGCTCGCGTGAGAGACCGCCAGGTCCCAGAGCCGAGAGACGACGCTTGTGGCCGATTTCGGCGAGGGCGTTGGTCTGATCCATAAATTGCGAGAGCTGGCTGCCACCGAAGAATTCTTTCATGGCAGCTACGACTGGCCGGATGTTGATGAGCGCGTTGGGAGTGGCCTGGCCCGGCTCCTGAATGCTCATACGCTCTTTGACGACGCGCTCCATACGCAGCAGGCCGACGCGGAACTGGGTCTGGATCAGCTCGCCGACGCAGCGCACGCGGCGGTTGCCGAGATGGTCGATGTCGTCTTTGCGTCCGATGCCGTTGTTGAGTTGCACGAGGCGGCGCGCGATGTTGACAAGATCGTCAAGCGTGAGTGTGCGCTGGGTCTGCGGAATCGACAGGTCGAGCTTGCGGTTCAGCTTATAGCGTCCAACGCTGCCGAGGTCGTAACGGCGGGCGTTGAAGAACATGTTTTTGACAAGCGAGCGGGCGTTATCAATGGTGGCGGGGTCGCCGGGACGCATCTTTTTATAAAGTTCGAGCAGGGCTTCGTCTTCGCGTTTGACGGGGTCCTTTTCGAGGGTGGTCTGCACAAAATGCACGCCCGTGTCGCTCTCAACGTCGCGGAAGGCGTCGAGGATGCCCTGGTCGCTGGACAGGTCGAGATTTTCGCTGGACCATTGCTCGCGGGCAAGGTTGGCGATAGCGCGCAGCAGGGTTGTTACCGGCAGCTTGCGCTTGCGGTCGATTTTGACGGAAAGCAGGTTTTTGTTGCTGGTCTCAAATTCGAGCCAGGCTCCGCGCGCGGGTATAAGCTTGGCGGAGTAGAGGCGGCGGCCAGTGATGGCGTCTTCGTCGGCGGTGAAGTAGACGCCGGGCGAACGCACGAGCTGGCTGACGACGACGCGCTCCGCGCCATTGATGATAAAGGTACCCTGGCGCGTCATGAGAGGGAAGTCACCCATGAAGATGTCCTTCTCAATGATCTCGCCGGTTTCTTTGTTGGTGAGGCGGGCCTTGACAGTAAGCGGCGCGGAATAAGTGGCATCGCGGTCGCGGCACTCGTCCTCGGTATATTTGGATTTGCCGAAAGGTTCGGGCGGAACGATAAATTCGAGTTTAAGGTTCTTGCCGGTGAAATCTTCGATGGGGGAGATTTCGTTAAACAGTTCGCGCAGCCCCTCCTGCTTGAACCATTCAAAGGAATCAAGCTGGATTTGGATAAGGCCCGGCATGGATCGAATGTCGGGGATGCGCGCGAACGAGACACGCTCGGGAGCCGTGACGGCTCTGCTGGTAACAGCCATAGGTAGGATGCTCCTCTCACCTGGTCAGTACATCAGTCCCAGTATAGGAAAAAGGAAACGCAGAAAGACGCACTGATGACAACCATACGGATAGGGTTGTCGATGCGCCCTCCTTCAGGAAATTGCAAAACGGAAAGAACAAAAGATAAATGCCCATTATGCCTGTGTTGAACAACGTTCTATGACAAGAAAAGTAACCGCTCTATGCTTTCATAAGCGGTTACTCCTACATCTTACACCTGCCGGTTATTTGTAAATCTCCCACCAACTCCTCCCAATATGTACTTATATATAATGCCGGCCACACGAGACGAAACGAAAACAATTGCATAAATCAGTATTGGAATGCTCAATTTGCATCGTTGCAAGGTCAGAAACGAAAAGCGCGCCTGCCTTTCTATGATGACGATACCCCCTGTGAGTCTGTAGCTTTATGCGGTATCCCTACACATGCAAGCAGTATAGTTACGCGGTGCGTGGGGAAGAATGTGTCGTTTTGAGTCCAGCTTTCTTTGTCTGTGTTTTTACTTCTTATCAGCGCTGTTACTATCCCATATAACATCACTGTTACCAGTATACACACTGTGGCAATTTGCAATTATACACCCTTATAAACAGCTTGTCAAGCGTTTTTGGCGCAATTTTGCCAAAATATGAAAATTGGTACCACTGGGGCGCGAGATGTGCTACCAGCGAGGGAAGACATGGCGACCGCGTGGCACATGGCGACCGCAAGGGTCGCC
>JBOGTO010000410.1:0-4838 GCA_050695155.1 Ktedonobacteraceae bacterium
GCCATATGGCCTGTATCGATGATTTCAGGTGCAGGCAGACATACACGGGAAGGTTGTTTTCCGCCGGCATACAGTAGGCACAGGTTATGGTGCCTGCCTGGGTGACGCTGGCGAATGCCGGTTGCAGCATAGAGAGAGGATTGCCTATGCTAATCACGACCGCGCCTGTGCAGTTTCCTGGCCCCCACAGGTAATAGGTATTGTGTCCACTGATGGCCTGGGGCAGGTGATACTGCGGCCCGTAGAAATCGATGGCTCCTGCTTCCCCGTAATTCTCTGTGAAGATGCAAGCCTGAGCCTGTTCATCCTGTGGCAGGCTGTGGTAGACGCGGGCTACGGTGGCGGTCATCGTATCCCAGCCAAAGCGGTCCGCCAACTGCTGGGGCAACGCGCCTGTGGCGCGATCCTCCACCTTGATGCCAGCATTCCCACCAATAATTGCTGTAGCGCGACCGTACAGTGATGGAGGAAGAATGGGCATTACGGTCGGTGCCAGCAGCAGACTTACCAGTATCAGTAGCGAGATGTAGGCTGGTTTGAGCCAGCCCAGGCGAGGTTTGCTCATCATGCGCCCAATCATCACTGATCCAGCCGCGAATAGCATGGGATAGGCCGGCGCGAGAAAGTACAACTTGGCGCGTGTGACCGTAAACAATACGTACAGGATCACATAGGCCCAGCCAAGCGCCCGGTAAGGTTTGCCTGCCTGTGTGAAGAAGTAGTAGTACAGTCCCGCCAGCCACAGAGGTAGTGTCAAAGGATTCATGGTCAGCACCTGCTGGTAGAGGAATCCCAGCGCGGAGGTAGGGTTCGCGTGTCCGCTGGTATAGGTACTCCAAAATTCAAGCGTGGGCCAGCCGTTGGCGGCATTCCAGAGGACATACGGCACCAGAAAGGCGAACGCGATTGCGCCACCGGCCCAGGCCCATTTGTTCAGCAGGTATTTGCGCTGCGGTGTCAGTAGCAGCCCGGCGACGATGGCGAAACCGAACATGAGCATAGTGACCTTGGTCATCAACCCGATACCCGCGACCAGTCCGAAGAGCAGCCAGAGACGAGGCTGCTCTCGTTTAATCAGCCGGATGAGGATATAGGCCAGCAGCACCCACCACAACTCGTCAAATGAATCCATCGAGAAGATCGAGTCGATAGCAAGAAATGTTAGCGCGGCCACGCTTGCCAGGGCCGCCAGGCATTGCGCGAAGCGCCCGCCTCCCAGCTCCCGCGCTATCAACCCGGTCAACAGCACCAATACTGCTCCAGCCATTGCGGGAAAGAGGTGATAGGCGACCAGAGAGTTACCAAACACGGCATGAATGGAGGCCGCCAGCAGCGCGATAAAAGGGGGAAATTCTACATAGCCAAAAGCCAGGTGCTTCCCCGCGTCGATATAGTAGAGTTCATCGCGGAAAAAACCATAATTGCCACTGACAACAAGATGCGCCAGGAATTTGAGCAGCGCCAGGTAGACCAGCAATGCGGTATCGCTCAGCAGCGTCTGACGCGAGATCAATTTTTTGCGCGGGTTTGCGAAAGATGTTCGTGAATCCGTATAGACAGCCATTTGATTATCTCCTGTATAAAAGCCTTATTGAGTTTATTGCTCGCTGCAAGTGTATACTCATGGGAGGCAAAGTGACGTGTGCCAGGTAGCCTATTTCTGACCGCCAGAGGGAGGATTTGCGAAAAGCGCCAGTAGGAAAACACAGCCAGAGGTCATGTATCCTCTGGCTACAAAATGTGTGAGATATGGCACATTGTTGTGAGCGCGGCTTTCTGGTACACTGTTTATACAGATTGGATTGATCGCTTACAGGCAGAAAACTATGGCTACAGCTACAAAAGAACATACGGCGCAAAATACCCCCTCTTCAAAAGCGCGGCCTTATCGAAGGCGCGGTTGGACGTGGTGGCTCATTCCTAAACCATTCGACCTGGTTTCATCCTTGCTCTATATTGGGGCGCTGGTGCCGTATCTCTATAGCTTTGCAACGCAATCTGGCTATACGCCGCCTGTAGCCCTGTGGCAGGCCGCGTTAATGACTGTGACTACTGCCGCTCTGCTCGCCGTAGATCGCGTGGAATACTTCTTCTATGGAGAGGAAACGCCACCCAGAGCCGCCGCTTCCCTCCTGCTGATGCGTATTGTCTTCATCGAAGTGCTATCGCTGCTTGATCGCTTCGAGTACACGCCATTTCTTTACTTGATCCTGCCTTTCCTGGCCTGTCTCTACTTTGGCGAGTTGGCAGGCTATGCTCTAACGGTACTGGCCTGGATTGCATATTTTGTCAAACACACATATTATGGTCCGGGCTGGTTAAGCAATGGAACGGAACAGCATTATCTCGTAATCTTCACTGTGGGTCTCGTATTAACGATTACTATCGCTCGTGTCGTGGTGAGGGAAAAGGCCAGTCGCGCGCGCGCCGAGGAGTTGTTAGCCGCGTTAGATGTATCACACCGGCAATTGCAAGAGTATGCTGCCCAGGTTGCGGAACTGGCAACCACGAGGGAGCGCAATCGCCTGGCGCGCGACATCCACGACACGCTCGGCCACTTCCTGACCGTCATTAACGTGCAACTCGAGAAGGCACTGGCATTCCGCGACAAAAAGCCGCAGGAGGCAGACCAGGCTGTCAGCAACGCGAAACGCCTGGCAAGTGAGGCGTTGCAGGATGTGCGCCGCTCGGTAGGAGCTTTGCGCGCAACCGAAGAGTTGCCCGAATTCACCCCATCGCTGCATGAACTGGTAGAACGTGTGCGCAGCGATGCCTGCACAGTTGAACTCCTCATGGAAGGTCATGAAGACGGCTTCCCGGCGCAAGGGCTACTAGCCCTCTACCGGGCGGCGCAAGAGGGCCTGACCAACATCCAGAGACATGCAGGAGCAAATCACATCTGGATCAGTCTGCGCCTGGGAGAGCAAGAGGCCGTCCTGCTGCTGCGCGATAATGGACACGGTTTTGATACGGCGCAATGGCAACAGCGCGAGCCAGGGCGCGCAGGCGGCTACGGGCTGCAAGGCGTGCAAGAGCGCCTGGAGCTTGTGGGCGGCGCTCTCCAGGTCGAAAGCGAGCCGGATCAGGGGACGACGCTGCGTGTTACATTACCGAAAAGTGGCTCTATGCCGGTCGATGACAGGCTCAGGTGAAGCGATGACAAACAACTCTGGACAGGATCATACTGTATCTGTACTGGTAGTCGATGACCAGCGTTTAATGCGCGATGGTATCGCCTCCCTGCTGGAAATGCAAGAGGCGATTGAAATAGTTGGCACAGCTTCTAACGGCCAGGAAGCGATTGAGAAAGCCATCTCTTTGCGCCCTGACGTTATTTTGATGGATGTGCGTATGCCGGTTATGGACGGCGTGGTGACAACCGGGCGGATACGGCGCGAGTTGCCCTCCTGTCGCATCCTGATGTTGACGACCTTTGACGATGATGCATATATCATTGATGCGCTGCGAGCAGGCGCAAGCGGCTACCTCCTCAAGGACCTGCCCGCTCCCGACCTAGCCAGCGCCGTGCAAGCCGCCTACAAGGGTATTTACCAGCTTGATCCGCTGGTGGCGAGCAAGGTCATCGCCTCCCTCTCCAGGCAGCAAACCCTCGATTCTGCCAATCAGCCACTACCAGTTTCTCCCGCCTCATCAACGATGAGCGACGCGGGAACGCTGACTCCGCGCACGACTGACCTGACCGGACGCGAAGTTGAGGTGCTGCGTCTTATCGCTAAAGGCGCAACGAATCGCGAGATTGCCGAACAGCTTGTCATCAGCGAAGGCACCGTCAAAAACCACATCTCCAACATCCTGAGCCGCCTGGGCCTGCGCGACAGGACCCAGGCAGCCATTTATGCCCGCGAAAACGGCTGGTTATAAGCCTATTGCCTATCAAAGTCGGTTACGTCATTCCTCGCTTCGCCTGTCATTCTTCGCTGCGCTCAGAATCTCACTGCCGAACCGAGATTCTTCGCTGCGCTCAGAATGACAGGGCCATACCGATCTTGGTTGGAAATAGTCATCAGAACCGGATCGAGCGATTCGGCGCATTACCGCGTTTGATTGTCAGCATCACCCATTACGGAATCGAGAAGCTTTCCATGCTCAGGTACGGTTGAGCCGCAGCAATTACTGGATCAGGGGCGAAATGGTGCTGCATGACATTGCCGAGAAGCACATTATCCAGTGCGGCCATAATCATCGACTGGTCGAGTTCCAGGTAGCAATGACCGACCTGAGTTTATACACGTATGATAGGAGTTTTAGGGAAATGTTGAAGTAATAGACGCACTCTTGAAACTCCTTGCGCTTGACTTACGTGATAGTTTTGCTCATGCTTATTTCGGCGAATACCGAATCAAGAAAGGGTATGCCTGTCATGTTTAATCAAGCGCCTGCGCCCACAACCTCTGACCGTGTTGCCATTAAATTGATTCTTGTTGTTGAGGATGACGAGGATATTGGTTCCTTTCTCATTCAGGCTATTCATCAGGAGACAGCCTATCGAGCTATTCATCACACTACCGCTTACCGGGCGCTCGAAGCTATTCAAAGTATTACACCCCACCTTTTTATCCTTGACTATAATCTGCCTGATATGAATGGCCTCGAACTTTACGACCAGCTTCAGACCTTTGAACACCTCAAAAACTCGCTGACCATCTTGATAAGCGCTTATAGCCCCTTATTAGCGGAGGTACGTAAACGGCGCATTCTCTTTCTGCGCAAGCCGTTTGACTTGACGAGGCTGCTGACCATCATCGAGAAAGCACTCGCATAGACCTGTGGAGTATGGCGAGAGGGGGCAAGGCGACCGCACCAGGCATGGCGACCGC
>JBOGTO010000411.1:0-14763 GCA_050695155.1 Ktedonobacteraceae bacterium
GGTGAAAGCAGAGCCGCTGCCCCTACCCTACTACGAAGTGAATGGAATTGAGCGTACAGGGTAGCAGTCTTTCAAACTTCGTTGAGCCGTCCAGGCTGTCATGCTGAGCGCAGCGAAGCATGACAGCCAAAGTAGCTCGATCAAGCTTGGTCAACGCATATTTGTAGGCTTTGTCTATACAGAACACTGCTCTGTAGCATGTTTTGTACTTGACGCTCAGGTTGCAACATGCTACTCTGCTATTCATATATACAGGCTACGTTTGGAGTCTGTTGCCTGGCGTTGCGCAGAGTAAGGAGCCACGATTATGCATCTCAAAACGGCTGTCATTCAATTGAACTCGCGTGATAACCCCGCCGAGAATCTGTCTCAAGTAGAGCTATTTTTAGATCGGGCCGCCGATATGGGCGCGGAATTTGTATCATTGCCCGAATTTTGGTCGTATCTTGGCCCCTACTCTGGTTTTGATGAGGCTGCGCAGACTGTGCCTGGCCCCTTTATCGAGCGCTTGCAGGAGAAGGCACGCCGCTACCATATGATTGTGCATGGCGGCAGCATCATCGAGCGTCACCCGCAGGCGCGCGGCAAATTCTACAATACGACGGCCCTCATCAACCGTGATGGAGAGATCGCCGCCTGCTACCGCAAAATTCACCTCTTCGATGTCAACCTGGCGAACGGCGAGAAGCACTTTGAGTCTGATCGCATCGCTCCGGGCAACGAGATTGTCACGGCTGAAATCGATGGTATCACCTTTGGCCTGTCGATTTGCTACGACCTGCGCTTCCCGGAGTTGTATCGCCTGCTGGCTTTGCGAGGAGCGCAGGTGATGATGGTGCCAGCCGGTTTCACGCTGCACACGGGGCGCGATCACTGGGAAGTGCTGTTGCGGGCGCGCGCCATTGAGAACCTTTGCTACGTGGTGGCTCCAGCGCATGTGGGCAGCTACCCGCCAAATCGCCAGTGTTTCGGACGCTCGATGGTGGTTGATCCGTGGGGATTGGTGCTGGCGCAAGCGCAGGATATGCCAACGGTCATCATGACGGACATCGACCTGGAGCAGATCGAGCGGGCGCGGGAGCAGATTCCCTGCCTGGAAAATCGCCGCCCCTCCGCTTATCAATGGTAGTTCCTCTCTATTTTGCCTGCTAGTCAGGCAAGTCACGCGAAGAAAGGATGAACACGACATGGACCTTGCTGAAGTGAAACAGCTCATCGACTCAGGCAAAGTCGAATACGTCAAAATTGGCTCGCCCGATATTGAGGGGGTCTATCGCGGCAAGCGCGTCTCCGCGCAGCACTTTTTGAACTCCATCGAGGATGGCTTTGCGCAATGCGACGTACTCTTCGGCTGGGACATTGCCGAGAACGTGCTTCCCAACCTCAAATTCAGCAATTGGGAGCATGGCTTTTCTGATATTATCATGAAGCCCGACCTCGCCACCTTCGCACTGGTCCCCTGGGAACAGAACGTGGCCTCCTGCGTGTGCGAGCTATGGACTGAACACGGCGAACCTGTCACCATTTCTCCACGCTATGTACTCAACAGGGTCGTAGAGCGGGCGCGCGCTATGGGCTTCGAAACGTCAGCCGCCGCCGAACTGGAGTTCCGTTTCTTCCACGAAACGATGGTCTCCCTGCGCGAAAAGGACTACGGCCCCAATCTGTTGCCGCTCAATCCTGGTTTCAACTGCTACTCCATCAGCCAGGCCAGCGCCGACGAGGGCCTGCTGGGTCGCATCGCGCGCTCCATGCGCGATTACGGGATTTTCATCGAGGGTTACAACCGCGAACATGGCCCCGGCATGTACGAGATGAATTTGCGCTACGATGACGCGCTCGCCTCTGGTGATAAGACCATGCTCTTCAAGGCGGGTGTCAAAGAAATTTGTCACCAGATGGGCCTGACGGCCTGCTTCATGGCAAAATGGAACGACCAGGAGGACGGCAGCAGCGGCCATTCGCATATGAGCCTGTGGGACAGCAACCGCGAGCGCAACCTGTTCTGGGACGAGAGCGCCGAGGGGCATATGTCTCCCCTCATGCGCCAATTCCTGGCCGGTGTGCTGGAGAAGCTGCCGGAATGCATGGCGCTGTACGCGCCGGTCATCAATTCGTACAAACGCTATGTCGAGGGTACCTGGGCGCCGCTCAACACCACCTGGGGCATGGATAATCGCACCTGCTCTATTCGCATCATCAACGCGGGCAAACGCGCCATTCGCGTCGAGAATCGCGTACCTGGCGCGGATGCCAACTTCTACCTGGTGTTCGCTGCCACGCTCGCCAGTGGTCTCTACGGCATCGAGCATGAGCTGGAGTTACCTGAGCGGTTGCAGGGCAACGCTTATGACACGGAAACGGTGGCGCGAGCCATTGAGCGCGGCCACATTCGCCCATTGGCTCGCAACCTCACCACCGCGACCGACCTGCTGGAGCAAAGCGAGTTGGTGAAGGAGTACATGGGAGAGGATTTCGTAGAACACTTTGTCGCTACGCGCCGCTGGGAAGTCAAAGAGTACGACAAGGCCGTCACAAACTGGGACCGCCGCCGCTATCTCGAACAGATTTAGGCACTGATGTTGATGATGGCGGGACAAGCTCCGCCCGCCAACTGTCATTCTGAGCGCAGCGAAGAATCTACGCGATGCCGACGAGAGATACTTCGCTGCGCTCAGAATGACAGCCGAGGAGCGGCGGATGCCCAAATAATGACGGTTCCCGGTCAGGCGCGTATGTTAGGCGTTTCGAGCCAACCTACCTCTTCTTCAAAGTTGAGTTGCTCGCGTCTGGCCTCTGCTGCCGACAGGTACGGTAGCAGGTGGCCGACAAAGGGCTGCTCCGCTTTGTAGCGGCGCAGGTTCTCCTGCGCGCGTTCGACCATGATGCCTAGAGCAACCAGAGGATTACCCAGCCTTTGCTGGATGGTGTCCCACATCGCCCTGGCCTGCTGCTCCTCGTCCGCTTTTTGTTGCTGGTGTCCCAGATACTGTGCCACAAGAAACAATTCGTCTTCGCTGTACATGCCGATGTGTTCCGCGATCAACATCAAGCGCAGCCCGCGTGATCGCTCTGGATCGAGCGTGGCAACGTTCATCTCGGTGTCGTCGCGCATCCCGCGATTATTCAAATTGCCTGACCCAACGGTAGACCAGGTATCGTCGATGACAGCGACCTTTGCATGGACGTAAACGGGGCGATAGTGTTCGGTGCCATCCTTGTTCATAGACGTACCGAGGCAAAAAACCTGGATGCGCCCATCCGCCGCCGCCTGCGGAGCCTCCTGACGCAGACGTTCCAGTCCGGCATCGGTGAAGGCGCGTCCAACGTTGGGATGATCGGGAAGCACAATCGAGACCGCCGCGCCGCGCTGCAAAGCCGCGCCCAGTTCGCGGATATTGCGTTCCATGTCGGGACTATCGGTACCGATGAAAGGAATATCCAGGCCATAGAAGGCATGAAGCCAGAAATACTGGTTCTCCAGGTAGATGAAATGCTGCGCGTTAGCAAAAGCTTTCGCATAAAGCTGCGTTATACCCTGAATGCCGGGGTCGGGGTCGAAACGATAAGTGTGTTCCGGGATGGTACGCGCGATCTGTACAAGCGTCTGGCTCTCCACTGGTTCCGGCAATGGATGCTCTGGAGTAATCAGTGTATGGTCCCAGTGGTGACGCTCGACAAGGTCGTTCCAGCGCTGGCGAAAGTTCAATTCAACATCGCCGGCTGCCGTTCCCTCGATGATGGCGTGCGCGTCGTGCCAGGAATGCGGAGTCGCGTTAAGGGGATTGTGGCGCAATGTAGCGGCATAGTGATGCACTGGTAAATCCCAGCGATCAAAGTCACCGCTCAGTTCAATGAGTGGGTCAATACCTCCGACGAAAGCGTGCGTGCCATCTACAATAGTGATTTTCTGATGTAACGACTCGATGGGATGATGGCGCAATCCTCTTGAGCTATCATCGAGCAGGCAGGTTATGCCAAGCGGAACAAGCTGGTCGCGCGCTTGCCCCGGCTTATAATGAGAAAAAAGTGTTGAGCAATCCCACAGCAATACTCTTACCTCAACCCCTTTGCTCACCGCGTATCCGAGTACATTCTGAACGGTCAGGTCATGCGTCGTCCAGAAGGCGATGGCGGGTTCATCCAGGCCACTGGCGCGTAGCTCTTGCAGAAGCACGTTTTGTTCGGGGCTGCCATCCGCCCCGGCGCGATGATCCTTGCCGCGCACCAGTTGCATATCGGGGCTAAGCCCCCAGTTGGCGAGATAGATGTACTTACGCGCCCTCAGAAAATGGCGGCACATGGAGAGCATGGCGTTGCGACCATCAATCAGATAGGTCACGCGGGAATGCTCGCGCGCGGGTGTGTCTCCCTCAGCCCACCAGTCCCGCCCATCTAGCGGCTGCTCATTCGTATCTGACACATGTTTCTCCTTAATGCATTGTTGCCCCTATAAGAACACGTTTGTAAGATGGAAAGAGTAACGAATCTGGTCAATTGTAACGGGTGAATGGCAGCAATCAGCAGGGTCGATTGCTGCCATTCGCCCGTTACAATTATTCTGTGGCGACCTTTGTTGGCTGGGCAGCGGCAGCCGGGCCAATCCAGACGGTTTGGATATTGACAAATTCGCGGATGCCGAAGGACGAGAGTTCGCGGCCATAGCCACTGCGCTTGACGCCGCCGAAGGGGAGGCGCGGGTCGGAAGCGGTCATGCCGTTGATGAAGACGCCCCCCGATTCGAGTTGTCGAGCAAGGGCGCGCCCGCGCTCAATGTCCTGCGTCCACAGGTTGCCGCCCAGCCCAAATTCCGAGTCGTTCGCCAGTTCTACCGCGTGATCTGCATCGCGGGCCATGATTACGGCGGCGGCAGGACCGAAGGTTTCTTCGCGGAAGACGGGCATATCCGTCGTGACATTGCCGAGGATGGTTGGCTCGTAAAAGTAGCCTTTGCCCTCGGCTGGCTTGCCACCGAGCAGGACGCGCGCGCCCATTTTGACGGACTCGGTCACTTGCTTATCCAGCGCGTCGCGCAGGTCGCCGCGCGCCATCGGCCCAACCTGCGTTTCATTCTGCATAGGATCGCCCATTTTGAGTTGGGAGGCCGCCGCGACGAACTTTTCCTGGAACGCGGCGGCGACGGATTCGACGACGATGAAACGTTTGGCTGCGATACAGCTCTGGCCGGTGTTCTGGAAACGCGCCCGCACCGCCATCTGCGCCGCACCGTCAAGATCAGCATCCTCCAGCACGATAAAAGCGTCGGAGCCACCCAGTTCCAGCACATTTTTCTTCAACACCTGCCCACTGGCAGAGGCTACGGCGACGCCTGCTACGTCGCTGCCGGTGAGGGTGACGGCTGCTATACGCTTATCGGCGATCAGGCGACCCGTCTCCGCTCCTGGCACCAGCACCGTGCGGAAGACGCCCTGCGGGAAGCCACATGCTTTGAAGATATGCTCCATTTCCAGAGCGCACATCGATACATTGGAAGCGTGCTTCAAGACCGCCGTGTTTCCGGCCATTAGAGCGGGCGCGGCAAAGCGGAAAACCTGCCAGAAAGGATAGTTCCAGGGCATGAGAGCCAGCACCACGCCTAGCGGTTGGTATTCGACGTAGCTGCTGCTGGCGGTGGAAGCAACCGGCTCGTCGGCCAGGAATTTTTCAGCGTTGTCGGCGTAGAAGTCGCAGTTCCAGGCGCATTTCTCGGCTTCCGCGATGGCTTCGGCGATAGGCTTGCCCATCTCGAGCGTTGCCAGACGACCCAGATGTTCTTTACGCTCGCGCAGGTAGTTCGCAAGCTTGTGAAACAGGTCGCCGCGTTCCGCGAACGACGTGTTGCGCCAGCTCAGGAATGCCGAACGCGCCTCCGAAAGAGCCTGCTCTATTTGCGCGTCGTTATATGGCTCAAACGTGTTCAAGACTTCTTCTGTGGCGGGGTTGATCGATTGGATACTCATGCTAAATACATCTCCCTGGGTTTCTCCCAACAGGTGCTATAACGTTGTCTTGAGTTACGATACTACATGAAAGCGGCGATTGGCAAATAGTGAGGAGTGCTTCTCTTCGCTCTTTGAACTTGATTTGGCTTCCCACACATTCTTGCTAGAATATTAGCTCAACCTCATCTCATATCGATTTATTTATAAGCGAAATTTTTAATGAAGTCTAATAATTACTAGTATATTACTTGAGTTATGATGGTTTATATGCTATATTGCCTTGTAGCATCCTTTTATCTTTCGTAGACTCTGAGGATCATACGGCGAGGCGTTAATTGGAGTGTGTTCTTTGTAAAACTTGGTCGACGATTTTCCTATCATCAGATTGAAAAGAGTTTCACATGAAAAGAATTATCCTGAGAACCATTCCCGCCATTCTTGTAGTACTGTTGCTTGCCAGCGTTTTTTCACCTGTAGCATCAGCGGCTAACTTTGCAGGCTCATCAGGCGCGGTACGGTATGCTCCCACAAAGCAATATGCGAGTACGTCAACCTGGCCCTGTTACGCTCAAGCAACTGGGTGGGCAGGCGGGTCAAGTATATTGTGGGGATACGGATCCAATTGGTGTAATGGTGAATTCGCAAGTACTTTTATTTCGATGTCGGCGTGGCATTGTGCTGCTTCTGCAGGAACATTGTGTTTCTGGTGGAATTATGCGGGAATCATGCACCAATCTAACGGCCTTGCTAACTGTAAATACACCTACACAAACTATGTATATTGTCCTGATATTGGGGTTGCTTCCTATGGAGGGATCCATAAAGGAGAGCTATGGGGAGTTCAAATTACGGCTACTACCCGAGGGTTAGATGGTCAAGAGGCTTCGGCAACTAATCTGTATCAAGTACAGTTTTGACAATTTGAGTCTTTCGCAAGTCTTATCCTTGATTCTTTGCAGAGCTATTGAAAAGCCGATAGAACGGGTCAGGTGTCTTATGTGGTAAAATAATACTCTGGCCTGTTCTCTCGGCTTTTTTATAGTCCCGCAGGATAATAAGGAGTGGCTCTGTCCCCTCCACATTTGGAAAAACCATTTATAGGATTTCACATATGAGACGATCAAGGAACTGCTGGGTAAACTGAGTGGATGTTTGATACCCAATACTCGCTCGTAGGAAAGTTGTATAGCAAGAAAGTGTCAAAGGAAGGATATGAAACTACCTCAATATAACTTCGGCATCAAATCATTTGTACAACTCATTCAACAATGGTTTGATACAGCATTTGCAACAGCCGACAAAAATGTTCGTGCAGATCTAAACGGTACATGGATGATGCTCGCCGAGGTGGTGTATGGATCACCCAAATCAAGCGGTTTCTCCAGGATTGGTGCTGAAATATTGGACCTCGCTGATGAGGGGCGAGATGGTACACCCCCCATTCACAGTATAGAAAAGCGACTCCACGAATTGGTGAATATGGAACTTCATGAGGGTTTCCTTGTTGTTGCATTACGCGACGCCCTGGAGGACCTTATTGCTCGTAATCACCCTTCATTCTTAAATCAGTGGATTGAGTTGGCAGACCAGCTCGTTCCCAGACAGATGCGCTTTTCTCATCGAGGCAGCGATTCATCACCCGGTCCGACTGTATACAGTCCGAAATAAGAGGGACTGTAACAAATAGGTTCTGACCTCCGCTATCAGCAGATGCAAGAGAAATGGCCTGGTGAACAAAAAGTCAAGGTTTTAACTGAGCTATTTCAGCTTTAGATCATCAAGAGTGATCGCAAGCGCCCTTACAATAATAGAGGGGGCTTAATCCTGCCGGACTTTCTCCTCTACGAGCATGTTCGTTGAAACGAGGGTCGTTTTTGTCCTTCTTTCAGGCTATACTGGAAGGAGAAGAACTGTTAAGTATGCAGAAAGAGGGAAGCAACGATGAATTCTATGCAGATGAAACTTGAACTGGTGGCTGTACCTGTCTCGGATGTTGACCGCGCCAAGACTTTTTATACCGAGAAGATCGGCTTCCACGCTGACTTTGACCAGCAGGTCAATGAGAACTTGCGCTTTGTCCAGTTGACCCCTGCCGGTTCGGCCTGCTCTATTGTAATTGGGGCGGGTCTCACTGCTCTGCAACCCGGATCGCTCGACTGGCTGCTCATGGTGGTCTCGGACGTGAAAGCGGTGCGCGAGGAGCTGGTCAACCGGGGCGTTGACGTCAGCGAGATCGATGTACAGACCTGGGGGTCTTTTGCGTATTTTCGTGATCCTGATGGCAATCGCTGGTCCTTGCAGCAACTCCCCAATCGTGGTTAGCTTCCAGGGGCGAGGGCGACCGCAAGGGTCCCTCCCCCTACAATGACTACGACTTAGCCCATGTTACCTATGCGTTTAGCTCATCTCTTCAGAATGTGATAGGATAGTCGAACTATATCAATAGAGTTTTTCGATTGCTGAAGAGGTGTGTATGTATACGGCTGAGAGCCAGCGAGCGCAGCCATACCTGGATCAAGTGGCGGGTCCCTTGATCGAGCAGTGGTATCTGTTGCACCATCGTATGGTGCGCGTGGTGACGAATCATCGCACGGTGGCAGATTATGTGCGGCATTTTCTGTATTATGCCGAATTGATGGCGGAATACCTCTATGAGCGGCCTGCCGATCTTCCGGTGAATATCCCGGAAGACCTGTTATGGCAGGCGGGTCAGCGCCTCTATTACCCGGTAGCCCTGACCTGTTACCTGTTTGAGCCGCGCCCCGCTGAAGCGTTCCCACCCGCGCCCGCGCAGGCTAAGCCCGATGATGTTGAATGGATCGAGATTAGCGGGTTGAAAGGTCCCATGCGGGCGCGCTGGAAGCAGGACTGGCTGCGTTTCCGCGAGTTCCAGGCTTTTCCCGATGTATGCAGTCGCATATGTTCGGTGCTGCATAAAAAAGATTTTTACGCCACTATTTTTATACAGGATGTGGCGCAATGCCAGCCGTGGTACCTGACTCGTTTCGTATTTTATATGGTGATCGGAGCCATGTTTGGCTACAGTGGGTACGAGATCATCCATGCGGGCGCGCTGGCGCTGGATGATGCCGGCGTGCTGATCGTGGGAGCGCCTGCCAGCGGTAAGAGTACGCTGATCCTGTCTTGCCTGGAAGCCGGCATGTATCACCTGGCGGACGACGTGCTGTTTCTGGCGAAGGACGATGGCCTGGTCAGGGTCTATTCGTTCCCTGAAGATATTGGTGTGCGCAAAGGCACCACCGAGATGCTGGCGCAATCCGAGTTTATACAGACATTGCCCAACGATGTGCGCCACAAACGCCCGGTTGATGTGCAGCGTTACTTTGGCAGGCAGGTGGTGAGTTCGTGTCCAGTACGTGTGATGCTCTTCTTGAAGGAGGAACAGCGAGCGCAAGAGTTTCGGGCAGAACCGCTCTCGCGCGCCCAGGCCGTCCACTGGCTGATGCAGGAGTACATCTCGCAGCAGCAGGCGCAGGAGGGCGAGGCTGACTACATGTTTGATATTTTTGGCGATATGGCGGCTCAAGCTCCCTCTTACCGTCTCTGGCTCACGCCCGACCCTCGTGAGAATGCGGAGCAAGTGCGCCAGTTGCTGCAACAGCTTCACAGCGCCTGACTCTCTCTCTTTTCTCTCTTTCATTATCGTTCTGGGTTCAGTGTACATCGAGGATATTTCATGTAGCATCGAAGTATCTTTCGTGTATACTGCCAGTAATGGCATGTTTATTGGAATATGAAAGGAGAGGGAAAGAGATGCCTGGAGATGTCAATATTGCATCAATTGCCTCATTGCTGGCCGACCCAACAAGGGTAAGTATTCTGATGGCGCTGGGTAATGAGAGAGCGTTGCCCGCTGGCGACCTGGCGCGACAAGCGCATGTGAATGCTTCAACGGCGAGCGCGCACCTGACGAAATTAGTCGAATATGGGCTGCTGGTCGTGAAGAAGCAGGGGCGGCATCGCTACTACCAGCTTGCTGACCCGGCCATCGAGCAGGCTCTCGAGGTCCTGGCCGGCTTTGCCCCGACCTTTCCCGTGCGGTCTCTGCGCGAGTCGGAAGCAGGGAAAGCTATACGCGCTGCCCGCATGTGTTACGGCCATCTTGCCGGTGTGCTTGGCGTCAATCTTACGCAAGCGCTGGTTGACAGGCAGCGTCTAGTTGCGCTGGATGAGGGCTATCTTATTACAGATACGGGCAAGCAGTGGCTCTCTAACTTTGGCGTCGATGGGGCCATACTCAAGGAGCAAGGGATACTCGTTGTGCCTTGCCATATCGACTGGAGCGAACGGCGGCATCATCTCGCGGGGGCGCTGGGAGCGGCGTTTGCCAGGCGTCTCATTAATCTGGAGTGGATCAAACGCGCTCCTACGGGCCGCGCGATGCATGTCACAGAGAGCGGGCGAAAAGCTCTGGAGGAAGAGTTCGGCGTATGTCTGGGATGAGAAGTAGGATCGAGGGCGACCGCAAGGGTCCCCTCCCCGCATCCACCCTACTCCCGCCCCTACAATGATTACGAGAGCGACTCTCCACAACCCTAGTCCCAGCAAGAGCCGAGCATGGCTAATCTTCCTGCATATTCGATGCGTTTAACCCAATCTTTGGGCCAGGCTGCGAAACCGTGATAGGCTCCGGCAAATGCGCCTGCCAGGCAGGCAATCGAGTCGGAGTCACCTTTAGTAACTGCGGCGCGGCGAATGGCGGCTATGGGGTCATCGGGATAGAGGAGGAAGCAGAGCAGCCCTGTAGCGAATGCCTCTTCAGCGATCCAACCTTCGCCCGTCGCAAGGCATGGGTCGTGTTCGCGGTTGGGCTGCTGTAGCGCCCTGTCCAGGCGATCCAGCACCTCAAGGCATTCATCCCAACCACGCGCGATAAACTCTTCTGGCGATGTGCTGTCGGGGCGCTGCCAGAGAGAGCCAAGCCAGTCTGCGTGATAGATTGTGCGCTGTTCCTGTGCATAGGTGCGCAGTTGATGCGGTAATTGCGCGGGCGTGCATCCTGCTACCAGTTCGGCGATGGCTTTGGTGGTCAGATCGGAAGCTGCGAGCGCGGTAGGATGACCATGTGTTAGAGCGGCCTGGAATTGTGCGATGGCTGCACGGGTAGATTCAGCAATGCCGTTTTTACCGGTAGGCAGCAACCCTACCGGGGCAACCCGCATATTGGCGCCGCATCCTTTAGATGATGCGACGGTTGCTTGATGCCAGGATAATCCCTTTGCCAGCCTTTCACATGCTTGCAAGCAGGTTCTACCAGGCGCGCGATTGTTCTCAGGACTGTTCAGCCAGGCGACAAACGTTTGCCGCAGCCGTCGTTCTAAAGCTTCAGGAGTGTAGGGGCGCGGCGTTTGCATGAGGGCTTCACCGACGGCCAGCATCATCTGGGTGTCGTCGGTCACGCGCGCGGGGTCGCCTTCAGGCTGAGCAGGGCCGTCGGGCGGAAAGCGCGCGAGAATTTCATCGACATGAAGAAATTCGGTCGGCGCGCCCAGCGCATCGCCGAATGCAAGGCCAAAGAGACAACCAGAAGCACGTCGTATTGAGGGCATGACCTACATCCTTCCATAGCTGTTGTACAAATGCCAGTAGACGCCCTGATGCATCAAAAGCTCATCATGCGTGCCTTGCTCGGCGAGCTTGCCGGAGTCGATGACGACGATGCGATCGGCGCTGCGAATGGTGCTGAGGCGGTGCGCGATGATGAAGGTGGTGCGCCCGGCGGTCAGACGTTTCAGGGCTTGCTGGATCAGCGCCTCGGACTCGTTATCGAGCGCGGATGATGGCTCGTCCATAATCAGGATTTTGGGCTGGTGCAGGAACATACGCGCCAGGGCGATGCGTTGGCGTTGCCCACCCGAAAGGCTCTCGCCGCGCTCGCGCAGGGGTGTTTTGAAACCGAGCGGCTGCGATTTGATAAAGTCGAGGATATTGGCGTTGCGCGCGGCCTCTTCCATCTCCGCGAGCGAAACTTTGCGCAGCAGGCCGAAGGTCAAATTATCTTCAATGGTGCCACTGAACAGGGAGTCGTCTTGCAGGATCACGCCGAACTGGCTGCGCAGGCTTTCAATCTTGAGATCGCGCAAATCATAGCCGTCGATGGTCAGACGCCCGCTATCGGGGAAATAGAAACGCATCAGCAGGTTGGCGATAGTTGTTTTGCCCGCGCCACTGCGCCCGACCAGGGCCACAGTCGCGCCCGCCGGGATGTCCAGCGAAACGTCGTGCAAGACTTCGACGCCCGGCGTATACGAGAAATGCACGCGCTCGAAAGTGATTTTTCCGCGCACATCGTGCAGCACAATGCCCTTCTCGGCGTCGGTCTCCTCAGGGTGATTCAATACTTCAAACATACGATCGATGGCAACGGCTGCCGCCTGTATCTGCTGGTTGACGCCGTTCAGAGTGGTGATGGGCGTCGAAGCCTGGCGCAATACCAGCACATAAGCCGCCAGCGTTCCGGCTGACATATTGCCCGAAAGCACCAGGAAGCCGGCAAAGCCCAGGATGACGATGACGCACAGCCCCTGCACAATGCCGATTGCCAGGTTGGCCTGTGATTGGAACAGGGTGCGCCGGAATGACAGCGAATTGGCGCGCATGATGAGTTTTTTGACGGTGCGCCCGAAACGATGTTCCGCCGCCAGCGCCTTGACGGTTTTCAGCCCGGTCAAGCCTTCGTACATGACCCCGTTCATAACGGCGTAGCTCTCCAACACCTGACGGCTCAACTGGCGCACTTTGCGGTTGAAGTAGAGAGTGACACCCAGATAGAAAGGAGCGACGCCAATGACCAGCAGCGTCAGTCGCCAATCGGTGACGAAAAGCACAACGGCATAGATAATCACCAGCACGGCGTTGACACAGATGTCGATCAACACCTGTAGCACCGTCTGCTGCGCCGATGTGACCTCGTTGAGGCGGCTTAATATCTGACCTGTGCTGATAAGCTCCTGGTAAAAAGCGAGCGGCAGGCGCAGCATGTGCCGGTAAAAGCGGTAGGTGATATTCAGGTTGGTAGCCCTGCTCAACGAACCCAGCACGTTGCGATTGAAGAAGCTGAGAAACTCTTCCAACAATGAAACCGCCAGTAACAATGCCAGCAACCACACGAACAGGGAAATGTTTTTCGCGCCGAATACTTTGTCCACCATCGTGCGAAAGATGAAGGGCAGCGGCAGAGCAGTCAGACCAATAGCAACGGTTAGCACCAATGCCAGGATAATCTGCCATTTGAAAGGGGTGATGAACTGGCCGAATTGCCGGAAATCTCGCCAGCTCAGCTTCTTCTCCCGGATGCGCTGATGACGTTCCATCCTCCGCGCATAAGGTGTATTAGCGTAAATCGGCTGCTGTAATTGGCTGTTGTTTGCGTCAGATGGAGCGGGCCGGGGTGTAGGTATTTTGAGTGTTGATAATGAAGTTATTTCAATTTCATCTACATATGCCTGCGTAGGCATGGTCTCGCGTAGCGAAAGATCGAAAGCAGAGTTGCGCCGCTCGCTCTTTGGGTATGCTGGCGTGGGGATAGTATCCTGCTCGGTAAGATCGAATTTCAGGCCGCCCGGCGTATCATGGTCATGGCTGATGGGACCGCTCACCCGCGAATATGAGCGCGGCGTATCCTTTGAGGGTAACGATAGATGGGTATTGCCCAGCAGGCGCACCGGGCGCGGTGGTGTATGGGGTGGTTGCTGGTTATCCATACTGCCCCCCTGTGAAAAGCGACTTGACGATGGCTGGCCCGTCGTTAGCGCCGCGCGCAATAGCGATCCTGTAGCCAGTGGACTGTTGCGTGAGCTGGCCGAGCAACGCGAAAAGGGCTTCCGGCGCGCGATGATGCTGGTAGCCATTGCTGATAGCCTGTTCGATCAGCGCCTGTAACGCCTGCGCCTTACTCACAGGCATAACGCGGCTTTCTGTATCGTTGGTCAGCGTTGGAAAGAGCAGCAAGCGCACAGGTGTTTGCCAGCGAGCCGCGCCCGCGCGAATGGTATCGATTGAGCAGTAACGTTTATCACGCTGATCTGCCGTATAGGGAGCGAGAAAGGCGAGCGCGTCCCACAGTTGCAGCGACCTGGAACGCACAGCTACCTCGTGCGTAACGGCACCGGCGATGATTTCGCCGCCCGGCGTTTGCTCGCGTAGCATGAGCAGATCGTCGCCGAGAAAGCCACAACCGGCAATGGCGCATCCAATGCTGAGCGTCGTTTTGCCGCTGCCCGATGCGCCCACGAGCAGTGCGCCCTGCTGGTTATCCCAGGGCGCGGTAATGGCGGCGGCGTGAAATGGCTCAAAGCCGAAACGCGCCATTACATGACCCAGAGCCAGCAAAAAGACGTAGCGCCGCAAGAATGAGGCCTGGTAGCGTTCGGGCATTTCCAATTGCGTTGTCACGATGGGCGCGTCGCGCTGCATGACGGTCAGCGCGACCCCGTTGACCGCTTCAAGCGCGGCGTAGCTATGAAATTCGAGCATAGAGTCGTCGCTGCGGTAGTATTTGAGTACGGTATTCGTCAAAAGCTGAATAGCATCGGTACGATGGCGCGCCGCAGGGAGCTGATGGGGGAATTGCGCGGCATGTTCATAACAATAGACATTATAATGAACCTCGCCCCGCGTTTGCTCTGGCTCAGGAAACGCGCCCAGCATTTCTTCTAGCAGGGCGAGCATTTGCGCGTGATTGGTGCGGCAATGCACAACAATATCGTGGAAAAAAAGCCTTTTTTCCAGCCAATTTTCGCTTTGTTTATGCGTTCCCGCACTGGTATTGGTGAACATCTGATTGCGCATGGCGTTATAC
>JBOGTO010000412.1:0-2938 GCA_050695155.1 Ktedonobacteraceae bacterium
GATATATACTATCTCACTTTTGAAGAACTTCGCGAAGCCGTACGCACAAAGAAACTGGATGACCAGATCATCAGCCAACGAGAAGACGAGTACAAAGTATATGAAAAACTCACTCCGCCACGTGTTATCACGTCTGATGGTGAAATCGTTGCGGGTAAGTACAAACGGGAAAATCTCCCAGCCGAAGCTCTTGTAGGTCTCCCTGTTTCTTCTGGAGTGATAGAGGGACGGGCGCGTGTCATCTTACACATGGAAGATGCTGATCTGGAAGAGGGAGATATAGTAGTCACCTCCTTTACTGACCCTAGCTGGACACCATTGTTTGTCTCCATCAAAGGCCTGGTCACCGAAGTTGGTGGACTGATGACCCATGGAGCAGTGATCGCGCGTGAATATGGCTTACCAGCAGTTGTCGGAGTGGAAAGTGCTACCAAACTGATCAAAGATGGGCAACGAATTCGCGTGAATGGAACAGAAGGCTATGTGGAAATCTTCTAATGGGGAAGACGTTGTTTTCCCCCTGGGAACCACATAAAAGATGAAAGCCAGGAAGGCGACCCAATCAGGGTCGCTTCCTCAGACGGAAAAATGCTTTAATTTGTTGTTAAGATGTGGTATTATTTAGGCAAAAGCGGTTTGAGAGAGCAACAGTACGTTCGGTTTGACCCTGGGGAGCATCTTGTATCCCTGCAATACTATGGCGTCCCAGGGAAGGGAGGCAGGAGCTGCTATGGCATTGTTACTTACGTCCCAGCAATGTTTCTTTATTGCGATCATCGCTTTCGGGCTGATCGGCTTCTGGCGTGGCTGGAAACGCGAAGTTATTTCACTGGCATTCGCCCTGACAGGGGTGTTATTTTTGCTGCTCAAGGGTGGTGACGCCCTGGCGCAGCTTGTTTTTGTGAAAATGCCACTTATCATCCATGACTTTTTCGGGTCTGGGGCAGCGCCATCCACTTCTCCTCCCTCGCAGACGGCTACGCTGGTAGTCACGTTGATTGCTTTTGTCGTTATTGTGGTCGCTGGTTATCTTATTGGGAACAAAGCTTTCCCGGCCAAAGGTCTTACCCCGCCTGAGCGTGTGCTGGGGATGCTGCCAGGACTGGTGACGGGATATTTTATCATCACCTACATATCGAACACATTTGCCACTAATCCCCTCATTACAGTGGGTTTTGGCACCCCTACGCAGAACCTGCTGACGACCTATGTTCCACTACTCTTTGTCGTAGCTATTGTGGTAGTAGTCGCTGGACTTATCGCGGCGCGTGGGAAGAAGTCTGGTGCTTCTGGTAAGAAACCGTAACTGACTGGCAGAGGTGCGAACATGAGCAGCAGAAAGCAAGCGCAGGCGCAGGCAAAGGCTAACGAGTGGAAACCAGAGCGTGTCCATGCTATGTTCCGGCGCTTCCGGCGCGGACCTGACAAAACCAGAAAATTCGTTGGACAGCAGGACGGTGAGGTGATACGGCGTATTGTGCGCGAACACCCGATTTTCTATGTCCAATCGGGGCTGCCTCTATTGCTGGCGCTGATTTTCCTGGGCCTGGTAGTCTGGCTCGAAACGAAGAATATATTACCAGCATCGGTTTTCGCCATTTTTTATCCGGTCGCTGTTCTGGCTATTATCGTCACTGCCCTGTATTGCGCGTATCGCATTTTCGAACTCTGGTGGGTGAATATCGACCTCGTCACCAATAAACGTATCCTTACCTGGCATGGCCTGCTCAATAACCCCACACGTAATGAAACTGGACTGGATAAAGTGCAGCAGGTAGCCGTAGAACAGGATTCGCCCTGGCGCATCGGGCTCAACTATGGCACTGTGCATGTTTACCTGGCGGGCGGTAAAGCTCTCTATTTGAAGAATGTACGCGATCCCAAAGGCGTGCGCGATGATATTGAGGGCATCAAGCAGAGCTATAATGCCGCGAAACCGCCCGCCGAGCCTCTACCAGTGCTATCCAATCCCACGATGCAGGAGGCGCTTGACAAGCTAGCGCAGCCTGATAAACTGCCAAAACCACTGGCAGATGCCGACGCGAGATATGCCCATCGCCACTCACCAGCCAAAATGCGCGGCCCACTACGCCGCTTCGGTGGTCCGCTGCGTGTCGAATGCGATGTGCATTATGACGCCGAAGAAAAAACGGTGATGTATATTCAGCGTTCCCGGTGGGTGCTGGCAATAAGACTCGCTCTACCCGTGCTGCTGCTGCTGGCAACGCTGATCGGCGCACTGATTGCCAGGGTCTATTTCGGCTTCTTTGCGGTCGCCTTTGTCATCCTACTGGTAGTCGTGGGCATGGTAATTATTAGCTATATCGATGATGTGTTTATTCTGACCAATAAACGTGTCATCGACATTAATCGCAAGCTAATTATCTTATCGGAGCAGCATGGTACCACGACCTACGATAAAATCAGCAAGATCGAGGTGAAAATCCCGAATATTATCTTGCTTGCTCTGAGCGTTGGCAATTTGTATATTGAGACGCAGGGCAATAACCCCAATATTCATATGCGTCACATCTCGCATCCATTTTTCATCCAGGATAGGATTTCCGAAATCCAGAGCTTTAAGTCGAAGTATGAGAAGGCCAAGAACGCCAATGACGAGAAGGACAGGTTGAAAAAGTGGTTTAGCACCATGTTATCCACGATTGAAACGAAGGTCGCCAGCCGGGGCGTACCAAACTTGCAATCTCTTGATCTCTGGACAGCCGTGACGCGGGCCAGCGAATTTGGTATGCGCGTGGTGCCGATTGGAGAGTCTTCCAGCTATCCTAATGTAGAATCGGGGAAGATCGTGATGCAGATACCACCACCCGGCACCGTTGTAGATACGGTTGGGAATACCGATGAGAAGCCCCAGATACAGGTGATTCTGAGTAAACGGGTGTAGTTCCTGATAAGGGAATAGGACAGGGGCGCGAGA
>JBOGTO010000413.1:0-8750 GCA_050695155.1 Ktedonobacteraceae bacterium
TCCCCTCCCATCCTCTCCACATCCCCCGCCCCTACGGTGTATCTCGATGTATTTTTGAGAATCCATTATCTCCCTGCTCATATGCGTCTTTCTCACCCGTATGGGCGCAAATGCTGTGATTATAACCATTGACGAATGAGCGCGAAACCGCTATTCTTACCAGTAGCCGCACTGGTTCGGGGTTTTCGTACCCTGATGGCATTGATGTAACTTTCGGCATGATATATCTATAGACACGTAAGGATAGAGATAGACGAGGTTAGGAAATATGACTGTAACGGAAACGAGCGTTGCCACCGACTTTGAGGTCGTAATCGGGCTTGAGGTACACTCGCAATTATTGACGAAAAGCAAGATGTTTTGTTCGTGCAGCACCGATTACGCATATGCTGCCCCTAATACACATGTTTGCCCCGTGTGTATGGGAATGCCGGGAGTGCTGCCGGTTATCAATGAGCAGGCGGTAGCTTATACTATCATGACGGCGCTGGCACTCAACTGTTCCATTCCCGCCTATTCCAAGTTTGATCGCAAGAACTACCCCTATCCAGACTTGATGAAGGGCTACCAAATTTCGCAGTATGATATTCCCCTGAGCAATAATGGCTATCTCCTCATCGATTATGACGGCCAGCAAAAGCGTGTTGGCATCACGCGCGTACACCTGGAAGAAGATACGGCGCGCCTGCTGCATCATCCCGGCTATAGCCTCATCGACATCAACCGCGCCGGCACGCCGCTCATGGAGATCGTCAGCGAGCCAGATATGCGCAGCCCGCTCGAGGCGCGACTCTACATGCAAAAGCTGCGTGAAATCCTGGTCTATCTCGGCGTCTCTTCCGGTCGTATGGAAGAGGGCAGTCTGCGCTGTGACGCCAACATTTCGATACGCCCGCGCGGACAACAGAGGCTGGGCGTCAAGACCGAAATCAAGAATATGAACAGCTTCCGCTCGGTCGAACGCGCCCTGACCTACGAAGCGCAGCGACAAATCGAGCTGCTGCGCTCAGGGCAAACCATCTCGCAAGAGACGCGCGGCTGGGTCGAGACAAAGGGCATTACCGTATCGCAGCGCAGCAAGGAGCAGGCGCACGACTATCGCTACTTCCCAGAACCGGACCTGCCGCCGCTGGTAATTAGTCCGGCCTGGGTGGAAGAGCTACGCGCCAGCCTGCCAGAATTGCCCGATGCGCGGCGCGCTCGCTACATGCGCGAGTACGGACTATCCGCGCAGGACGCCAACGCGCTCACGGAAGATAAAGCGCTGGGCGACTACTTTGAACAGGTGGTAGAGGCCTCGTCAACGCCAAACGGTGCGGCCAGGGCTAAAGCTGCTGCTAACCTGACGCTCAATGACGTTGCGCGTCTCTTGAAGGCGCATTCCACCGGCATTTCGGAAAACTTGCTCACTCCCGCCGCCTCTGCCAACTTGCTGGATTTGCTCGACGCCAACCGCATCACGGGCAAACAAGCCAAAGACATCGTAGAGGAGGCTTTCGTAAGCGGCAAGATGCCCGAAGCCATTGTCAAAGAAAAGGGCATTCAACCCCCCATCAGCGACGAAGGCCAGCTATTACGCATCATAGAGGAGGTGATTGCCAACAATTCTAAAGCGGCCAACGACTATCGCGCCGGCAAAGTAAACGCATTGCAGTCGTTGATCGGTCAGGTCATGAAACAAACGAGGGGCCAGGCAAAGCCTGACAGCGTCCGTACACTACTCATCAAAAAACTGGAAGAAACGAACCAGTAAAAAAATCACACCAGCCACAACGAAGTGAAGAAAGGTGGGAACGCTTCCCATGCACGACGAGGTAAAACCTTTGAATCCCTATCGCATGGCGATTCAGCAATTTGATGCTGCCGCCGAAAAGCTGAACCTTTCCGAAGATATGCGCGAGATTCTGCGACAACCCAAGCGCGAACTGACAGTGAATTTTCCGGTACGCCTGGATAATGGCCGCATCAAAACCTACACAGGCTATCGTGTACAGCATAACGTCAATCGTGGCCCGGCCAAAGGCGGCATTCGTTATAGCCCGGATGTGACGCTGGACGAAGTGAAGGCTCTGGCGATGTGGATGGCCTGGAAATGCGCGGTCGTCGGCATCCCCTTTGGGGGCGCGAAAGGCGGCGTCATTTGCGACCCCAAGAATATGAGTTCGGCGGAACTGGAGCGCATGACGCGCCGCTATGCCACCGAAATTTCCATCATTATTAGCCCGCATAGCGACATTCCCGCGCCCGATGTCAACACCAACTCGCAGGTAATGGCCTGGATCATGGATACTTTCTCCATGCACGAGGGCTACTCTATCCCGGCGGTCGTTACGGGCAAGCCGCTCTCCATTGGCGGCAGCGAGGGCCGCAACGACGCCACCGCGACGGGTGTGTTGTTTGTGACGCGCCAGGCTGCGCGGCAGATTGGTATGCCACTCAAGGGCGCGCGTGTGAGCGTCCAGGGATACGGCAATGCAGGCTCCATAGCGGCGCGTCTCTTCCATGAAGAGGGCTGCAAGATCGTAGCGGTGAGCGATACGCGCGGCGGCATCTACAACGAATCGGGCCTTGATCCCGCCACGGTTCTGCGCTACAAGCAGGAGCATGGTAGCGTGGTTGGCTTCCCCGGCGCGCAGAGCGTTAGCGTGCAGGATGTGTTGGAAGTGCCATGCGATATCCTCATCCCCGCCGCTACCGAAGGCGTGATTACGCAGGCCAACGCCGATCGCGTGCAGGCGCGCATCGTCGCCGAAGCGGCCAATGGTCCCACAACACCGGAGGCCGACGCCGTCCTCTTCAAAAAAGGCACGCTGGTTATCCCGGACATCCTGGCAAACGCTGGCGGCGTCACCGTCAGCTACTTTGAATGGGTGCAGGACCTGCAAAGCTTCTTCTGGGGAGTGGATGAAATCACCCAGAAGCTCGAAGTTATTATGAACCGCGCCTACGCCTCCGTAGCGGAGAAGGCCGATCAATTCTCCTGCGATTTCCGCCTGGCCGCAAACATGCTCGCCATTGCGCGCGTCGCCGAAGCCACCCAGATTCGCGGAATTTATCCATAACTATAAATTAATGTGTTGAAAAAAGTATCGAGCAATCTTGCGGTTGCTCGATACTTTTTTCAACACGTTTAGAATCCACGTCCGCGCTTAGGTTTCTTGACGGGTGGCTTGGGCGCTTTCACCTGCCGACCGGGCTTAGGTTTCTTGCGACCACGCGCGGGCCACTCCTCGTCTTCTTCTTCTTCTTCCTCCTCCTCCTCGAAGAATTCCTCCTCCTCTTCCTCAACAGGCTCTTGTTCCTCTTCGACGAGGAGTTCCGGCTCAATGTCAGGAACCAGGACTTCGGGAGTTTCGTCCACGATAGTAGGGATTTCCTCGTCGTCTACCTCGATCAGATCGGGAGCAACCTCTTCCTCTTCAGGCTCAGCAAACTCCTCTTCGTCTTCGTAGGCTTCATCGGCCACAGCAGCCGGGGCGTGCGTCTCCCTGTAGCCATCTGCCGGCAGGATATTCGCGTTGTTCCGCCCGCCTCTACGAAGGGGCGTGGGTTCTGGTAGATCAACATCGGCCAGGTCTCCATCGTCCTCCGTTCTGGGGGTGCCGATTACTCTGCGCCCGGCAGCCACATCCAGCCAGAATTGCGAATAGTAATGTGGCCGATCCGCGTCTTTCTCGTCTTTCTTTGTCATTCTCCACCTTTTTTGTAGGGCTTCTCACTGAAAAAGTGACTCATCTACAGCTTGATTACCCTACAGAATCTCAAAAATGTATCACGGTACAGGTAGTGATACCAGTGCGTCCATCATATGAATAAATTGCATACCTGTCAAGATGCCCTTGAAGCGGGTTAGAGCAGCCTGGAAAGCCGCTTTAAGTATTGTCAAGCCCCCTTGTGCATGAATTTTCTGCTCGCAGTATTTGCAGCCTTGTCTGGCTAACCCTATAATAGTAGATGGATCACACCATAGACCCACTTATACAGCATTGTCACGTCAGCAGCAGCTAAATTGGAGGATACATTGACACGAATTCTCGACAGTATTGACGACCCGACTCAGTTGCGCCAGCTAAAACCAGCGCAAATGCGACAATTAGCCGAGGAAATTCGCCGTGAGATCATCGAAAAGGTTTCGGTCAAAGGCGGACACCTGGCCCCCAACCTGGGCGTCGTTGAATTGACAATGGCTTTGCACTATGTTTTTAATACTCCTGATGATTTGTTGGTGTGGGATATTGGACATCAGGCATATGTGCATAAATTGTTGACCGGTAGGCGCGACCGTTTTCATACTATTCGCCAGTTTGGCGGGCTTTCCGGCTACCTGCGGCGCGAGGAGAGCGCCTACGATGTTTTCGGTGCTAGCCATGCCAGCACCTCGATTTCAGCCGCGCTTGGCCTGGCAACTGCGCGCGATTTGCAGGGCAAGAACTTCAAAGTCGTGGCCGTGATCGGCGATGGCGCGTTGACTGGCGGCATGGCGCTGGAGGCCATCAATAACGCGGGCAGCATGAAGAAAAACCTCATTATTGTACTGAATGATAACGATAAATCCATTTCTGATAACGTCGGCGCTATTCATCACTCTTTGAACAAAGCGCGGCAACTGGAAACTTCGCCCAGCTATCGCCGTTTGCGCGAGATGACAAAAGGCTCTATAAACCGCCTTCCCGTCGTTGGGGGTAAGGCGCGCGAGGCGGCTGGCCGCGCCGAGATGAGCTTCAAGAACTTTGTTATGCATAGCAAAAGCGGCATGATCTTTGAAGAATTGGGTTTCAAGTTTTTCGGCCCCTTTGACGGGCATGATCTTCCTCTTATGCTGGATGTCTTTGAGAATATCAAACGCATTGAAGGCCCGGTCATTGTCCAGATCATCACCAAAAAAGGCAAAGGCTGGGAGTTTGCCGAGAACGACTCGACCAAGTGGCATGGCCCCGGCGCATTTGATTACGAAACCGGCGTTATCAAGAAAAACGCTGGCGACCCACCGACTTACACGGAAGTCTTCGCTAACACACTGGTTGACATCGCTGAAAAAGATGCGAGCATTGTGGGCGTTACAGCGGCGATGGCCGAGGGGACCGGCCTGGAAAAGATGCACCAGCGCCTGCCAGATCGCTACTTCGATGTGGGCATAGCGGAGCAGCATGGCGTGACCTTCGCCGCCGGCATGGCTGTTGGTGGCCTGCGCCCGGTGGTCGCCATCTACTCCTCCTTTATACAGCGTGCCTTTGACCAGGTGGTGCATGACGTGTGTATACAGAACTTGCACGTCGTCTTTGCTATGGATCGCGCTGGAGTGGTGGGCGAGGATGGCCCGACCCAACACGGCGTCTTCGATATTGGCTTTATGCGTATGTTGCCCAATATGAAACTCATGGCTCCCAAAGACGAAAACGAACTGCGCCACATGCTCTATACCGCTATCTACATGGATGGCCCCGTCAGCCTGCGTTATCCACGCGGCAAGGCCCTGGGCGTAACGCTGGACGCGGAACTGCACAAGATAGAGATTGGTAAGGCAGAACTTGTCAGCCCTACCACTATTGAAGAAGTGGAGCAGCAAGATTGCGTCATCCTGGCCTATGGCTCTACCGTTGCGGCGGCGGAGCAGACCGCGCGCGAACTGGCGGAAAACGGCATTCGCGCCGCCGTCGTCAATGCGCGTTGGGCCAAACCGCTCGACGAGGAACTGATCGCGCGCCTGGCGCGGAGGGTGCGCCGCATCGTCACCGTCGAAGATAACATGCTGGCAGGAGGTTTCGGCAGCGCCGTCCTCGAATTTTTAGAGGCGCGCGGCCTGCTGCGCGAAGTCGATATTCGTGTCATTGGCTACCCTGATCGTTTCATCGAGCATGGCGCGCCCTCCATCCTCAAAGAACTCCACGGCCTCACCTCGTCCCACATCAAGGAAGTAGTACGTGATCTTGTAGGTTCGGAATCGAAAGACTACAAGCTGGCGCATTAGGAGAATAGTAATCGAAGGAACGAGGGCATATTCCGAGGGCGACCGCAAGGGTCCCCACCCCGCATCCACTCCTCCCCGCCCTTACAATGAACGTGCCTGGAACCTCTACCGTAGTCATTGTAAGGGCGGGAGTGGTGGAGCGGAGGGGTGGGGACCCTTGCGGTCGCCCTCGGAATTTGACAGTGATTGTAGGCCAAACCTATTTTTGGAACACCTGCCGGTAATGCTCGGTAACGAGATCAGCAGGGAAGAAACGCAGCAAAGTGACAATAGCCAGCGCGAATGCTACCCAGTCAAAGCCCGCGTCGATGGGAATACCAATCACTGTACCCGCCAGGGGTACGACCGTACTCATAACGAACTCACCGAGTATATCAGGAAACAACAGGATAACCAGTAGGCCGCCAATAGAGCCAAAAAAGAGCGCCTTTCGCCACAAAGGGATGCGTGGATCGGCTAACAGTGAGCCGATAAGCCGAAATGTTTTCTTGATATGGAAGAAGATGTCCAGGCGTTTTGGACGAGCGCGTTTTCTGCCGAAAGACAACGGCGCTGCATAGCTATTCTTATCACCATACATATATTGTTGTTGCGATGTATTAGATGATTTCAAAAATTGCCTCCTCTGACTGACCTCATAGACCTTTCTATATATACGTATCAAATGTTCTACAGGTTCTAAAAGCGAGGGCCGGATGCCCCTTGCGGGCATCCCTACATTTGGGAAAGCCGCCCGTCCTCCCCCGCCGCGTCTCTGGCAACATGGGGTGGAGGGAACAGCGGGGCCTGCCGACATGTAGTGACGCCCCTTGTGGGCGTCAGGGGGTGGTGTGGGGTCTTGGCTTGTGGGCGTCAGGGGAGTTTAATACGGGCGTCATTTCAAATCGACGGGGCGGTCAACTCTTCGTTGCTCACGATGCTGCCATCGCGCATACGAATGATGCGGTCGGCGCGCTGTCCAACTTCCAGGGCGTGAGTCACGACGACCAGCGTTTGTCCGAACTCGCGATTAAAGCGGCATAGCAGGTCCATAATATCGTCGGCGGCCTCGCTATCGAGATTGCCTGTTGGCTCGTCGGCCCATACGATGGCGGGATCATTGGTCAATGCGCGCGCGATGGCTACGCGCTGGCGTTGTCCGCCCGAAAGCTCCGCCGGGCGATGTTTGGCGCGATCAGAAAGTCCCACGCGCTCCAATAACTCCAGCGCCCGTTTGCGCGCCTTGCGACCCGATACTTTGGAGACAAGCATAGGCAGTTCCACATTTTCGACCGCCGAAAGCATGGGCAAGAGGTTGAAGTCCTGGAAGATGAAGCCCATGTGCCGCGCGCGATAAGATGTGCGCTGGTTATCGGTCAGGTCGCGCAGGTTATCCCCCTGAATGAAAATATCCCCCTCGTCAATGGTATCCAGCCCCGCGAGACAGTTGAGCAGCGTCGTCTTGCCGCACCCGCTTGGCCCCATAATCGCCACCATCTCGCCCTTCGCAACCTCTAAATCAATACTACGCAGCGCCTCCACGCGCAACTGCCCGCTGCGATAGATCTTCTTGACGCTCCGCGCCTCAATAATCGGTGCCTGTCTCTCTAACATGAAGTATCTATCCTTTGTAGGGAATACAATTCAACGCATTCTCACCCATTAGCCTGTCAATATAAGATAATACGCCCACCGTTACGTAGGGACGCGGGCGAAGGACGGGTATTCTCCGCCCTGCTTAGCCTATTGTAGCATAGACACATCACTTTGCGACCGGATTTCTGTCTTTGTATGGAATTGGGGTGATGATGTAACTAAAGCGGACTTAGAGGATTTCCGCTTTAGGAGTATTCACATAAATTAATAGGCAATATGGTATCCATTCCACAGAATGCATAAAAATTTGGTAAGATAGTGTTTGAAGTGTTTTTGACAGTCTCATTCAAGCTCTCTCCAGATTTTGGTGAGGCTGACTCATTTGGAGAAGGTATGAAAGAAGAGTTGCTTCAACATGAAAGTACATAGAGAGAGAAAAGTAATTCGCCGTCAACGTCCCTCCGGTATCACCACTCTGTCACTCTTCGAATTCCTGGGTGCCATTAGTTGTCTTGGTTTGCTCTTCTTTACAACTGCTGGTTCACGTGACTTTATCGCATTGAGTATCGGAGCGGCGCTCGGCTTCATCGTTGTGTACGGACTGTGGACGCTCCAATTCTGGGCATTCTGGTTCACAGCAGTCTATGAGTCTATGGAGATCGCCTACGAACTCTTCTTGTTGACTCAGCCTGAATATAGAAACATACACCTGCTTGCCCCCACCTTCGGAATCATGCTGAGTGCCATTACACTTGGCTACATCTTTCTTGATCGCTCCGTAAAACCCGCCTTCCGCAGAAATATCTCATGCTAGATCTATAGGAGCATTTTCATCATAAGATATAGATACTCCTTCGGTCTCGTGCTTTGACTCGAACTTTCTGATGACGATTTCATGCTTCACAGGTACCAGGTGAATCTTCTTCGGCATATACGTCCGCGAGCGTGGTATGACTTTCAAAGCGAGAGGTGTAGGGCCAGGGCTGGCGGGTGGCAGGCTCCAGCGTGGCGCGTCGAAGAGGTCATAGGCCAGCAATTGTATCCTGTGATAGCGTATTTTTCGCTGCATCTACATCCTGCCTCCACCCCACTACGTCGCCATGCATTGTGACTAGCCTGTGACAGCAGTATATACTATTTCGGGAACGTGTGGAGTGGGTAGCGATGTGATGTTGGCGAGAAAGGCGACCGCAAGGGTCGCCTCTAC
>JBOGTO010000414.1:0-7293 GCA_050695155.1 Ktedonobacteraceae bacterium
CATTGGCTCCGGCACCTTTCGTTTTGTCATGCTGACTGGCTGGCACGCGCCTTTGTAAAGGTATTGCTCGCTAGCAGCACAATTACGAGAGGCACCAGGCTCGCAAGTTGAACGAGCGTTAAAGTAAGCAGGGTAGGGAGAAATATTCCAAAGTTTACAGTTAAGCTTATGAAGTCTCCCACGAGAAGGAAGATGGCCCAGATAAGGATGGCAACGAAGCTATAAACGACGGCGAGTAGGATGTTACCGGCCTTCTTGTACGACCCGCGCGTTTTTATATATGCCAGTCCGGGTATCAGTCCGAGCGCGGCAAAGCCTGCGAACCAGTACCACGCGGGCAGGAATTGAGATAGGACATCTCCTAACAACGCTCCTATCACCGCGACGACCAGCCCCACTATTGAGCCGTACCTGGCGCCAAAAAAGCATGGAATGAAGAAACTCAGGCCAAGCACGAAGTAGTCCCATCTTACGAAGTAAACATTGGCGCTTTGAGCGGGGATGATGGCATTCAAGAGAAAACTATTGCCGGATGTTTGCGCGCCCAGGAAAACTTTGCCCAGAATAAAGGTCACAAGAGCATAAATAACAATGCCCACAAGCGCAGCAAGCATGAAACTATTGCCTATAGACAATGCGCCCCGTTTAACTGCCGGGCGCGGTAATTGGGCAGCGACCAGCGCCTGTTGCGCGTTTTCCGTGAAAGCTGGCTCGGCTACCGTCGCGGCCATCGGTGGTGGTGCATACTGTGTGGGTGCCATGTGCGGCGGTTCCTGTGCCGACTGCGACGCATATTGTGTGGGTGGCGCTGTTGCGAGAGGCGCTGGCGAGGGCGGCACATACGTGGTTCGCTTTAGTTCGTCCCGAATGCTTTCCAATTCCTGCCGAACCATTGTGATACTTTTTGGACGTTTCTCTTTATCCATTTCGATCATGCGCGTGATAAGCGCTGCCAGCCGCTCGAGCGCGGGTTGGCCTGGGAAGCTCAAGCGTGGCATCGAGAATGGTGTGAGCGCGGGAATGCTGCCCGACAGCATTTCGTGCATGGTGATGCCCAGGCTATAGATGTCCGCCTGGTCGGTGGTCTGTTCCCGGTCAAACTGTTCGGGCGCGGAATAGCCGATAGAGCCGTAGGCTTTGGTGTCTTTGGCCTGGCCGGGTTTGAAGATACGCGCAATGCCAAAGTCGATCAGGTAGAGATGTCCTTCGGGCGTGAGCATAACATTGGACGGTTTCAGGTCGCGGAAGACTACCGGGGGCTGGCGTTTGTGCAAGTAATCAAGCACTTTGCACAGCTGAATGCTAATATCGATGACTTCCTGCGGCGGCAGTTTCCTGCCGGGCGTTCTGCGCAGGTGTTCATCCAGCGTTTCACCGTCGATGAAATCCATCACCAGGTACCAGCGATTCGACTCCAGGAAGTGGTCATAGATGCGTGGCAGGCTGGGATGCTGGAGACGAGCCAGCATAATGGCTTCGACTTTGAATTGTCCGGTGGCTATCTCGAGTTCCTGCGGAGTCAGACTACTCTGCCGCATTTCCTTGATGGCTACCGGGCGATCTCCATAGGGAGTATCCTCCGCTTTATACACGGCTCCCATACCTCCGGTGCCAACCAGCTTGCGGATGCGATAGCGTTTATTGAGCAGACTATCCTGCGGCAGGAGTCCGGTGCCGGTGGGGTTTGCAACGGGAAGCGGTGCCTGCTCCACAGGAATGTGCATGACGTGTCCACATGTGACGCAGAACTTCGCTCCGGGAATATTCAGTGCGCCACACTCGCTACAATAGATGGGAGACAGTGTCATATCTTTCTGCTCCTTTTGCTTCCACAAGGTGATTTTTCATACTAGCACACCCAATAAATAGAAGTCAACTATATCGATGCCCGGCGAAACATTCCCCGTATATTTGCATATACTCATCCAATTCGCGCCGCAGCGCGAAATAAGTCAGCGCCCGTTCCTTTGCCATTTGCCCATAGTTATGCCTCTCATGCTCCACATCGAGCATGGTTGCGATTGCCTCGCATAGTTCTAGCGCGGAACCTGGCTGCACCAGCAAGCCCTCTTTGCCATGTTCGATCATTTGAGGCAATGCTCCGGCGCGCGAGGCCGCGATGGGCAATCCGACCAGCATCGCTTCCAGCACAGCGTTGGGGCAACCATCATGCAGCGAGGAGAAGGCGAATACGTCCATCAGGCGCAGGTAGCGCAGCGCGTCGCTCCGCGCAATCCGGCCAGTCAGCGTAAATTTGCCAGCAAGTCCATATTTTGTCACCAGTTCAGCGAAATGCTGCTGTTCCGTGTCAAGCACGTAGCCGACCAGCAATAAATGCGCCGAGGGGTAGCGTTGTAAGAGCATGTGAAAGGCTGAGAGCAAGACTTCTAAACCTTTCTTGTTCCTGAAAACCGCCAGCGAACCAACTACGGGGCGCGGCAGCGATAACTCCTCTACACCTTCGGCGAAATCTTGCGGGTGGATGCTGTTGAGGATGACGCGCCCCACGTCAGAACGATGGCAGAGCAGGCGCGCCCTGTCCAGTCCCTCCTGGCTGACCGCCGTAATAGTAGTGGCGTGTTCCAGCACCCATATCAGATAGTGAAACCTTTCCGCTTTGAAGACATCGCTAATCAAATCGCTGCCGCGAATGCTGACAAGCGCGGGAATGCCCAGTTGACGCGCCGCGTAGACGGTAGGAAAGCCCGCGACGGTGGCATAAAATGCCTGCATGAGATCGTAGCGGCGCTGCTCCGCCAGTTCGAGCAGGGCATAATGTATGTCGGTCCAGCGTTGCTCGCGCCGTTCGCTGCCCGTCCAGGGCGTCAAACGATAAAGCGTTACGTCCTCGAATGGCGACTCAAGCCTTGTAATACCATTATTCCCTTCTGGCCTGAACGCGGTATGTCCAGCAGCATCGAGCATGAGAATATCCACCTGTATGCCGTAAGTCGCCGCCATACCGCGCGCAATACGCGCAATCGAGTTTTCGACCCCGCCAGCATCAAAGATATTATCAGTAGTGGTCATGGCGATACGCCGGAGTTGTATGCTGCTCAATGGTCCTCCAATGATCAGCCTGACAGTTTTTCGATCAATCGCGCGTTGGTCTCGGCTCCATTGGTTTTGATGGGCAATTGTCCCGCGATGGGAAATGGTTCGCGCAGGCACATCTCCAATAAGGGGGCGATGTCTTCGTGCAGCGCGGTTTCGAGATCGAGCAGGCGCAATGTTTGCAGCTTTGCTAGCGACGTAGCGTGTAGCAACTGCTCGCGCTCGTTGAGCTGCCGCGGGATAATCAGGGCATTTGCGCTCGTTGCCAGCACCTCTGAGAGCGAGTTGTAGCCGCCGGAACCAATGAAGAGGTCGCTGGCCTTCATCCATACAGGGAGCGGATCGAGCAGGCGCGTCCAATGCCAGTTGGCATGTTGCATAACTATGTTTTGCAGGCGTATATAAGCATCGGCTTCCAGGTATGGCCCGGCTGCAAAGTAAGCCAGGTCAAATGTGTGTGATATACCCTCCAAAGCTTGTAGAATCGCCTGCCATAGTTGCTCTGTGCCTTGTCCGCCGCCGAAACTGGCAACCACCACGCGAGCTTGTGGCTCTGAATTTAGCCGCGCGCGCGCCTCTTCTCGTGTGGCGGCTACCAGGCGCGTCACGTAGCCGGTATAGCGCAGCATTTCAACGAGCGATGCTGGCACGTCGTAGTATTCTTCCAGGCGAAAGACGCGCTCATCAACATAGACGTGGATGGCCGCATAATTTGCGCGGATGAAGTCCGCCATATGCGGGCTAAAAAACTGCTTGCTAGTTTGCTCCGGTGTACCCAGGATGCCGCGCAAGCCAAGTATTTTTTGTGTTGCAGGCGATTGTGTGACCGCCGGCACCAGTTCGCCATCGTTGCCCTGCGGATGGTAATCGACAATCCAGGCGTGCGGGCGAAAGTCGCGCACAAAGGTAGCGATCAGATTTTCGCGCATCCTGGCTAAATCCTCGCGTGTAATGGGCATAATGGGCGCGGATACGGCCCCCTGCGCGTGGTCAAAGGCCAGGTACGATGGTATTTTAACCACGTCCATACCCGACGGCAACAACTCAAGCCCCTTTGAAGCGCCCGTAATACCCATCACTGCGCTGCCCGGCATTCGTTGCAAAAGTCCCTGTCCAAGCGTTGCGCTGCGTATGGTATGACCGAGGCTGCGCCCATTATGCCAGTAAAGCGCGATGCGTTTGGTCATTGCGCAATTAGCTTCGCGATAGTATCCAAATCCAACTCAATAAAGCTGGCAGGATCGAACAAATGCCAGTTTGTCAGGACTTCAGGATGAACTTCTCCAAACCGCCCGATGAGCGTACTATCATCCTTTCCATAATATATATCCATCTGTCGCCCCGGAATCAGGGCAGAGCTTGAGCTGCGTTTGAGCGTGTAGGGCAGGCGCAGGTGATAGCAGAGCGCGTCGAGCAGCGTGTGGGCGTTGTTGAATGGATGCCCGGTGCCGACCAGCAAGATACCCATTGTCCAACGCGAGTGCGCTACCTTCTGTTCATCGATATGCACTGTTTCGGTGAACAGATAGAAGGTGGTGGGTGGCTGCGGCACGCTGGCATGGACAGCATTTCTAAGCAGAGGCACGAGGCTGCTATCTACCATGTATTCGCGCAATGTGTTGACGGCGTTGGCGAGTCGCATGACCTGTTGGGGCGCAGTGTGACGCATAGAATTAGTGACATTTTCCTGTGAATCTAGCAGCAGGCCGGTTGTCTGGCGCGCTCCATACGCTCGCATGTATTCCACTAACCGCTCTTCCAGTGCGTTACGCCGCGTTTGCCCGCCGAGCGCGGGAGTCGTCAATAGCGCGGTTGGTTTCACCTCGTCATAATGGGTGACAACCAGGTAATCTTCCAGTATGTCGATGGGGTGAATGATGTCAAAGCGGAAAATGGGCGGCACAACATACCATAAGTGTTTTGTTTCGTCGTGAAGAACTTTGAAATGCTGGCTTTGCAGCGCATCTTTGAAACGTTCATTATCGGGAGTAAAGCCAAATGTCTCGTGTATATACTGGTCTGTAAGTTTGAAAGGCTCCCACTTTGCCAATTGCTCGCTGTCAACTAACGAGGTCGCGTATCCTGCCAGCATATGACCGCGATCAATATAGTTGCAGCCAAAGGTCAGCCATAGCCATGTTGCAATACGCTCATCAAGCGCGGTAATCACAACAGTATTCATCCCCGGCTGTAATGACAGGCTGGGAATTGCGGCGTCATCTTCGATGGCGGTAGAGGCAATACGAATGTCGCGTTGCATACCCGGCAAAATAGTTACATCGATGTGCTGGCTGCTGCCGAAGCCCAGTTGATCGCGGACTTTTTTGAAGAAATACCCATCATCTACGATGTTCTGCGGATTGCTCACATTCACGAATAAGACCCAGGCCGCTTTATTGCCGGGCAGGTTCTCAAACTTTGCCTCAATATTAGGAAACTGTAGAAAGTGATTGAGGTCATACTTTTGACCCGGTATAGGATCGAGAATACGCGCTAGCCCCTCGACACACCATAATTCGGGACGCAGTGTATCCATAAAGTTGAGGGTCAGCACGTCGTCACTTTGTGTATCGATTAGCGCCTTGATGCTGAGCAGATTGTGTTCAAAATCGGGCGCAGTCAGGGTATCTGGCATCCGGCGCGTAAGCTGGGTGCGCGCGAAATCAACGTTCGGCATGAACGGGTACCTCCGTTTCGTCAAAGGCGTCGAAGCCGATGCTATTTGGGTCAAATGCCTTCTGGTTATCGCACAGGAAACGCGCCAGGCGACTGACGTTGAAGCCGATCAGCCCGACCGGCACCGGAACATTGAGAATAGCCGCCGATTCGGGGCGCAACAGGCCGCAGGAGCCGATTTCGTCGCTGCTGCCATCGGCGTACACGACAAAGATGTCAACTGAGACCTCGGCAAAGGGGAAATAGTTGGCCTGCACGCGCACATCGGCCGCTTTTGGAAACATTGCAAGGCAGACATGCTTGATGCTTCCCAGTAGCGTCGAGACGTTCAATCCCGCATCGGCTACCAGCACGTCCATCTGGAGAAATTCGGGTTTTTCGGGGCGCGCGCGACAGCAGCGCGAAAAGCCGAAGACGCGCACGGGGTACGCCTGCGCCGTTGCCAGTTGCCGCACGGTGACGGGCGTGCTGTGACTGCGCACCACCACCTGGTCGTTGTTGAAGCCGTCCAGGTTGCCCCAACCCCGCGAACCGGATGCGCCCTTGCCCTGGTACTCTAAGGCGAAGCGTTGCTGGCAGGCGCGCGTCGCCTCGCTCATGGCCGCGCTCTCTTCCGGCAGCGTGACGCCGTCGATTGCCAGCAGGTGTTTCGGGCTGCGCACCGGGTGGCATTTCTGCATAAATAAGACGTTGAGGTTCCAGAACTGCGTCTCCAGAATGGGCCTCGAGACTTCGCTGAAACCGGCAGCTACCATTGAACTGCGCAAATAGCTCAGAAAACGCGGGAGGGGATGCTGCAATTCCAGGCGTTTTTCCGGCGGCGCGACTACGCTCAACGGGCGAAACTGGCAGTTGCGCCACGCGCCGCTCAAGAGCATATCGCGCGTTACGCTACCTATTCTATCTTGCTTTGCTGCTTCCGCCAGGAGACGCGCTTGCGTTGCTCCCGCAGTGGTCAGGTGATAGCCTATCCGCGATACCTGCCTGTCTTCCACCAGCTTGCGTTTCTCAGCTTCTCCCTCTGCCGGATTGTCCGGGTCGCGCTGCTCTGTCTCTTTGACATGCGCCAGGTAGCTTTGCAATTGCGCAATGGATGCTGGCATGTCCTGCTGCTTTGGCGTGATTTTGCCAGCAGAGAAAGCCACGTATCCGGCTTTCTGAAACGCGCCCAGATACATGCCAATGGTAAACTTTGCCTCTGACTGAGGCAGGTACTCGTTGATCTCTGGCAGCGTCAAAGCGCCTTTATCAATCAAGTGTTGCCACAGGCGTTGCTCCGGCAAGCCCTGTTCCAAATAATCTTGCCCGGCTTTCCTCAATACGCGCTTCTGCTGACTGCCGATGACCATGCTTTCCGCCAATCCCTTAGCGCACAGGTAGCCCAGGGCTGATAACCCCTGAGCATAGCTGAGTGCTACACCTTCCAGCAGGCTTTCGACAGATTGCGCCTGTTGTCTGGCCTTGCTCGCCAGCGCATTGAGCATGGGTATTTCGTTGTCGCTCAGGACAATTTCTGTGTCTTGCATACTATGACTCACTATCTACAATAACAATGCGCTAAAG
>JBOGTO010000415.1:0-4899 GCA_050695155.1 Ktedonobacteraceae bacterium
TTCACGGCCATTTCCAAATTTCATGCGCAATATGTTCACGGCCATTTCCAAATTTCATGCGCAATATGTTCACGGCCATTTCCAAATTTCATGCGCAATATGTTCATGGCCTTTTCCAAATTTCATCATGTTTTCCTACTGTTTCTGCCCGTTTAGCGAATTGAAGTAGCCACCGATAAGATTTTTCAGGTCGGGCGGGATGTTGCTATTGTCGATGGCATCATGAGCCATTTGCGTGTATTGTTCGAGTACCTGCGCGTATGAGACGGGGGAACCTGGCTGCACGGTGCCGCTATCGCCGTTGCTAGTAGTGGTGCTGCTGCCTGAGCCGACCTGCCCCGGCACGTACACCTGCTCGTTCTTCCCTGTTTTGCTGCCCTTATTGCCCTGACCGCCAGTACCCTGATCGCCCTGGCCGGGAGACTGGCTTGAACTGGGACTGCGCCCCTGACCGGGATTACCCGCATTGGGTACCTGGTTGGAGGTGGCGTTGGCGCTGCTATTGGTAGATGACGCGATGGCGTTGGCTATATTTTGCAGAGCTTGCGCGGCCTGGTTGATACTGTTAGAAGTGGACTGGTCAGTGCTGGCCTGAGCGGCGGCATTTTGCACAGCCTGTATAGCCTGGGCAATATCGCTTGCATTGCCGTCGGCAACCGACTTGGCAAGCTGTTGCAGGGCAGAAGCGAGCTGGGGATTACCGCTGGCTGCATTCGCCGCGCTGGCAATTTGCTGTGAGAGTTGGGCGCGCTGGTCAGCGGTCATACTGTTGACCTGAGAGGCCAGTTTCTGTAGCGCGTTACTCAGGCCTTTGCTGTCGCCCGTTGCCAGCGCCTTGCCGGTTGCTTTGACATTGGCATTGGTACTGCTTTGCAGTGTCGAAGCGGCGGAAGCGTTGGCGCTGGTTTTGCTACCGGCCTGTGGATCGCGCAATTGATCGATTTTTTGCTGCGTCTGAGCCAGAATCTGCTGCGCCTGCGTCGCGTTTTGGGCTTGTTGAAGCTGCGACATGGCCTGCTGCAAGATTTTATCTAACTGGTCGCGTACCTGCTGCGGCGTTGCTCTCTGGCTATCAATCACCTGACGTATATGGTTGAGTTGCGCTATTTGCCGGGACAGGCTGTTCTGAAAAGCTTGCTGTTGCTGGAGCGTGGCATTCACCGGATTAGGCAGCAGGAGCAGCAAAAGGAAAGCGAGTACGACGACGCCCATTGTTAGCAGACGCGCGCGTCCAGGCCACAAGGCAATCGCCCTGGCTGGTGTATACGCGCCCAGCCGCTCGAGCGCGTCGCGCCTTTGCAGAGCAGGCAGGGGCGAGCTATCCTCGCGGTATTCCCACGCTGTCCCCAGCCGATCATGTAATGCCAGCAGCGTATCAACGCGGCGCGCGCTAGAGGCCAGCGTGGGACGATAGTAAAGAGCTAAACCTGTAGCGCATATGAGGGATGCCGCAATGACCACCATAGCCCAGAGTAAAGCCGTTGGGAAAGGAATAAAGCGTGATACCAGCAACAGCAGACAGGCGATCAGTACACCCACGATCAATCCGTTTATGGTCCAGTGAAGCGCCTGCTGTAGTGACAGGCGCTTGCGCCAGGGGCGCAGAGCTACCGCAAGTTTTTGCTCGTGAGCGATTGAGTTATGCGCCTCCGGGCGTTGTGGAGCGAGCGTTGCCATAAATTAGTGGCCTTTCATGCCGTTGATGGCTTCATCCTTTTACCGCGCAGGCGCATCCAGGCGAGAAATCGGCCATACGTATTGGGCTTGACGAACGCGCTACTGAGAAGAAATAAGATTATGGCAACGACAAGGCTTATCAATGTAAAGGCCAGCCAGGGCGCGAGATGCCATCGAAAAAACGTAAAGTTAGTGACAACGCCCTGACCGCCGCTCACCACGCTATTGAGCGCGGCAATCGGATTCCAGGCATTCAACCCCTGTACCCAGGCAATTGCGCGTGGGTTGCCAGGAGGCGTACTACTGCTAATTAGATAGTACACTACCCAGTAGGCAAACATCCAGAGCACGCAAAAACCGTAGGCGATAGCCGTCGAGACGTTCGGGCGTTGAAACAGCGTCGAGCAGAAAAGGCCAAAGGTTCCTGCTACGATGGCAGTCATGACGCAAATGAGCAGCATGGCGAAGACTTGCGACGGCGCAACGCCTCCAAAGAAAAAGACCAGGCTGAAAAGCGGAATAGAGGCGACAATCAACAGCAGTACATTCGCCAGCCCCGCGATCAGCTTGCCCGTGAGCAACGAGAAGGCCGAGAGTTTCGAGCAAAGCAACAGATCATAGGTTTGCCGCTCCTTCTCTCCATTGACGGAGGTTGCTGTGAAGGCGGGGGCAATAAAGACCACCCATGCCAGCTGCACTAATGAAAGCAGGGCGTAGAGTTGCGCCCCCGTCTGGCTCAACAGGTAGACGCGAGAGCCGCCGCTGAAAGCGTTGGCGCGCAGGAGGAAAACGAAACCCAGCAGGCCCAACACGCAGAGATAGGCGATGATGAGCCAGATAGAACGCTCACGACGCAGGCGCGAGCGCAGTTCTTTGGTGAGCAGCGCTGAAAAAGTCATAAGGAGGCCACTCCTTCCATGATGCTCATGTACACTTCTTCCAATCGTTCAACCGCTTTGAGGGGAGCAAAGGAAACCACAAGTACGTTTTTGGCGAGCAACTCCGTCAGGATATGATGCAAAGCAAGATCATTGCCGGTAAATTCAGCGCGGACCACCTGACCATTTTCATCATCTCGCTCAAGCGAGACGCTGGAAATCTCCGGCATATCTTTAAGTAGCTGTATTGCCTCGTCCGCGCGCTCGAGTACGCGCATCTCGATGCGCTGCGCTCCGCCCAGGGCGCGTATGACGTGTTCGACATCGCCCTCAATCACCAGTTGTCCGGCGCGAATAATGGCGATATGGCTGCACATCTCGGCCAGGTCAAGCAGAATATGCGAGCTGACGACGATAGTTTTGCCCATGCCTTGCAAGGTGCGCAGCAGTTCGCGGAACTCGACTCTGGCCCCCGGATCGAGACCCGAAGCAGGTTCGTCAAGCAGCAATATGCGCGGATCGTGTATCAAAGCGCGCGCGAGGCACAGGCGCTGCTTCATGCCGCGCGACAGCGTCTCAACGGGCGCGTCGCGTTTTCCGGTGAGATTCACCAGTTCGAGCAAGTCCTTAATGGAAGCGGCAAGGTTGCGGCGCGCAACACCGGAGATACCCGCGTAAAATTCAAGGTATTCTGCCGAGGTCAGGTCGGGATAGACGCCAAAGAAGTCTGGCATATAGCCAACTTTGCGCCGGATGGCAGCAGGCGACTGCGTAACTTCCTCATTATCGAGCCACACCTGCCCCGAAGTAGGCGAGATCAAGGCCGCCAGGATGCGCAGCAGCGTCGTTTTACCCGCGCCATTAGGCCCAATCAGGCCATAAACTGCCCCCTCAAGCACCTCTAAACTCAGGTCTTCCAGCGCGTGTACGGAGCCATAGCGTTTATACACATGTTGCACTTTGATCATTATCGCTCCCCTATCCTTTATATCGTACCTTGCAAATTGAGCAAGGGCGCGCCAAATGCGAATGTGCCGAGCGAGCTGTCGCGGTTTGCAAGCTGCAAAAGGACGCGCCGGCTTGCGCTCACATATGACCCAACATCGTTGCTGGTAAAGGTACCCTGATTGAACGAGATGTTATCCCAGGCGTGGGTATGCCAGTTGTATAAGCGAAAGGGCATGGCATCCGCGCTCACCTGTGTAGCGACTTGCGCGTAGAGGCTGACATCGGGTTCGCTGAAAGTCAAGCCTGAGAGATGCGCGGCGCTGGCGGGTACGGCAAATTCAAAGGTCATGCTGCCTGTCGAGACGGTATAGACGCCGGGAAGCTGCACCTGCATATTGTTCGCGGCAGCATCAACCAGGCGCGCCATGATGAAGTTGGGTGGCAGGTTTAATGAACCCGCCAGGTCAACATGCAGAGGTGCCTGTATGAGCGTCTCATGGAAGCCGGCAGCCGCATTGTTGTTGACGGTAACGCCATTGGTTGAATCTAAGGCATTGTCGGCCCAGCCTAACAGTGTGATGGGCGCGCCAGGTACCAACAGCGGGTCGGTATCTCGCGTCGATGTGTATTCCCAGCCGGGGGTGATACCCGGATTCAGCAGAATATTACTGACACTTCCGTTGCCTGCGGCGGAGTTGATACATAACGGCGAGGGCAAAACAGGCACAGGTAGATTGCATTGACCTGTCGTTACTATCGATGATCCGCCATAGAGACCTTCGCCATCCAGTGCAAACAACATAGATAGGTGGCGTTGCCAGGCTGTTTCAGGTTGCGCAGGCAATTGCTCGAAAGCTGGTGAATTAGTAAGCTCTTGAATCAAGTCCGCCAGTGTATTATTGGGCGGGAACGGGTTACTACTCAGTTTCAGCATAATATGTTTTGTGGCTCCCGCCGCGATATGTCCCAGTTTAAGCGCGTCGTTGGGCAGCAAGAGAAATGCATCGTCGAGAGCATAGCCGAGCGTATTGGTGACGGTGCCAACGAGCGCGCCATCTTGGATTGCCAGTTGAGAAGTCAGCCCCTGGCGCAACTGGCGGTCTTGTTGCGACAGGATGGAATGCATCGTCCAGATATTGACATCTTGCAGGCTGACATCGCTGCCATTCTGCGCCAGCGCGACGGTAGAAGGTGATGCTGCATTGGCGTCGGCGATGCCGCTCGTCGCGCTATAAAGCGCATCTGGCGACGACTGAACCAGCCCATTGCCGGGGATACGCACCTGAAAATTGCCCTCGTTCGGCACGAATACACCTAGATACGTGGTTATAGAAGCAGGCGATCCATTTTGACCGAGTACGGCAATAGAGATGCTATTGCTGACAACGGCAGAGCC
>JBOGTO010000416.1:0-6530 GCA_050695155.1 Ktedonobacteraceae bacterium
GCCTGGGTGATAGCCCCATTCGTTGGCACACTGGCATAGCTACCGCGCAGCCCGCTCAACGAGAGCAGCGCTTGTAAGAACAGCACCAGGCCAACGGCTGCGAAAACGAGCATTGCTACGAATACGACGTAAAGGTAAAAACGATAAAGATTGCGTGCCATAATGTAACCTCCCGCGAAAGCGATGTTGTTTTACTTTCACAAGAGCATTTTACGCTATAAGCTCAGACTAAACATGGGTCATATGTCACATTTTACGAACAGATTTCGCTTCCTCCCAGCTTACGAACCGCGCAGTATTGAGGCTCCAGAAGTCATCGTAAAAAAAGGAGACAGTGTTACGTATAATTACCGACTGGGATTCTTTTATTCTCTAGCGTTATGTGTTATATTATGCTTAATGCATTCTCAATGCTATGTAACATGAATAATTTAACGTCAGGATTGTTTTTCTTGTTTCATATTGCTTAATCTTGACCGCGAGGTAAGATAACCTCGTCTCTGTTCAACAGGGGAGTTGGCGAGGCGAGAGGATGAAAAACCTCATTTTTCATCGAGTAGTAGGGCATGATGGACTCAGGGGGTGTAACGATATTCAGTATAACCTATCAGAAGTCTTCGCGCCCAATGATCCTATCCAAATGGCATAGGGTAGAGGAGGAATAGATGCGCTTTTGTTTTATTATTGAAGCTCAATATCGAAATGAACCAATGCCAATGGTCGTTGCGCATCAACTCATGCAATGGGGACATGAGGTTGACGTACTCGAGCCGCAGACAAGCATCACTTGCTTATCTGATATAACCGGCAACGGTTATGATGCCTTTGTGCTGAAAACGGTGTCAGATGGCCCCGGTTTAAGTATTTTAGAAGCGGCTGAGGCAGCCGGTATCGCGGCCATCAACAAGCCGCAGGCTATTCGCCAGGTGCGCGATAAAGCCGTTGCTATCGCTCGCGCGCAGGCGTATGGTCTGCCAGTACCGCGTACCTACTTTGCCGCCCACCAGAGCCTACTCAGCCAGGTGCCAGAGGAAGATTACCCCCTGGTCGTCAAACCAACCAACGGCAGTTCCTGTCGCGGTATCTACAAGGTAAACAGCCCGCGCGACCTGGCTGCGTTGGACATCACCGGCGCGGAAAACAACTACCTGCTGGCCCAGCATTACGCGGAAAACGGCAATTTTGACATCAAGCTCTATGTTGCCGGAACGCAGGTGTACGCTATCGCAAAACGCTCGCCACTGCACCCGGATGTAGCAGTAGAGAAGCATCGTATTCTCATCACGCTAGAGATGCGCGCGCTTGCCCTACAAGTTGGAGACATCTTCGGTTTGGATATTTATGGCCTGGACATAGTAGAAACACCCGATGGCTCGACGGTCGTCGATATTAATGACTTTCCCAGTTTTGGGCATGTGCCAGATGCTACTACCATCGTGGCTGCCCACCTTATTGAAGTTGCCACGCGCCAGATCGCGCGACGTATGAACAATGCGCCTCCGGCGCGCTATATTGATAGATCAACAGAGATCGCTGTATCAGCATAGTCTGTGTTAAGTGGGGGGTGAACACATGTTATTTCTTTTTAAGTTTCTTTATCGAAACCTCAAAGGCTATCGTTTTCTCGTCATGCTAGCGATGCTTGTCACCATCGCGCAGGTCGGCTCAGACTTGCTGGCCGCTATGCCGTTGAAATTCATTCCCAGCAAAGTCAATAATCCGGGATCTGATCCGGCCTGTACTTTTCCGTTCCTGGACCCCGTCCTCTCTTTTTTTGATTCGCCAGTCCTGGACCCATCGCTGAGACCCTTAGCGCCGAACCAGCCGCCGGGTCAACCAGCTCCCGCGCCCTGTCCGGCGTCGCCCTCTGATCCCAATTCGGTCCTGCATCCCAGGATTGTCCAGCACAGCACCATAGGTGTAATTGTCTTTTCCCTGATAATGCTGGCCGTATTTGGTTTGCTGAGCGCGTTGCTGGTCTATATTGAATTGTTTCTCGCCACCTTCATCGCGCAACAGTTGAGCGCGCGCTTACGAGAAGATTTGTTTAGCCATCTACAACGCATCTCGTTAGACTGGCACGATAAACAGAAAAAAGGCGATCTTGTGCAGCGCATTACGGGCAATATCACCGACATTGAGAAGCTGGTGACGGATGGCATCGTTGACCTGCTGGCGGGCGTTCTGACACTGATCGGCGTGGCAATCGTGATGCTCTTGATTAGCCCGCCCTACACCGCGCTCGCGCTCATCATCGCGCCCGTTCTCATGCTGCTCGTGCTGATTTACACCAAGGGCATTAAGGCGGCCACCACGCGAAAAGCGAAAGCAGCGGGCAAAATTGCCGATGTGGCAACCGAAGACATCAATGCGTTGACAGTGATCCGCGCCTATACACTGGAGAGACGCGAGAACAAACGCTTCGGCGTGCATGTCGGCTCGCACCGCTCAGCAGGAATGCGAGCAGGTCGCCTGCAAGCTCAATTTACCCCGCTCGTCGCTATTCTGGTCGTCTTCGGAACGCTGGTCGTTGTTGGCATTGGCGGCTACGTCGCGGCTGGCAACGGCTTCTCGTTCGGTTTTATCAACATCGGCGCATCCACCATCGATGTCGGTACCCTGATCTTGTTCCTCACCTATCTCAAAATGCTCTACCAGCCCATGCGCGACCTTTCCAAGCTCACCACGCTGGCAAGTAATGCCGCCTCCGGTTCCGAACGCATCCAGGAGGTATTCGACCAGGCGCCAGAGGTGGTCGATACGGTAGAACCCTATCACGGCCCCACCAAGCTCAAAGGCGACATCACCTTTGAAAATGTGATTTTTGGCTATACGAATGATCGCCCCGTCCTCAAAGGCATCAACCTGCATATCCCGGCGGGTCGCAAGGTCGCCCTGGTGGGCTATGCGCCGGGTGAATATCGACGAGTATATTAATTTGTCCCGGCACATCTTGACCACCAACAGAGACCTGGCCGGTCATAGCTTTTTGCAACCAGGAGTCACCACCGACCATAACTGGTGATGGCACACTGGCTGTTTGAGGGTTTTTCATCTGCGTTTTTATCGCATTAAACTCTGCCGTCATAAAAGTGTCCGCGCCACCCACGCCATTAGGATCGGCGACGTAAACCACCGTTAATGCGTAATTGCCGGTGGGATCAACGAAATCCACCTCGCCTTTTTTATTTGCTATGACCTGCCATCCCTGTTGATAGCCGACAGAGAAGCCATTGCCTGTGTAAGTTGTTGTACTCACCGTTGGCGTCGGTGGAGTCGTCGGCGAAGGTTTGACCGCCGACGTTGGTGTTGGTGTCGGGCTTGATGATGTGCCGCCGCCCCCGCAGGCAGTCAGCAAAACCGTAAAGATGATAGCGCACGATAGCAGCGCCATCCAACGAGGGATGCTTTCGTATCCCGGTAGATGCATTAAAACTTCCTCCAAATACGTTTTCTTCCTCCGGGCGCGTCATTATAAGCGCCACAATAATAGGACGATAATTGCGCGTTTGCGGACATTTCTTCCCAGCAAATGCGCCAATCGTCCTATTCATCATAAGCGACTTCTATTCAATTGAGTATCTATGCAGTCAAATTAATGTAGGCCCAGCGCGTCTACCACCTCTAGCACTTCGTCAGCATGTCCTTCAGCCGTAACTTTGTGCCAGGCTTTGCGCACAACGCCATCCTTGTCGATCAGGAACGTTTCGCGGTTGACGCCGAGAAACTTCTTGCCATAGAAGTTTTTCTCTTTCCAGACTCCGTAAAGCTGACTAACGCTTGTATCAGTATCGGACAGTAAGGGAAACGAGAGGCCGTATTTGCCGGAGAATTTGCGGTGCGAGGCCACGTCGTCGGCGCTCACGCCCAGCACCACGATGCCGCGCTTCTGCATCTCGCGGTTGGCATCGCGGAACGAGCAGGCTTCTTTGGTGCAGCCCGGCGTGTCATCCTTCGGGTAGAAGTAAAGCACCACCGTTTTGCCGCGTAAGTCCGCCAGATGTACCTTACCATTTTTCACAACATCCTCGCTACCCACAGCAGGCAGCGTAAAATCAGGAGCGGGGGTTTGCTCCTTAATCTCAGTATCGCTCACGAAAACCTCCTTTAGATTGTAAAGATAGGAAAACTGTAGAAGAAATGGCTTCTATGCCGTTTGCTTCCAGCCGTGACAACATTCTGTCAGCAGAAAGTATTCCACCCCTGATGCCCACAAGGGGCATCACTACATATCACCATGCCCCGCTGCCCCTTCTCTCTGCCTCACCAGGGACACGACAGAGGGGGAAATGGAGGTTTTCCGTGATGTAGGGATGCCCCTTGTGGGCATCCAGCTCTCTCCCCGACTCTTTTCATTCCACACACTTATAGTGCCAGCATCCGTTCCAGCGCCACTCTGGCCCATTGAGCCGTATCTTCGTCCACGCTCACCTGGTTGATAACTTCTCCGTTGACCAGTCCTTCGAGTACCCAGGCCAGGTAAGCAGGGTGGATGCGGTACATGGTCGAGCAGGGACAGATGACCGGGTCGAGACAGAAGATGAATTGATCGGGATGTTCCTGTGCCAGGCGATGCACCAGGTTAATCTCGGTAGCAACGGCCCATTGGCTGCCAGCCGGTGCTTTCTCGATCTGCGCTATGATGTACTCGGTAGATCCGTAGAGATCAGCCGCCTCTACCACCTCGCGGCGACATTCGGGATGCACTAACACTTTGATGCCGGGATATTCGGCGCGCGCCTTCTCGATTTGCTGCACATTGAAACGCATGTGCGTCGTGCAGTAGCCTTTCCAGAGGATAATTTGCGCCTGCTCGATCTCTTCATCAGCGCTATTGGAGGCCAGCGGGTCTTTAGGGTTCCAGACGAACATACGCGACTCAGGGATGCCGTATTTTAGCGCGGTATTGCGCCCCAGATGTTCATCCGGGAAGAATAGTACCCGCTTGCCCTGGCTGAAAGCCCATTTGACGACGGCTGGCGCATTCGACGAGGTACACACGATGCCGCCGTTGCGCCCGCAAAAGGCTTTGAGATTGGCCGCCGAGTTCATATAGGTGACGGGAATGATGCCCGCGTCTTCGCCCAGTATGTCCAGCAACGTCTCCCAGCATTCCTCAACCTCGGCGATATTCGCCATGTCGGCCATCGAGCAGCCGGCAGCAGGATTGGGCAGAATAACCTGCTGGTGTGGCCCACTGAGAATGTCGGCGCTTTCCGCCATGAAATGCACGCCGCAGAAGACGATGTAATCGGCCTGGGGGCGCGCCGCCGCCAACTGCGCCAGCTTGAACGAATCGCCGCGATGATCGGCATACTTGATGATCTCGTCGCGCTGGTAATGGTGTCCCAGGATCACCAGTCGTTCGCCAAGCGCAGCCCTGGCCGCTCCGATACGCTGGTCCAGTTCCTCGCCGGGCATCTCCGCGTAACTCAAAGGGATGCTATCTATACGTTTCGCCTGCTGGTGCCGCGCCCTCCCATTTGGCGAGAGCAGTGGCAAAATGCGTTCCTCTTTGCTCGACGCACATGCAGTTTGTAGAGCCATGTTATTTTCTCCTTGATTTCTCAGGGCAACGGCAGAGCGCCATCCCCAAATGCCAGATAGCGGCCGGTATTTCGCAAATCACTCGAATTCCAGCGACACATCGAAATTGGGCGCGGAATGTGTCAACGCGCCCAGCGAAATGAAATCCACGCCTGTTGAGGCAACGGCTTGCAATTTCGCGGCATTGACACCGATACTGCCCGATGCCTCGATCAGCACGTTGGGCGAGACGCGATGCGCTAATTCTACCGCGCCGCGCATAGTGTCAATATCCATATTATCGAGCAAGATCACATCCGCGCCCGCCTCTAACGCCTCGCGCACTTCGGGCAGTGTCTCGCATTCAACTTCGATCTTGAGCAGGTGCTGCGCATGGCTACGGGCAACCCTGATTGACCGCGCCACGCCCCCGGCAGCCTTAATATGGTTATCTTTAATCAGCACGCCATCGTTCAGGCCGAAACGGTGGTTCTGCCCACCACCCAATCGCACCGCCTCTTTCTCCAGACTGCGCAATCCAGGTGTGGTCTTGCGCGTATCGAGGATGCGCGCGCGCGTTCCCTCAACAGCCTGTACGCACTGCGATGTAAGCGTGGCAATGCCGGAGAGCCGCCCCAAAAAGTTGAGCGCAACCCGTTCCGCGCTCAAAACGGCGCGCGCCGGTCCGCGCACTGTCGCAACAACCTGCCCCGGCTGTACAGACGCGCCATCCTCTACCAGCAGCGTCACCTCTACCCGCGCATCAAGTTCATGAAAAGTGGCAGCCGCCACCGCCAACCCCGCGATCACCCCCGCCCGGCGCGTAATGATACTGCCCCGCGCCTGTTGCTCAACCGGCACCGTACTCAGCGTCGTAACATCGGCAAACGCGCCATCCTCCTCCAGCGCAGCGCGAATCAATGCATTAGGGATGTTAGACATAGTGAGCTCTCTCCATTACGTGAGTTCCAAACCCATCGCCGTAGTCATAGTAAGGGCGGGGG
>JBOGTO010000417.1:0-5071 GCA_050695155.1 Ktedonobacteraceae bacterium
TGGAGTGGCGGGGACCCTTGCGGTCGCCCTTGAGAGTTCACTATGCCTGGTTGCGCTTATCCATTCACATTCATCATTTTCACTTCGTGCATACGGATTTCGTGGCGCAGGCGTTTGATGCGCTGGCGATAGGCGTCTTCGGGCTGGACGTAGCCCAGTTTGGGCTTGTCGCCCATGTTGACATGCCATTTGCGGAAAGCCAGGCCGATCTCGGTCTGATAGAGAGCTTTGACGCGCAGCCATTGCTTGACACCAAACTTGCGCAGCACGCGCCGTTCGGCTCTGGTGCGCTGAAATGAGTTTTGCAGCAGCGCATACTCGCCCACAGTTACTACGCCGTTACTAACCTCAACTGCCAGAAATTCGCGGATCACGGCAGCTTCGTGCGCTAACGATTTGATGAGGATATAGAGCAAGCCGACCTGCGCCAGAAATGGCGGGATGTAGTTTCCAACAATGGCGATTTGCGCGAAATTGACCACCGCGCTATTGCCTACAGACGTATGGATGGAAGCGCTGACCTGAAACGTGACGAAATCGAAGAAACTATGTAGCCCTATGGCTATAAGAAATCCGATGATCGGAATGACTATCTGTTTCCACCGCACCCGCGTATGGCGGATATAGCCAAGCGCGGCACCGAAACAGGCAATAAAAGTGGAATGGCCGAGCCAGCCAAGAACGATCCTGCCAACGATCAGAAAGGCCAGAGAATCTTTCGAGTGCTGGGCAAAGTAGCTGAAGTTTTCAACCATCGCAAAGCCCGCGCCAATTAACGCTCCATACACGATACCATCGGTAACATTGTCAAACTCATCGCGCAAGATAATGAAGAGCAACAACAGGCCAATGCCCTTGAACGTTTCCTCGGTGATACCGGCATTCAGTCCCTGAAAAATAACGCGAATTATTTCATTGCTATTGTTAGGATCAAAAACGTTCTGGAGCAGGTTATCAATGTTCTGCTCGATGAAGAGCGCGGGTGGAATGGCGATGACCGCACCCCACAGGAAAGCGGCCAGGCGCAAGAACCAGGGTTCCCTCTCATAGCGGTCCATGAAGTTCACCAGCAGAAAGATGCCGATGGCCGGCACGAGTGGAATAGTGAGAGCCGCGATAATGCTGGAGACGCCATTTTGCGAGAGGGCAGAGATGCCTACAATACTATTCAGGATAATGGTAATCATGGCGCTGATAAGCAATAGAGCGATGCCGATGCCCGCAATGAGCCAGCGCGTGCGGATGCCCATACGCTGTGGCAAAGCAAATTGCATGGTCACGCCAGCGCCCAGCACGCTGACTTCCTCCTCGCCATCCCAGGGCTGGGCCTCCTGTTCTGGATCGGGTTGTTCGGGCAGCGCGATGGGTTGATAGCGGACAGGAGTTGGCGGACGCCCGTTGACCAATGAATTTTCCTGAACACGAGCAAGGGCCGTATTTCCATTGGACGCGCTGGCATCGACGCGCATATCTGGTACGATGGCGGTTTTAGCGGCTTCGAGAGAATTGGGCGCGATCAACTGCAACATAGTACTACCCAGGATAAGCAAATCCTGCGGCTGCACAGGCATCGCGCCCCCGCTGGGAACGGCATGACCATTGACGCGCACAATATTGCGCGCGGTCAGGTTGATAACATGCCAGCCATGCGCATCCAGCAATAGGCGCGCATGTTCGCGCGAGACGGTCGGGTCCATCAGGATAACGTCATTATTCAAAGCACGCCCGATACTCGTTTCCTGGCGCGAAAGCACATGTACCAGGCCGTCTTCAGGCAACCAGCCAGTGGCGTATCTTCCCTGAATCTGCGTGCCGCCTGTGGTCGGGCGACCCGATTTCACCCGCACGACGCGCAATACCCCGTAGTTTTGATTCATGTGATTGTTCCGGCTTGCTCATGACGGTCCAGTTCCATGAGCGAGATAGAGTCGCCGTTATATTCCTCAACCAGGCGCGCTAATTGCTCCCAGTGCATGAACACCGAGGCAAAGCGCTCCCAGTAGTCAGGCCCTTCCTCTTCAATACGCCTCCAGGTGATATACGCTTGATAGTCTGTAAACGTTGCCAGCATCAGGTAGCGCGTTTCAGGTTTGTGAGCCAGGCGCACAAGTGAGAGTTGTGTGATGCCGGGAATCCAGCGATACATTTCCGCTACGCCGCTTGTCGCCAGCGTCTCAAGTTCAGCAGCCGAAGCTCCCGCTTTCAGTTGCCAGACGCGCGCGGAACAGTACTCACTCATCATTTCTCCCGATTGCATTGAGCATGATTTTTCCAGGGGGTTTTCGGCGTTCATGGGTTGAAATTTCTTCGCAAAACCTTTGGACTTCTACAATATACATGGGAATAGAACAATTGACAAGAGGATAAAACGGCATAACCTCGTATCAGTTGACAACCGTTACCCTCATTTGTCTCAATAATAATGGACGAAATCGTCCTTTTATGATGAAAACGAAAGGCACGCAAAAAATGACCCATCTCTACCTGGTACGACATGGCAATTATGTTAAGGTGGAACAGGATAAATTCATCGACGGTCGGCTCTCACCAAAGGGCGTGCAGCAGGCTGAACGCTTGCGCGATCGACTGCTTGAAAGTAAGGACATCAAAATAGATGTATTGATCTCCAGCACCATGCAAAGGGCGCAACATACCGCCGAGATTATCGCGCCCGCGCTGGGTCTGCCCATCATCCTTGAAGAGGATGTGGAGGAGTGGCGCAACGAGGATGGTTCTCTGACCGAGGAGGAGTTTATTACCCTCTGGCGCGATGTGCCAGCCGAGGAACGCCCTTTCTTTCGCTGGGTATACGGCTGCGAGAACTGGATGGAGTTCATAGTACGAACCACCTCTGCGCTGCATCGCATTATCCATGAACACGATGGCAAGCATATCATGATTATCTGTCATGGCGGCATTATCGAAGCCTCGTTTGTCTATTTCTTTGAAATGAGCATGGCAAATCTCAGGCGGGCAACCGTCGATGCCCGCCATACATCGATCACCCACTGGCATAAAGCGCGTGTCGAAGGCTTCCCTGCCATGTGGCTGCTCGAACGCTATAACGATACACAGCATCTGGATGATTTTGTAGCCTTATGATTGGAAATGCCGCTCCGCGCTGACGCGGCTGATCTCGCGGTGTTGTTCAAGTGCATGATCGTAGCTCGACCAATCCATCTTTAGGCCGCGTTCCGCCAGGATTTCGGCAGCGAGATCGGAGGGGAAACCTTGTTCCGCGTGCAGCTTGAAGAGGTCTTCGCCAGACACGATGCCATCTTCGTCAGGGATCAGCTTATCAAGGCGTTTCAGGCCGGTCGTCAGCACACGGGCGAACTGGGTTTCCTCGTTCGTGAGCATATCTATTATGACGGGCAAGCGGTGCTGTTCCTGCTGTGTAAGCAGGCCAGCATGTCCCTGCGCGAAAGGCACGACCAGCTCGCCCAGAAATGGACGATCAATGCCAAGTATACGCCCCTGGCGTGATGCTCGTCTTATGAGACGACGCACTACCGAATTGCGCCCATCGCGCCCCGGCATGACGCCTTCCAGTCCCGCGAACAGTACCGAGCGCGTATGATCGAGAATGATACGACGCGCATGTCGCTCTATGGAACTGTCTCCCATGATGCCTGTAGGCGCGAGTTCGCTCAATCGCGTCGCCGCCGCCATAAACAGGTCGGTTTCATAGACCGATTCGACGCCCTGCAAGAGGCAAGCGACACGCTCAAGTCCCATACCAGTATCAACGCTGAGAAAGGGCAGGCGCGCCAGCGGGCCATCCGCGAAACGCTCAAACTCGATGAAGACCAGGTTCCAGATCTCCAGGAAGCGCGGGCAATCACAACCCGGCTGGCAGGTAGTTTTGCCGCAGCCCAGTTCGACGCCACGATCAACAAAGATTTCGCTGTTGGGGCCACAGGGGCCAGGGCCGCCCATCGTCCAGAAGTTGTCGTCTACGCCAAGCGGCACGATGCGCTCTGGCGGGAAGCCCTGGCGCATCCATTCCTCGACGGCCTCTTCATCGGGCGGCAGACCGAGCGCGTCATCACCCGCGAACGTCGTCACCCATAACGCTTGCCGCTCAAAACCAAACCTGGGCAGCAGTTCGAGCGCCAGTTCGATGACGCCGCGCTTACCATAATCACCTACTGACCAGTTACCTAACATGTTGAAAAATGTCAGCTTGCGCTCATTTGTGCCGACCGCATCGACATCATCGGTACGCAGGCAGCGCTGCAAGGTGGCAAGACGCTTTGAGGGAGGCCTCTCCTGCCCGCGCAGGTAAGGCAAGAGGGGCTGCATTCCCGCGATAGTAAACGAGGTCGAGCTGCCTGGAACGACGAGCGGACTTCCGGGCAGTTCAAGATGCCCACGCGCAGTGAAGAACGCGAGGTAGCGTTCAACGATACCCGTTGAAGACATGGATTGCATCTGACTGATTTTCATTTTTTCACTCCTTTTGTAAATTTGATTAATAGCGCGGGGCGGGCGACCATAAAGGCCCACCCATCCTCACTACTCCCCACTCGCCCCTACGGGTGAGGAGACGGTTGGGATACAGGGACAAACAAAAAGCCCGCCCCGAATATAATTCGGGGCGGGCTGATAATTGCGGCCCGTGGTACCACCCTGTTTGGAAGCTGACCATGCCCTGTTGCATATGTTGAACAGAGATGGACTTCCCACTTTACAGGCACGGAACGCGATGTTTTGCGCCAATCAGCGCTCGTTGGCATACGTTCGATGCCCTGCCTTCTGGTAACGGTAGGCTTTCCGGCAAGAATTACTGGCTACCCACTCAGGGGAAGCGTTCGTTCCGCATCGCGGCCCGGCTAACTCTTTTTGCCAGGCCAGAGGGTGGCTTTCCACGCGGTTGCAGTTGCCCGGCTCTCATCAACCCTGGCTCGCTGTAACTGTGACCGGCATGTATTCGTCCCTCGCAACGATTGTGTATTGCGATGTGTCAAGTATACATTTGTAGTGTGGGGTTGTCAAGCGAGCAAGGCGACCGCACAGGGCGATTTAAAAGTGGCCTGAAAGGCGACCGCAAGGGTCGCCTCTACTATGA
>JBOGTO010000418.1:0-1830 GCA_050695155.1 Ktedonobacteraceae bacterium
CTACATAACTTAGATTACAGGGTCATCGTTTTTGGTAAAGATTTCCAGGGGGGCGGTTTTCTCAAAAAGCTCCGTCATGAGGCGCATCAGGCCATTTTCCAGCGAGCGATGCATCATGGCCCGCAGGAATGGTTGATCTTTGGGGGGAACGCCCGAATCTGGATGCAACATTGCGGCGACCGCGCTCATGAGTTGCGCTTCATCATGGCGATTGACCAGTTGGAAGAGCGCGGCCTGGCGGCGCAGGCGCGATTCGTTGAGTAGACACCACGGATCATTGATGGCCGTATCCAGCACCTCGCTGACAACTGCTTCCAGGTTAGCGTTGTGATCGTCAGCCTTTTGTGGCCCTTTACGCTTGCGACCGCGCGGGTTAGCTACTCCACGCAAATGGGAGGTATAGGGGCCGATGAAGGGTCGAATAACATCGAATGGATCGTAAAACCACGAGCTAAACTCTGATAGTTTGTACAAATCCTGGCCGCGCTGTGCCAGGGCTGCTGCTTGCGAGTCGTAGGGGCGCGGCTCCAGGATAGTGACGACCGGCAGCGCGGGTTTTTTCGCGCTATCTCCTCCCTCGATCAGGGGTCGCCAGACGGCGTAGGCAACGGGAACTTTGTGCCGAGTGCGTTTATTGATAGCGCGCGCTTCCGCAATAATAGCGCGGCAATAGTCTAAGGGTACCGCGAAGCTGCTAAAGCCCTGTTCTTCCATTCGCGCCACCAGTTCCTCCCAGTGGTCAGGCTCCATCTCATCGGTACCATAACAATCTTTGATACCCCAATCGTCTTGAAACAGCACGTTCACGCCTTTTAACAATCCATCGGGGCGTTTCCAGGACATGAGTATCATTTGTGTGCCAGCCCCATCTACAAAGCTGACACGCGCCTCGTGCAAGGGCTGCTGTTGGACTGCAAGCAACTCGGCCATTGCCGCGGCTTCGGTGCCGGGACTGGAATGCATGGTCAACCGGCCAAGCGCGGCGCGCGCCTGTTGCTTCACCTGGCGATTTGAATGGTTGGCAAGCAGGTAGTTGAGCGCGGGTATGGATTGATGGGCGGCAATAGGTCCCAGTTGCTGGAGTGATTCGATGGTTGCCAGCACTACCTTCGTAGATTGGTTTTCCAGCAGGGGAAGCAAGAGTTTGGTGGCGCGCGGGTCCTGGCTCATGCCCAGCCAGCCAATGAAGCTCAGACGCCGTTCCACCGGCATACTCAGCACGTCTTCCAACACCGATTCTACACCCAGTTCGCTGCGCCCTATCAGTTCGAGGAGGCGAATCTGCATCTGGAGCATGGCGGCTTCGGGATCGTTCAAATAATCGACAATACCATCATCCGCCATATCCGAGCCAAGTTCTTTAAGTACCGGCGCTAAGGTGAGTTTGGCGAGATCGCTTATGGTCGGGTCCGCGACAAGGTCTTCTAATTCTTCCAGATCAAAGCTGGTAGCCAGTTCTGAGAGTATCAGTACAGCGGCGGAGTAGGCCGTCAAATCATTGGTACGAAGTAAATGGAGTACCTTGTCTCTGGCCCCGTCGGTCCATTCTTCATCCAGGCGATCAAAGTAATGTGATAGGGTGGTGGGGTCAATATCGTCCCTGCGGCTCATCGCAAGCAGAATACTATCTATACTTTCCTGCGGAGGCCCTTTGCGTCCTCGTGGCATATATTCGCTGCCTTTCACAACATGGATTCACACTCATTACACGTTTCTTGCTTATGTGTTGGTGGAGTTGCACATTGTAATGGATGTCTAATGCAAGGCATTGTATCACGATATGGTGGGTTCGTCTATCAGGATCAAGCCGGACGCCCACAAGGGGCGTTC
>JBOGTO010000419.1:0-7718 GCA_050695155.1 Ktedonobacteraceae bacterium
GGCGACCCTGGCGGTCGCCTTGCCTCACATGCGGTCGCCGAATAAACACCTCTTCAATAAAATGTTGTAAACTTATCATCAAGTCTTTGTCAGTATTACTCTGTCAACCTTTATCAGAACGATGAAGAGCATTGTCATTCTGAGCGAAGCGAAGAATCTCTCGTCGGGTTGAGATTCTTCGCTTCGCTCAGAATGACAGGTGGGATGGCTCCATGAAGCTTGACAGACTAGTAGGGATGCGATTGATCGCGTCCGGTACACCTTCAGGAAGCCGTTTATGGTACAGAATTGCGTCTTGGTGCTGCAACATATCGAGATTGATCCGGCAGGCTATCTCGGTGATCTGTTGCAGGAGCATTCCATTCCCTACGATGTGGTCATGGTGCAAGAGGGTATGCTGCCCGATCCCGCAGCCTACGGTGCCATTCTCTCCCTGGGAGGGCCGGAGTACGCCGGTGATGAAGAGCTTCCGTACCTGGTTCAGGAGAAAGCGCTCATTCACCATGCGGTCGAACAGGATATTCCTTTTCTGGGGATTTGCCTGGGGGGACAATTATTAGCCAGCGCGCTTGGCGCTCCGATTATCCGCAAGGGGCTTACTGAAATCGGTTTTTTTGACGCACAGTTCACTGTGGCGGGGATGAGCGATCCCCTCTTCGCGGGTCTGCCGGGCTACCAGCACATGTTTCACTGGCACGAGGACACCTTCACGCTTCCCGAAGGCGCGCGGCGATTGGCGGTGAGGCCAGATGCGCCAGAGCAAGCTTTCCGCTATGGAAAGCGGGCGTATGGGCTGCAATACCACATCGAATTAACACCGGACATGCTGGTGACGTGGGTACGACATCATCCCTGGCGCGATCAGACCATCGAGCTTCTGGGGCTTGTGGCATACGAAGGCATAGAGCAAGAGGCCCACCATCTCTCCCCGCCATATTGTGACCACACACGCACCCTCTTTGAAAATTTTCTCACGCTCAGCAGCCTCCTGTGAGGATAGGAGCAGCGCGCGCGAAAGGATAGCTCTACCATGCAGTTTCATCGACCATTCCGTTTCGGGGTCGTTACACATAATAGCGGCGCTTCATTGGAGGCACTGGTAGCTCGGGCTTGCCTGGCAGAACATCTCGGCTACTCCACGTTTCTGATCCCGGATCACCTCAACGACCAGTTTGACACCGCTCTCGCACTGGCAATGGTCGCGCGGGCGACGAGTACGCTCCGCATCGGCAGTTTCGTGTTTGCCAACGATTTTCGCCATCCCGCTCTGCTAGCCAGAATCGCTGCCACGCTGGATGTGATTTCAGGAGGGCGATTCGAGTTGGGACTGGGAGCCGGATGGATGCAGTCAGAGTATGAGCAAATCGGGTTTCCCTTTGCTCCACCTCGTGACCGTATCGATCGATTGGTCGAATCCTTGCAGGTCATCAAAAGCCTGTTTTCCATTGATCCAGTAACTTTCGCCGGAATCCACTACCAGATCACCAATATGCGAGGTCTTCCATCGCCGGTGCAGTTTCCGCGTCCACCCATCGTGGTGGGAGGAAGCGGAAAACGCATCCTTTCAGTAGCGGCGCGAGAGGCGGATATCGTCAGTATTCTGCCCAGGAGTATGGTGGAACCAGGCTCGCGGCGCATAGACCTGGAGGATGCAAGTGCCGCATCGGTCGCGCGGAAAGTGATGTGGATTCGCGAGGCTGCGGCAGAGAGACTGCACGACCTGGAACTCAACCTCTTTATTGTGGACATAGCGCTCAGCGATCGGCGAGAGGATGGAGCAGACCGCCTGGCCCGGCGCTTCATGCTCAGCCGTGAGCAAGTCATGGAGACTCCCCACCTGCTGGCGGGAACGGTTGACCAGGTGAGCGAGCAGATACGAGAGATCCGCGAGGAATATAGCGTCTCCTACCTGGTCGTATTCGATGAGTACATGGAGCGGTTCGCTCCAGTTGTCGCGCAGTTGGCGAATCACTAGCCAGCGGTTAATAGTAGAGAGGACAGGTGAAACCATTATTTCGTACTCCCCATGAGAACCAGGGCTTGACACCTTAGAGAATCATCACTATACTTCTGGTTAGGTCATCCGTTTAGTGCAATTTAGTATTTCTTACTCGTTGAGTGGTTCTCGTGCCTTCATTGCCTCTCGATTTCATTGTTTCTGAGGAATAATTATATTGTTCTGTTCAAGAAAGGAGGATGCGATTCACTGATAATTTGATGTATCTGCATACATCAATCTTACCGGCGTGAACTCTGTTGTAATGTAGCAGGAAGGCGTATAGCCTGAGATTGAAATAGTTTTTTTGGAGGAGACACTCTCTATGGCGACAGCAGCTGAAAGCAGTGGCGATGTCCTGCGTTCGGAACGTATTGCAGGAGGCATTCTTTCCAAAGTTCTGAACACCTTCGATATGGTGGCGATCTTCATTGCCATCGTCCTTTTCATTACTAATACTCCCGGTATTGCTTCCGCGGGTCCGGTGGCCTACATTTACCTGATCGCGGGCTTCCTGACCTTTCTTATTCCGGGCGCAATCGTGACCGGGCAACTGGGCCGCATGTTCCCCAAAGAAGGCTCGATCTATGTCTGGACGAACAAAGCCTTCGGCCCGTTCTGGGGCTTTTTCGCCGGCTTCTGCGCCTGGTGGCCCGGTATCTTCGTTGTGGTGGTGTGCGGCAGTCTGGTTAGTACTTTCATTACCGATCTGGGGGCCAGGTTTGGCCTGAGTGTCCTCACCGAACCCTGGCAACTGGGTCTGGTGATCCTGGCTGTGACAGCCATTTCCTTTGGCCTCTCTGCCATGCGGTTCCGCGCCGCGCAGAATCTGGTCAATATCATGTTCGTTGCCTATGGCGCGGCCATCGTGCTGATCGGTCTGGCAGGAGTGTTATGGCTGGTGGCCGGTCATCCGGGACACACGAACCTGGCGTTTAATTCGGGCGGCTGGAGCGTTACCTTCGGCAGCACCGGCAACTTCACCATCTTTGGCTTTGTCATCCTGGCCCTGTTGGGCATCGAGGTACCCCTCAACATGGGCGTGGAGGTTACCAGCGAGCGAGCGGTGACGCGCTACCTCGTCTGGGGTCCGATTGTCGTGATGGTGGCCTATCTCCTCACCACCTTTGGCATCATGATCGCCGTGCCTGCCGCGGACCAGGCCAATCTCCCTTCGCTGGTAGAAGCCGTCAAGAATGGGTTTGGCCCTGCCGGCCAGGTGCTGGCCGTGATCGTCGATGTGGTTATGATCGGCTTCGGCCTCTATGCGGCGCTCGTCTACAACTATTCGTTTGGGCGTCTGCTTTTTGTCTCCGGTCTGGATCGCCGACTGCCGCCGGTGATGAGCAAAGTGAACGCCGCCCGCGTTCCGTGGGTCGCCGTACTGGTGCAGAGCATCATCGTGGCAGTGATCGCCATAGTAGTGTACATGATCATTCCCTACATTTCAGGGACGAATCCGGCCAATCTGGCGAATCTCATGTACTACATTCTGTTCGCCTCGATCACGGTGATCTGGTGTATCTCGATGATCTTCCAGTTCATCGACATCATCGTCATTCGCTACAAGTACCACGAGACTTTCGCCACTGCCCGGCTGGCTCCCGACTGGGTCTTCTACCTCTGTTCGCTGGTGGGTTTGCTCGCCAGTGGTGTTGGCCTCTACGCGACCGTGACGGCACCCTGGGTTCCCAGTTTGATTGATACGACCCACTGGGATATCTGGATCGCCGCCATCGTCATCGTATCGCTGATTGCAGCCGCCATCATCTACTTCCTCGGCCACGCTCGCATCAAGGATAACGTAACCGACGAGCAGGCTATTGCTGCGTCCCTGGGGGTGGCAGAGTAAGCCTGATGAGGGAAGAATAGGTTTTCGTTTTGCAAAGGGGGCAGATCTCTCAGATCTGCTCCCTTTCTTTCTCCCCTCATAGCCATATATTCCTATACAAAATAGATAGTTCAGCTAACGCACGAAAAAACTGGTGTACACTTGTCATGTCCTGGTGCGCCCCGGGTAAGTCAGTTTCCTGTGGCGTTTTGTACATCCCGACCAGTCGAGTACTTGTTGTACTCTGTTGAAATTAATAAGGTGGAGGAATACATGGCGACCATAGAATGGAGAACAAGGGACACAGACCAGAAGAATGCCCCCGAAGTCCGGGGTTCTGAATCGCTGCAATCAGAAGAATATGTCGTCAAAACCATGCCGTCCATATTGGGAAAATTCGATATGGTGGCGATCTATTTGATGATTATATTCTACGCAACCAATGCTGCTACTGCTGTAGGGGGTGGAGCGTCAGCGTTTACCTATCTATTTATCGGCGCTATTACTTTCTTTATCCCCTGTGTCATTGCGACGGCCCAGCTCGGCGTCATGTTCCCGCATGAGGGGTCGCTCTACAACTGGACGCACAAGGCTCTTGGCGGGTACTGGAGTTTCTTCGTCGCTTTCTGCGCCTGGTTTCCTGGCGTCCTCGTTCTAATTTCCGCCAGTGACGTTATTGCTACTTACCTGAATGGCCTGAACGCAAACTGGCTGGTGCAACCCTGGCAACAGGGCCTTGCCATCATTGTCATCATCATGGTTACTGGTGTCATATCAGTTCAGCGTTTCCGTATGGTGAAGAATACCCTCAATGTGGCAGCGATCCTGACACTTACAGCTGTCTTTTTGATCGGAGTGGCAGGTGTGGCCTGGCTATTGAAAGGCAACCACTCGGCCACAGATTTTAGCCTGCCCAATTGGGGTATCAACGGGAATCTTTCAACGGGCAATATCTACCTGTTTGGGTTGGTCACACTGGCCTACCTGGGTATTGAGTCACCGCTCAACATGGGTGGCGAAATCTCCTCGTCAGGTGTGGGCGAAGGGCGCAAGCGCAAGATCATTACCGGCCATCTCTTGTGGGGAACGATTCTTGTGCTTATCGGCTATTTTGTGGTTGCCTTTAGCCTGCTTGTTGTAGAAGGTCAGACTGCTGGATCAGCAACGACTTTTTCTCTGGTTCAGACCGTGAGTAAGGTACTTGGCTCGACCTTTGGGTTTGTCACTGCCGTCTGCCTGATGTCTTTCTTTGTATTCTCTGCTACCACCTACAATCTTACCTATGCACGCCTGTTGCTGGTGGCCGGGATCGACCAGCGATTGCCCGTGCGTATTGGGCGGTTGAATAAAAATCGCGTGCCAGCGGCTGCCATCATTTTCCAGTCTATGGTTGCTGTTGGCATAACGGCGCTCATGTTTTTTGTGGTACCCTATATCACCCACCTGAATACACCTGCCACCCTGTCAACGCAGATTTATAACGTCACATTGGCAGCATCAACGCTGGTCTGGGCTATCTCAACGGCCTTCCTCTTTATCAACCTGATGAAGTTCTACCAGCGCGATCCTCGATCTTTCAGATTGCAGCGCATCTTCCCTATGCCGGTGATATGGATTTCAGTGGTGTTGGGTGTAGCTTCATGTGCTACTGCCATCGTGGGTACACTGTTCTTCTCCTGGATTCCATCGTATATTTCAAATGGTCAGTGGTGGTATATTATTGGCGGTTTGACAGTTGTCTGCCTTATCGTTGCCGCCATCGGTAGTATGCTAGCCAGCAGTGAAGCATCCTGGCAGAACCTGAAAGAGGCCGATAAGGGTTGAAACTCGTTAGAGCGGCCGCAAGGGTTGCCCCTACCATTACATGCGCTGAGTAATGTAACCGTTCAGCGTATCGAATGGTAGAGGCAACCCTTGCGGCCGCTCTGGTCACCATCCTGACTACCTGATTGGATAGGCAGATTAACTAGCAAGGTGCCATTAATTTCGTGACATTCCTCTATTGACTTTAGTTTATGGGAATGTTACCGTTGAGGTAGTTTCATATCCTCATTCTCATCCATTGTGTGCAATCAAGTAGATTGTCCGTGCGTAATGGTGGAGAGTCTGATGTTCACCTTACGCAATAGTTGCGAAAATTGTTCCAATGGTCTAATTCTCGGAGGTGAAAATTGGCGACCCAGGATGATATCATCCAATCCGGCGGCTCCAATGCAACAAGTGGAGATATCGACGTAGATAAGTCAAGCGTCGATAAGCTCCATAAAAATGCCATCGGACTTCCCGGCGTTCTCTATTTCTGTCTGGCTGGTTCCGCGCCCATTTCTGCCATGCTCTTCAATGTACCGTCAATGGCATCGCAGGCAGGCGCGGCCACACCGCTCGTTTTCTTACTCTCGGGCATCGGTCTGCTGTTGCTCGGTGTATCGATTGTCTACTTGTCGCGCCGCCTGACATCGGCGGGTGGTTTTTATACCTGGGTGCGGCACAGCCTGGGCAGGCGCACAGCGTTCCAGGCCGGCTGGTTGATGATGGGCGGTTACGCGCTCTTCGAGGCTTCGCTGCTCGGTGCGTTTGGTTCTTATACCAATAGTTCAATCGCGAATTATGCGCATTTCAATACACCTGGCGGCTGGGTGACCTGGGCTTTGGTTGGCGCGGTACTCATCTTCTCGCTCTCCTACTTCGATGTGAAGTGGTCGGTCTTTGCCATGGCTCCGTTCCTCATCCTCGAAGTGGGCGTGCTGGTCGTGCTTGACCTGGCAATCACTATTCATGGCGGCGCGGCTGGTCATGATTTCACGCATACCTTTACGGCTTCTGGCGCGAGCCTCGCACCCGGCACAACTCATTTCATTTCGACTACTCTTGCTCCGGCAAGTAAGGCTTCGGCTGCTCCTGGTGGAATTCTGGGTATAGGCGTAGCGATGGCGTTGGGCGTATGGTCCTGGGTTGGCTTTGAAGCTGGCGCGGTCTATGGTGAAGAGGCGCGCAACCCGCGTCGCGCGGTTCCTGTTGCAGTCTTCGCAGTGGTGGCCTTCCTGATTTTCTTGTATGTCTGGACGTCCTACTCTGCGACAATCGGCTACGGTGCCGCAAACGCTGTAAGCCAGTTTGGCAACCTCGTCGGCAACCCTACACCGTACTACCCGCTGGCAAGCGTCTACGTTGGCGGTTTCTTGCAGGCTCTCATGATTATTGCTATCAGTACCAGTGCGCTGGCCTGCGGTCTCGCATTCCACAATGGCATGGTGCGTTACCTGTATGCAATGGGACGCGAAGGAATCCTGGGCCACGTCTTTGGCAAAACTCATCCGCGCTACCGCAGCCCGCACATCGCGATTATCACGCAGTCCCTTTTCAGCGTAGTGCTAACTCTGCTCTTTGCCCTGGTGACGGTGAGTGTTGACTCGAGCGGCATTTCCCATTACGGCCTGGGCTTTGGGGGCAACGGTTATGCGCAGGTTGATGGTATTCTGCCTTATACCTGGCTGGCTGTCACTGGCACGATGGCCTTTGTGGTTGTCTACATCATGGTCAATATCTCCTCGCCCGTCTTTGCTTCGCGCTTTGACAAGAAGAGCTTCAATGTGTTTACCCATATTATCGCTCCGGTGCTGAGTACGTTGATCTTGCTGGTTCCCTTGATATCGTTCACTATGCCTGCCATTCCAGGCGCAATCGGCAGCTACTTCACTAATCTAGGCTTTGCTGCTACGCCATTCCCGTTGAACATCCTGCCGCTCTTTGTGATTGGCTGGATCATTATCGGGATGGTCTATTCCTTCTACCTGTCAAGCTCTTCGCCTGAACGGTATGATGGCATGGGCCGCATCATTCGCGGAGATGTCGCATAGCATCTCCTCACAAGAAGATGGTGATGGGCTGCTC
>JBOGTO010000420.1:0-3426 GCA_050695155.1 Ktedonobacteraceae bacterium
GGTTTGAGTATAACATGTTTGAGAGGTATCGTCAAATGGATCGGCATGGAAGATGTTTACCGCTGCGGCGGCGGACTATTCCTCCCCTGGCTAAAGCCGAGGGGCTTCCTAGCCCGATCTCTGTGAAGAAGTGGTTGTGTTGCGCTGGCATGGATGATCTTTCTACACCGCCTCCGCTTCGGCTTGCTTCACCAGCTTCGCCTCTTCTGAGTCGAGCGGCAGGACCTGGCAGGCTTCGGGGGCGAAGGATAGCACGACGTGTTGCGCTACGAAATTGCCGCGAGCTTGCTGGCTGGGGATGTCGGCGGTCAGGCTGTCGCCTTGGTCGGTGTGTATATGGAAGCGCGTGAATGGTCCCAGGAAAGTGCGTAGGTCGATGACGCCGGGGATGTGATTTCCGGTCGTGTTTGTATCGCTAGCATCCTGCGCCTCCGCCTCTTGCAGCGTCACCTCTTCGGGTCGCACGAGGACGAGTACGGCATCTCCATCTTTCATTGTCGATGCAGGTGGGACGTGAAGTAGATGACTCCCCACCTGGCAAAGTCCCTGCGCGGCAGACTCTAGCTTGCCACGAAACTGGTTGCTGCTGCCTACAAAGCTGGCGGCGAAGATGGTGCGCGGGTTGCTGTAGATTTCTTCGGGTTGATCGAGTTGTTCGATCCTGCCCTTTGCCATGACTGCAATGCGGTCAGAGATAGCCAGCGCCTCTTCCTGGTCATGTGTCACGTAGATAGCGGTCATTTTGAGTTGCTGCTGGATGCGGCGAATCTCGTTGCGCAGCGAGACGCGCACTTTGGCGTCGAGGGCGGAGAGCGGTTCGTCCAGTAGCAATACCTTCGGCTCGACGGCTAGCGCGCGCGCCAGGGCTACCCGTTGTTGCTGGCCCCCGGAAAGCTGGTGCGGGTAACTGCGTCCCTTATCGCCCAGTCCCACCAGTTCGAGCAGTTCGGCGCAACGTTTCTGCGTGGTCTCTCTGGGGACGTGTTTAATGTTCATGCCGAAAGCGATGTTTTGTTCTGCCGTCATGTGCGGGAAAAGTGCGTATGATTGGAAGACCATGCCCATCGGGCGTTTGCTGGCGGCGCGCTGCGTGATGTCCTCGCCGTCCAGCAAGATGTAGCCCTCGCTCGGCACCTCGAAGCCCGCTACCATGCGCAATATCGTGGTTTTGCCACAGCCGCTTGGACCTAGTAGTGTGAGAAACTCGCCATGCTCGACGGCCAGGTTGACATGATCGACAGCCGTGTTGCGCCCGAAATGTTTAGAAATATTTTCCAGTTCAAGAAATGCCATACCATGCTCCTTATCTGCTAGCGTGCTGCCGCGATTTCAATTTGAGCGCCGCGTTGTCCGGTTGCGCTGCGTCGTATGCGCACCAGTAAAATGATGCCCAGCACACAAAGCAGGGTGAAGATGAAGCTTAAAACCGCCAGGATAGCGGCTTTGTGCGGGTCATTCTGCCCCGTGTTATTCAAGTAAATAGGGAAGGTGTAGAGACCGAACAGGCTGGCGATGGTAAATTCCCCCATCACCGTCGAGAAGACGAGCAGCGCCGCGCTGATGACGCCGGGGAAGATGTTCGGTAAAATGATGGTGAGGAATGTGCGCCACCAGCCGCTGCCCAGGCTATAAGCAGCTTCCGTCAGCACGGTTGTGTTGATTGCCCGCAGGCTGTTATCGATTGGGCGGTACACAAACGGCAGTGAGATAATTACATAGGCGCAGACCAGCAAGGGCGGGGTATCGACGATTTTCAGATTCGCCAGCAAAGGAACGATACCCAGCGATAGCACGTTGATAATCGGGCTGTTCGTGCCGTTATAGACTTCGATAAGCCCGACCGATAACACGATGGCCGGCATAGCGAACGGGATGAGCGAAAGAAAATCGAGCAATGGGCGCGCCTTTGGTAAGCGCAGTTGCACCCAGTAAGCTGTAGGCGTTACCAGTATAACGGCAAGCAGCGTCGTGGCGAGCGCCAATTCGAGCGAGAAAACCAGCGTTGTCGAGAGGTCGGGATCGGTAAAGGTGCTTTTTAGCGCCGAAAAATCTATGCCATTGCCTATCGCTACGCCAAAGACCAGTGTGGCGGCCAGTGGCACCAGCAAGTAGATCAGTACTATCGTCAACGCTACCTTATTCAAGCCAAAACTGCCTCTCCGGGGCTTTTGTCGATTCTGTGGGCCTGTAATCACATCCGCTACTGCTCGTGAGGCTATATTATTAGGACCTAATTGCATTGCATCTACCTCCCTTGCCATTTGTTGACCCGGCGCAGCATCACCGTGTAGAGCGTGACCGCCGCGAGCAGGACGATAATCATGCCCACCGCCAGCGCGTTGCCCAGGCCGAAGTCAACCACAACATTGCCATTGACGACGAAGTTGATCAGAATAGGCACCAGGTTGATGTTGCCCTGCGCCAGGGCGAAAGCAGTAGCAAACGCGCCAAAGGAGTTGGCAAATAACAACATGGTAGCCGCGACCAGCGAGGGTAGCAGGATGGGCAACCCGACACGCCGCCAGTAGGTAAAGTTGGACGCGCCCAGGTTCGTTGCCGCCTCACGCCATTCGGGACGCAGCCCGTTCAGGGCGGGCAATGTGAGCAGGATCATCAAAGGTAACTGGAAGTAAACATAGACGATCACTAATCCCCAGAAATAATAGATGCTGAAACCGATATTGTACAGGTCGATATGAAATATTTTGAGAAAGCCAACCGTCACAAAGCCGGTAACACCCAGAGTCGCCACAAAAGCGAAGGCGAGCGGTACGCCGGCAAAGTTCGCGGCAATACTGGAGAAGCCAATCAATAAATTGCGCAGCCAGGATGTGCGCAAAGTGTACACGCCATAGGCGGCTAACCCTCCCAGCGCGCCCCCAATCAGGGCTGTGACGAGAGAAATAGCGATGCTGGTTTCAAAGGCGTGAAGATTGCTGGGCAGGGACAATACGCGGTGGAAATTATCGAGTGTGAACCCGCCGGTCGTATTGTCGGCGAAACTGCCCTGGACAATGATAATGGCTGGAAAAACTTCAAAGAGCAGGCAGAACAATAAAAATGGCACGAGTCCTAGCCAGCTTGTGAGCGTATAGCTCCAACCTCTTCCACTCGGACGCCTGGCCCTGGAAGCCGCCTTACTGGTAGTGCCAGTGAGCGAGGTTTCAGTTACATCTCCGGCAACCTGTGGTTGCATTATGCTACCTCCTGATAAATTGTCTGGTAAGACAGGGAGAAAGGGCGCGATTCATGTTGTAGCCTATCATAGCACATGCAATCGCGCCCTTCCATATGAGTCTCTGTCCTGATGAACATTTCCAATCAAGAGCGGTCCGGGGTTGTCATCCTTCGCCTGGTTGTCATCCTGAGCGCAGCGAAGGATCTCTTGCTCCGTCGCAGAAGATCCTTCGCTGCGCTCAGGATGAC
>JBOGTO010000421.1:0-6412 GCA_050695155.1 Ktedonobacteraceae bacterium
TGGGTGCTGTGAGTATGCACGTTTTTAGTGAACTGCCGTGAGAGAAGAGGCGATGACAATGTTTGTGCATAGAATAAACCGGTTGAGAACCATGTGGGCAGAAGGTGTCGTAGGTGTTGAGATTATGGGCGAACAGGTAGCTGCTGGAATGACCAGCGATTCCCATCGGGATCGTTAAAATAGGCAAAGGAACCCCAGGGCAGGACTTCGATCTCGCTGATTGCAACGCCTCGTTGTACCAGTTCGTCGCGTACTTCTTTCACATCCGAGACCACCATTTGCAGACCTTTGACCGAGCCTGGTGGCATGTCTGTAATCCCAACCCCGATCACGATCGAGCAGGCGGAACCGGGAGGTGTAAGTTGGACGAAACGCAGATCATCCCTGACCTGGTAATCATGATCCGCATTAAAGCCGATCTTCTCTGTATAAAAAGCCTTGGCGCGGTCCACATCTGAGACGGGTACCGCGATAAGTTCCAGTTTCATTTGCATACAGGAATTATACCAAAAGGTAACATAGCGTGTCAAATTCTTTACCAGCATTGACACAATGCGTGAACGGGAATAATATAAGCACGATAGAACCGTAAGGGACGCGGTTGATGGCGTCCACGTTGGGAGACAGAGAGAATGCCCCGGATGTATACAGGCGACCATAACGCGCAGCCTGATGACGATCAGGATGAACTGGAACGATTAATTCGGGAGGGCGTGAGTTTAGATAAAAGCTCTCAGCAGAACCCGGACATTGGAGGAACAAAGTCCAATTACCCACCCGCTCCATATACAACGACGTATAAGGATGAGGATGAGGATGAGGAGGTTTCAACTACGCCTGATTTACAGGGCGCGTTAGGACTCTTCGCGGAGGCTACGGCGGATATGGCAACAGCGGGCGTAGAACTTGGGCTTGGCCGTCATTTTGCCTGCGCGGACTTCTGCAATCAGGCCGTCGAGAAGGCAGCCCAGGCCGTGAGCCTGCTGCGCTATGGTCATCGTTCGATGTACGACCACGACCTGCGCGAACTGGGCGCGAAAGTGGGCGCGCCGCCGGAGATTCAAGAAGAGATGGCGATACTGACGCCCTTTCATCCCGAAGCCTTCTATGCCGACACGCCGCCAGAAGAAGCCGACGAAGTGATTAACGCCCAACAGGCCGAAAGCTACCGACTACACGCGCGTCACATCTTAAACTGGGCCAAAAGCATCGTATTACACGCATAGCGATCAGGCAAAACCATAATATTTGTTAGATGGAGGATATCTGTGACACAACAAATTACACGGTCGGAATTAGATGAGGCCGTGAAACAATCCCCCAGGAAATGGGTGTACCTTTTTAGCGAGGGCAACGCGCAAATGCGCGATTTGCTGGGTGGCAAGGGCGCGGGAGTGGCCGAGATGACCAATGCGGGTTTGCCCGTTCCTCCCGGATTTACCATCACCACCGAGGCTTGCAACGCCTACTACGACTCGGACAAGCATTTCCCTCCGGGTATGTGGGAGCAGGCGGTGGCCGCGCTGAAGATCGTTGAACAGCAGACCGGCAAAGGGTTTGGCGAGCAAGATAATCCCCTGCTGGTCTCTGTGCGTTCGGGCGCGAAGTTTTCCATGCCAGGCATGATGGACACTGTGCTGAACCTGGGCATCAACGACGAAACCGTGCTGGGACTGGTCAAGCTGACGGGCGACGAACGCTTCGCCTATGACGCCTATCGCCGCTTCATCCAGATGTTCAGTAAGATCGTGCTGGATACAGACCCACGCGACTTCGAAAATGTGCTAGATAAATATAAAGAGCAGGCAGGCGTTGCCACCGACGCGGAAATTCCCGCCGCCGCGCTCAAGCAGTTAGTGGGCGAGTTCAAACAAATCGCCGAGCGACAATCGGGCGAGCCGTTCCCCACCGATGTTTACCAGCAATTGAGCAAAGCTATCGAAGCCGTCTTCTCGTCTTGGAACAATAAACGCGCCATCGACTATCGCAACTACAACAAGATCGCGCATGACCTGGGAACCGCCGTCAACGTGCAAAGCATGGTTTTTGGCAATATGGGCAGCGACAGCGGTACCGGTGTAGCCTTTACGCGCAGTCCCAATACGGGAGAGAAGCAGTTGTTTGGCGAATACCTGCTGAACGCCCAGGGCGAAGACGTGGTGGCCGGTATTCGCACACCATCCAAGATCGACCGCCTGCAACAGGATTTGCCGCATGTCTACCAGCAATTCCAGGACATCGCGCAGCGCCTCGAGCAACATTATCACGATATGCAAGACATGGAGTTCACCGTCGAAAAAGGTCGCCTCTATATGCTCCAGACGCGCTCCGGCAAGCGCAACGCGCAATCTGCCGTTAAGGTTGCCGTCGATATGGTTGCGGAGGGGCTGATTAGCGAACAAGAGGCTCTCAAGCGTGTCGATCCGACCTTTGTCTCTATTCTGCTGCTGCCACGCTTCGACGAAGAAGATAAGAAGAAAGCGACCAAAGATGGCCGTTTGCTGGCGAAGGGCCTGAATGCTTCCCCTGGCGCGGCCAGTGGCAAAGCCATATTCACGGCTGACGAGGCGGAGCGACTTGGCAAAGCTGGCACACCGGTTGTGCTGGTGCGTCCCGAAACCAGCCCCGATGATGTGCATGGGATGCTGGCCGCGAAAGGCGTGCTGACGGCGCGTGGGGGCGCGACCAGCCACGCGGCTGTGGTAGCGCGCGGACTGGGACTGCCCTGCGTAGCCGGTACCGAGGGCATCCGCGTCAGCGAGGAAGACCATCTCTTCCGCGTGGTGGGACGCGATGTGGTGCTGCGCGAAGGCGACGATATCTCGATTGATGGCGCAACAGGCGAGGTCTTCGCGGGCATCATCAAAACGGTTGACCCCGATTATGAGAAAGAGGTCGATCTAAAGAAGCTGCTTTCCTGGGCTGACAAGTATCGTCAGCTCGGCGTATGGGCTAACGCGGACTATCCACGCGACGCCAAACGCGCCGTCGAATTTGGGGCGCAGGGCATCGGCCTGTGTCGCACCGAGCATATGTTTATGGAGCAGGAACGCTTGCCCATTGTGCAGCAGATGATCCTGGCCGAGACGCAAGAAGAGCGACAGGCGGCCCTCGATCAATTGCTGCCGTTCCAGCGCAGCGATTTCAAAGGTATCTTCTCTGCTATGGTCAACCCTGAGACGGGCGAGGGTTATCCGGTGGTCATTCGCCTGATTGACCCGCCATTGCACGAGTTCCTGCCTTCTTATGAAGACTTGCTGGTCGAGGTGACGCGCCTTGAGACAGAGAGCAACCTTAAAAAGAAACTCAAAAAGGAACATAAAAAGAAACTCAAAAAGGAACGCGCGTTGCTCGAAAAGGTGGGGGCCATGCGCGAGATGAACCCCATGCTGGGCCTGCGCGGATGCCGTCTGGGGCTGCTCTTCCCAGAGATCAACGTCATGCAGACACGCGCCATCCTGGAAGCCGCGCTCGAACTGGCGCGCGAGGGCAAGAAGCTGCAGCCCAAAATCATGATTCCGCTGGTCGGACATGTGAACGAACTCAAGGAAGTGCGCCGCCAGCTTGAGGCGGTAGCGAAGGAAGTGACTGCCGAGGCCGGTACTGCCATCGAGTACAAGTTCGGCACCATGATCGAATTGCCGCGCGCCGCGCTGACTGCCGACCAGATCGCATCCGTTGCCGACTTTTTCAGCTTCGGCACCAACGACCTGACGCAGACCACCTTTGGTATTAGCCGCGACGACGCCGAAGGCAAATTCCTGTTGCGCTACGTCGATGGCCTGGACGAGCCAGGAACCACTGAAAAGGTGAAAATTCTCGCCACCAATCCATTCCAGACGCTCGACCGCGAAGGCGTAGGCCAACTGGTGCGCATGGCGGTTGAGAAAGGCCGCAATGCCAACCCTCACCTGGAAGTGGGCATCTGCGGCGAACACGGCGGCGACCCCAACAGTGTCGAGTTCTGCCACATGATCGGCCTCGACTACGTAAGCTGTTCGCCATACCGCGTCCCGGTAGCGCGCCTGGCAGCAGCGCAAGCTGCGCTATCCAGCAGTGAAAGAGATAAGTAGGGATTTAGCTACAACAAAAAGAGGGATTGTCTATCAGACAACCCTTCTTTTTGTATCCTTTTGCTTATTGAGTAGGAAGCCGAACGAAACCGGCTTGCGTAAAATGATGATCGGTAGTAATAGCTTCTGTCATTCCATAGTTGTTCATTATCACAAAACTACTGGCATCAACGAGCGACCATTCCTTATCGATATAGGTCCTTAATAGAACCCAGGCTGATGCATCGAGATTTGTATCAATATGGATGATCTCGACATGTGGAGTAGTTTTAAGGGCGTCAACGAATGCAATAATCTTCTGATGTGGTATACGTGAGCGGCTTGAGAGTAACGCAACAAGTTCCGCAAGAATATAATTCGTTGTTACCAGAAGCCGATTTTGTGCAACTGCTTGTTGATAAACAATCTGCACACCATAATGAAAATCTGAATTGCGATCAAACAAATAAGCCCAACCTGACGTATCCACGAATAAGCTACCGCGTGTCGCCATATTGATTCCCACTCCCCTCACTACTGGCAAAGTACTCATCATGTCGCTCAATCCAGCCGGGGTCATCTTCGCCACTATCAACTGCGCCGATAAAGGGGGCAAGCGGATCATGTGCAGGATCATAATTTACCTTACGGATTGCAGCCATCTTATCAGTATTTTTTAGCTGTTCGACGCCTTCTTTTACTAACGTGATAAGGAGCGCATCAGGAGTCTGACCACGCTGCTCAGCATAGGTGGCAATTTCAGAATATATATCATCGGGTAGTCGGAAAACATGACTCATATCACTGAACCCCTTTTTACACATATATAGCGGATAACCTTATTGGTAGTACCTATCATAGAATACTCTGCATTCCCTGTCAATCACAGAAAGGCCTCTCACTAATGCGCTAAAATTTGTTATTGCGAAAAACTTGCAATTAGACTGCTTTTTCAGTATACTCTCTATGGTACTTATTTGGGCGGGTCGGGAATATTCAGTCAGTTGTCCTCTGTAGTGTCGAACCTCGTAGATAACGCCAGCATTTCGCGCATCTTTCCGTTTGGAATGGATGTCATGCCGCGCGCATGGAGGTCTCATGAGCAGTCAATTTAGTATTTCCGCATTACGTGATGTGTTTAACGATAGCTCGCACGACATTCGACGCAAAGTTATCGGCATATATATTCTGTTAATCGCCTTCAACCTGGTTGCCTGGGCGTTGGCCTTTCTCGGTTTTTCGGCGCAGTATCCGGCGCTGCTGGGTGTGGCCTTGCTGGCCTATACTTTTGGCCTGCGCCACTCGGTCGATGCCGACCATATCTCGGCCATCGATAACGTGACGCGCAAACTTATGCAGGAGAATAAGCGGCCAGTCGCGGTTGGTTTCTTCTTTTCTCTGGGTCACTCTACTATTGTCGTGGCGCTAACCATCGCCATCGCCATCGCCGCAACTTTCGTATCGACTGCCATTCCATCCCTGAAAAATGCGGGCGGACTCATCGGCACCTCCGTCTCAGCCGCCTTTCTCTACTTGATCGCGCTCATTAACTTCCTGATACTCTGGGAGATCTTCCTGGCCTTCCGCAAAGTCAGGCGCGGTGAGCAGTACGACGACAAATCGCTGGATGAATTCTTGAACCAGCGCGGGCTGATGGGTCGCTTTTTCCGTCCCTTACTCAGGATGGTAGATAAAAGTTGGAAGATGTACCCGGTCGGTGTGCTTTTTGGCCTGGGTTTTGATACTGCCACTGAAGTTGGGCTGCTTGGCATCGCGGCAGCGCAGGCAGGCAAAGGACTGCCTATCATCGACATTCTCATTTTCCCGGCGCTCTTCACAGCAGGCATGTGCCTGATGGATACTACCGATGGTATCCTGATGCTAGGAGCCTATGGCTGGGCTTTCGTCAAGCCTATTCGCAAGCTGTACTACAACCTGAACATCACGCTGATTTCTGTGCTGGTGGCCTTTGTCGTGGGGACAATCGAGGTAATCACGATCATTGCCATGCAATTCAAACTGAGCGGTGGCCTCTGGAACTACTTTAGCAGTTTGGACTTCGGCGTACTGGGCGGCATCATCATTGGCATCTTCGTCGTCAGTTGGGCTGTCTCAACCATCATCTACAAAGTGAAGAAGTATGATGATATTGAGGTGACAATAGCACCGCCTGGACCCGACAAAGAACTTGTCAGCAGTGGCGGCCAGTAACTTTCACGATAGGTTTTAATATCACGATTCGGTCGCCTCCGTCCTGATGAATATTCCCAACCAAAATCGGTAAGGGAATGTATCTCCGTCCTGTAGGGACAAGGGGCAGGGTGGGGTGGATGAGGGGGCCTTGTGCTTGTCCTGGTGGG
>JBOGTO010000422.1:0-8670 GCA_050695155.1 Ktedonobacteraceae bacterium
TTGTAGAGGCGACCCTTGCGGTCGCCTTCTCTCTTTCCTCAACTTTTTAATCACCCTGATACATGAGGATGACCGCCTTGCAAGGCGGTCATCCTCATTATCGACGCGCTTCGCTTATCTTCACCCCATTGTGATTTCGTCTGAATGGCGGGCGCTTGCCAGTGCTGCATCTTCAAGGTACATGCGTTTTAGGAACCAGCCGGTGAAAGATTGTTCGTTCTCGGCTACATCTTCGGGGGTGCCTGTTGCGATGACGTAGCCGCCGGCATCGCCGCCTTCGGGTCCCAGGTCGATCAGCCAGTCGGCGCTTTTGATGACTTCCAGGTTATGTTCGATCACGACGATCGAATTGCCCGCGTCTACCAGTCGCTGTAGCACCTCTAGTAGACGATCTACGTCCGCGAAGTGCAGACCGGTGGTTGGCTCGTCCAGGATATACATGGTGCGTCCGGTAGCTCGTTTTGACAGTTCGGTTGCCAGCTTGACGCGCTGCGCTTCGCCGCCCGACAGGGTCGTGGCCGGTTGACCCAGGCGCATGTAGCCCAGACCTACATCGTTGAGGGTCTTCATCTTGTTGTAGATGGAAGGGACATTGGCAAAGAATTCTGTAGCCTCTTCCACCGTCATATCCAGCACATCGGAAATGCTCTTGCCCTTGTAATGGATCTCCAATGCCTCGCGGTTGTAACGTTTGCCCTTACAGACCTCGCATGGTACATACACATCGGGCAGGAAGTTCATTTCGATCTTGACGATGCCCTCGCCCTTACACGCTTCGCAGCGTCCACCTTTGACGTTGAATGAGAAACGGCCCGGCTGGTAGCCGCGAATACGCGACTCTGGCACCTGCGCGAAGAGATCGCGGATGCCCGTGAAAGCCGTCGTATAGGTGGCGGGATTGGAGCGCGGCGTGCGCCCGATAGGCGATTGGTCGATGTCGATGACCTTATCCAGGTGTTCTATGCCCTCAATCGTATCGTGCGCCCCCGGCTTAGCGTGCGCGCGGTAGACGACATGCGCCAGTTTGCGATAGAGAATGTCCGTAATAAGCGTACTCTTGCCAGAACCAGAAACGCCTGTCACAACTACAAACTTGCCCAGCGGAACCTCCACATCAATGTTTTTCAGGTTATTCTCGCGCGCCCCCTTAATCAGCAGAGATTTCCCGCTGCCCGCGCGCCGCTTGTCTGGCAGCGCGATAAACTTGCGCCGCGAGAGGTATTCGCCTGTAATAGATTCGGGGCTGGCGATGATGTCCTTGTAAGTGCCTTCGCCGACCACTTTGCCGCCATGTTCGCCCGCGCCGGGGCCAATGTCGATGATGTAATCAGCGGCGCGCATGGTGTCTTCATCATGCTCGACCACCAGCAGCGTATTGCCCAGGTCGCGCAGGCGCACCAATGTTTTGATGAGTCGCGCATTGTCGCGCTGGTGCAATCCGATACTTGGCTCGTCCAGAATGTACAGGACGCCCATCAGGCCGGAGCCGATCTGGGTTGCCAGGCGGATGCGCTGCGCTTCGCCGCCCGAAAGACTCATGGCTGCTCTATCCAGCGTCAGGTAATCAAGTCCCACGTCTACCAGAAATTGCAGGCGCGCCCGTATCTCTTTCAGTACCTGTCGCGCAATCAGCCGCTCGCGTGCGGTCAGGGTCACATCAACCATCGGGCCGTGTGGGTCAATCGGCTTCAGTGGGTCTCCAGGTAACGAAACTACGGCCTCGGTACCATTTTTCTTCTTCTTGCTGTTGCCATTGTTAATAATCACGCGCGCGGCAGCGCCGGGGGCAGACGATGCAACTTCCTGGCCCTCCAACTCTTGAAAGAAACGCTGCGCGTTGACAATCGAGAGGCGCGAAACCTGTACGATGTTATGGCCGCCTACAGTTACCGCCAGCGCTTCTGGCTTCAAGCGCGCGCCGTGACAATCGGGGCAGATACGCGCCGACATATATTGCTCGATGTCTTCATGCACCCATTCGCTATCTGTCTGCTTATAACGGCGATCCAGGTTGGGGATGACGCCCTCGAAGGTGATAGTATAGGTGCGTGTTCCGCCGTGCTGCGGCTTGTAGCGTATCGACAACGGTTCGTCTGTGCCATACAGCACTATTTTCTTTTGATCTGCGCTTAGATCGCGCCAGGGCGTTTCCAGGCTAAAGTTAAACTTCTTCGCCAGCGCTTCCAGAATGGAGGCGTGCCACTGGCTGCCGTTGACCACCTTGCTCCAGGGCGCAATCGCCCCTTCGAGCAGGCTCAGTTCGGGATGAGTGACGATCAGTTCCGCGTCGATCTCCTGCTGCGTTCCCAGTCCAGTGCAGGTGGGACACGCGCCATGCGGGCTGTTAAAGCTGAAAGTGCGCGGCGCGATCTCAGGCAGGCTAAAGCCATCGTAGACGCAGGAGAGCTTTTCGGAGAAGAGAATTTCTTCGCCACCGATAATGGAAACCAGCACGACACCGTTGCCCAGCTTCAACGTCGTCTCTAACGAATCCGTCACGCGCTGCCGGAACGATGTATCAGGTTCCTGTGTTTGCTCTGTATTTTCGGATGCATCGGAAAGGGGATGAGCGCCATCTGAGGTGGCATTTACGTCATAGAGCGCGGGACGCTCGGCCACTTTCCCAGGTTGGCGGACAGCATCGGGCGCGGCGGTCTTGCGCTCTCCGCGAATGACCAGGCGGTCAACGACCACTTCGATAGTGTGCTTTTTCTGTTTATCCAGTTCGATCTCATCACTCAGGTCGTAAATGGTGCCATCGACACGCACACGCACATAACCCGCGCGCCGCATCTCCTCGAAGATTTGCTTGTATTCGCCCTTGCGTCCCTGTACGAGAGGAGCGAGCAGCATAATGCGCGACCCCTCTGGCAAATCGAGCACCGAATCGACGATCTGCTGCACTGTTTGCAGGCTCAATTCGCGCCCGCAAATGGGGCAGTGCGGATGACCAACACGCGCGTACATCAGGCGCATGTAGTCGTAAATCTCGGTCACGGTGCCGACTGTCGAGCGGGGGTTATGGGTTGCGCCCTTCTGGTCGATAGAGATAGCAGGAGAGAGTCCGTCGATATGATCGACATCGGGCTTCTCCATCTTATCTAAGAACTGGCGAGCATAGGCTGACAACGACTCTACATAGCGACGTTGCCCCTCGGCAAAGATAGTATCAAATGCCAGGCTGCTCTTGCCCGACCCGGAAAGGCCCGTAATCACTACCAGCTTATCGCGCGGAATAGTGACATCAATATTTTTGAGGTTATGTTCGCGGGCGCCGCGTATTACAATCTTATCCTGGGGCATACAACTAGACCATCCATCATAAAAACGGTAGCAGACACGAAAAATCGCGTCCCTACCAGATTTGATACAAACGTTCGATATTGAAGATTATATCACACATTACAAGTCAAGACGTTGAAATTCAGCACATGAATTATGGCTGGCATATAAATAAGACGCGCTGATACATTATTACATATTACAACACACAAATACATAGCCTTTATTTCCTAACGCGGTCATATGGCAGTGCAACCTTTACTCATGAGTTAGCGTATAATGATATTGTTTGAATTAATTTGTGGGGGATTTGCATGAATCCAGAGTTAGATTTTGAGAAGCGTTTTCGCCTGGTGCGTGAAGTTATAGAAACGATTGTCCTTACCGTACTCATGTTTCTGGTGATCCGCTTTGCCGTACAAAACTTCAATGTCGATGGCACGAGCATGGAACCGAGCCTGCATAATGGCGAACTCATTCTGGTGGATAAATGGACCTATTTATTTCACCCCCCGCAGCGCGGCGACGTGATCGTCTTTATCGCCCCGCCCCAACCTACCCTGGATTATGTGAAACGCATCATCGGTGTGCCTGGTGACAGGATCACTGTTGATGGCATCAATGTTTATGTCGATGGTGTTAAGTTGAATGAAACCTATGTGGCTGCAATCAACCAGGGTAATAACTCCGGCTCAATTATTCAGAACAAGGTTGTCCCTCCCAATATGTATTTTGTGCTGGGCGATGACCGCATTCGTAGTTCCGACTCACGATACTGGGGCTTCGTGCCACGCCAGAATATCATAGGACGCGCCGCTATCGTTTACTGGCCGCTCAAGCAGGATAATAATGGTTTTCTCCCTAACGTTGCATCCGTCTTCACTAATGTTCATCAGCCCGGCGCTGCTGCCAACGCTCCAGGTAATGACAATCTCAACGTCAGCGCCGATGCGATTTTGATATTGCTCGCGCCGCTCACGCTATCCCTGTTCATGAGGCAAAAGAGCAAACGCCGCCGGTCTGTAGATAGTCTTGAACTCCATCCGTAGGCATCTTCGACATGGTTTCGAGGCGAAGGCCGGATGCCCACAATGGGCATCCCTACATAAAGGCCGGATGCCCACAAGGGGCATCCCTACATCTGGGAATACCACCCTTCCTCCCCTCTGCCGCGTCTCTGGCAAAGCCGGGGGCGAGGGGTATCGTGGCATGTAGGGACGCCCCTTGTGGGCGTCCGGGTGGGGACTCAACCATTCAATTATGCATCAAGCCTGTTCAGCACAAAATCGGCGAAGGCGCGGATGTGGCGTTCGTTGGGGACGTAGACGCCGCCGTTTTTGAAAGCGCGCGAGGCCATGCTTTTTTGCGTCATCTCACACACTTCCCAATCCTGTTTGTTCACGATGTCGAACAGCTCTACCGCGTCTTGTGGATCAAAATCTGATTGTGCTATTACGTCGGCATCAAAGAGCCAGTCGCAGACTACTAGCGAGCGGTCGGGCGCGAGGGGCCAGACGGTGTGCGTGACGACATGATCGCCCAGCAGGTTAATCAAGACGTTGGGCAGCAGCACTTCGCCATAATAGTTGCGTGTATCTTCGGGGAGCAGCCCTTTGAGAGGCGGGCGGCTGGCCTTGCCTGTTATGTTGAACGCCTCGATGCCATCGGCCAGGGACGCGGCATCTCCGCCTATGTAAGCTTTGCCTGTGCGGAAGCCGGGGAGCATATCGCATAATTCGGGATGCATGGGACCGCAATGGTAGCATTCCATGAAGTTTTCCAGGATGAGTTTCCAATTGGCCTGTAAATCGTAGGTGATGCTTGCTCCCACCTTCAATGTTCCCACGCCGTAGCGGGCAAACGGCTCATAGGTGCCAAAGCGTTCCAGGATTACTGGCATCAACTGGTCGGCCACCGGCGGCGGATTATCCGCGAGGTTGAGGTAGATAAAGCCTTCCCATACCTCCAGAGCTACCGGCAACAGGCCGAAAGCGGCGCGGTCAAACTGCTCATGGCTCATGACGTTGGGCGCGCCGAGCAAGCGGCCATCGAGTCCATATGTCCAGGCGTGATAACGGCACTGGATCGAGCCTTTTAGTTGTCCCGACAGTTCAGAGCATAAACGCGCCCCGCGATGGCGGCAGACGTTGAGGAAGGCGTTCAGCGCCCCTGCGCGATTGCGCACGACGATGACGCTCTCGTTCCCAACCGTCACGACTCGATATGTCCCGGCTCTGGAAATGGCGTCGGCGCGTCCAACGCATACCCACATACTGGAGAAGATCTTCTCCATTTCCAATGCGTAAATAGCGGGATCATAGTAGTAGCGACCAGACAGCGTAGAGAGGAAAAGGGGTTCGGAACGTACCGCCGTTGTCATGTGTTGTCACCTCGGAAGAGCAAATAGACAATGTTATGTCTACAGTATACCATGTGTAACACAGGAGTGAAGTGTCTATTATGTCTCTGTGGCTGTTTTGCGGATACGAATTACCCAGATTTCCGGCCCCTGTTGTTCTGGCTCCCATTCAAACAGGCCGGGACGCTCGATGATAAATTGATATTGCAGCAGTCGGGGATGGTGGTTATTGATAAGGCGCAAGGTTTCGCCGGGATTAAGGGTATCAAAACGCGCAAAAATGGTTATATGATGCTCATGAGAGCTTAATTCGCGTATATCGAGATCAATAATGGGAGCTTCTGCCATTTTTTCAGACTCCTAACCCGCTAATTCTGCAATTGCTGTTTCTACCCCGGCAACGGTTGTAAGCTGGAGTATTCTTTCAATCAACTCCGATAATTTCTGTGGAGCAACGCGCTGGATGGCGTTCCTGACCTCTGGCAAGGCGGTAGGTGTCATGCTTAATTCATCTACACCCAGTCCCACCAGTATGGGAGCGAGCCGCGCATCGCTGGCAATCTCCCCGCAGACTGCTACTGGTTTGCCAGCCTGTCGCGCGGCCAGGGCTACCTGGTGGATTTGTCGCAGCAGCGCGGGTTGCATAACGTTATAGAGGCCGGAAACGCTCACGTTGGTACGGTCGCTTGCCAGCGTATATTGCAGTAGGTCATTAGCGCCAATGCTAAAGAAATCCACCAGTTCCGCCAGTTCTTTCGCCATTACAACCGTCGCCGGAACTTCCACCATAATGCCGGTGGGAACAGGCGCGGGTAAGTTCAGCAGGCGATCTTTCAGACGCTCGGAAACGCTATCAAAAATTGAGCGGGCTGCTTGCCACTCTTCGACGGTGGTTATCATGGGAAACATGATGCGCAGGAGCGTGCCTGTATCGGCAGCCGCCAGCAGCAGAGCGCTGATTTGTTGCTCGAGCAGGTGGGGGTGAGCCAGGTGGATACGAATACCGCGCAAACCCAGGGCGGGATTCGCTTCGTCTGCTTGCCCAAGAATATCCTTGAGGGCTGGCATGGGTTTATCAGCGCCCGCGTCTAACGTGCGCACAACTACAGGCTTGCGCTGACTTGAAGCATCGCCATTGAAGGCGCGAAATACTCTGGTATAGAGTTGACGTTGTTCCTCTTCTCCTGGAAGGGTGGGTGTTCTGGCGAAGAGGAACTCCGTGCGAAGTAGCCCGATGCCTTGCGCGCCCCACTGCCGCGCGGCCTCGGCCTCCGCTTCGCTGCCAATATTTGCCATCAAATGTATGTGCCTGCCGTTTATACTGAGCGGGGTTTGCGCGCGTTGCGCGGCGGATTTGAGCGCCGCCCGTTGCGCCTGTTGCTGCGCGAGGCGTTGCAGTAATGGGTCGCGTATCTCTGGCGCGGGATGTTGATAGAGCAAGGCGTTATCCGCGTCCAGCGCCAGTTCGTCGCCTGTGTGGATGACCTGCAAGGCTGCTTCGGGCAGACCAGCCATAGCTGGAATGCCCAGCGCGCGCGCTAGAATGGCGGCATGGGCTGTGGGTCCGCCCTGCACGGTACCTATGCCAAGCACGAACTCGGAACGTAGTTGCGCGGTGTCGGATGGTGTCAAGTCTCTGGCAACGATGATACATGGTTGGTGCAGCGCATTTAGTGCGTGGCTCGACTCGAGCTTGCCCCCTGCTTGCGCGATGGCCCGGCTTATGGCATCGCGCATATCGGCGGCGCGAGCGGCTAGCAGGGGATCAGGGAGGGCCTCCAGGGTTGCAGCGAAGCTCTCTCCTGCTTTAGCGAGAGCCGTTGTCGCGTCAACGTGTTCGGTTTGAATGATGCGCGATGAAGATTCGAGTAAGGCGGGATCTTGCAACATCAGCGCCTGAGCATCAAATATGGCCGCGTGGGACTGACCAATGCTGCTTTGAAGGCGAGTAGCGAGCGCGCGGAGTTCTTGCGCGGCAGCGTCAAGCGCGTCACGCAGGCGTTTCTGCTCAGAAGCGACCTGCTCTGCTGAAATGGAATGCTGCTCTACCGCATCGAGCGAGATTGCTGCTGAGGTAAAGAGAAACGCCTGTCCCAGCGCGACGCCCCGTGACGTTGAAATCCCTTGCCAGGGTGTACCAGGCTGTTGTGCAATGTTCTCGGAGGCTGATGGGGTTATAGCAGTTTCAGCAGGCGGCATAGTCACTGGCGCTTCGCCGGTGGGTGGTGTTTCATAAAAATTTGCCTGTACTAGCGTACTTAATGCTTCGATGGCCGTCTTTGCGTCGGTTCCGCTCGCGTGAATAGTGAGGGTATCGCCCTGGCGCAGTCCGAGCGAGAGGATGCCTATGATGCTGGCAGCGTCGCTTTCTCGCCCATGACCCGCTACACGAATGTGTGACTCGAAGCGATGCGCAGTCTGCACAAAGAGGCTGGCGGGACGGGCATGTAAACCGCTGGGATTGGTCAAAACGAGTGTAGCTTCAAGACCTGCCTCCACAGTCGGCGTTTTTTCTGCGGGTGCCTCCAGGTTTTGCGCCGGTGTCTCCTCTGCCTGATGTAATGGTTTGAGCAGTTGGAGATGTTCAGCGCTGGCTATGTTTTCCGCCGCCTGCTGTACCTGTGCCAATGTGCGGCCCAGCGAGGCTTCGAGCGCGGCTGTTACCGCTCCCTCTACCAGGGGAGCGAAACTCAGGCGCGTGTGCCTCCTCTGCTGCTCGTCCAGCATTTCAAGTGCCATTTCGGTTGATAAGATGGCGCTTCCCAGGTCGAGTAACACCAGTACGCCGTCTGGCCCATCGACGGACTGGATGGCCGCGACAATTCTCTCAACAGAGGTGCCTAGCACATCGTCGAGGGTTCCACCGGCAGGGGCGATGAGGGTTTTACCCTGGGACATTTGTCCGGCAAGTTTGGCGACCCCCTCTGCCAGTTGGGCGCTATGCGAAACGATGACCAGTCCCACTGTCATGAGATATACTCCCTGGTAATCCGATGAATTGTGATCCCGAATGGGATAATGAGGGGGCC
>JBOGTO010000423.1:0-6307 GCA_050695155.1 Ktedonobacteraceae bacterium
GCGGTCGCCATGCCCAAAGCGTGACCGCCATGTTCCCCTCGTGATTTTCCCCTCTTCTCATAGACCCTAAACTATGATACAGTGGGGTGTAGCAGTCCCGGCCTCGTTGCTCGTTTATTACCCCAAAGATGGAGGCTTTCTTGAGTGATCTTTCATCGTCTTCTAAGCCCGACCTGGAGGGGTCCAGGCCAAAGAGTAGCAGATACCCCATGTACGTTTTCTCGGTCATGTTCGGGATCAGCTTCCTGAATTATCTCGACCGCAACGTACTAACTGGCGCAGCCGCTGTAGTTGGCAGAGAGCTAGGTTTTGGTAATGATGGCATCGGCTACATCGCCTCTGCGTTTCTCGTCGTCTATACCCTGGCAACCGTGCCTCTGGGCATCTGGGCTGACCGCGCCAAACGCAAAAACGTGGTGGCGATCTGTGTCGCGGTCTGGAGCATAGCGACGGCTCTGACCGCCCTGGCATCCAATTTCACCACCCTGTTCCTGTCTCGTATGGTGCTGGGCATTGGCGAAGCGGGCTATTTTCCGGCTGGCACCGCGCTGATGAGCGACTATTTCAGCCGCCGCAAACGCTCGCGCGTCATGAGCTGGTGGAGTGTCGGGCAACTGGTCGGCATTCTCTTTGGCTTCGTGATTGGCGGCGAGGTCGCGGGTATCTTTCCCGGAAGCTGGCGACTGGCCTTCATCTTCACCGGCATTCCCGGCCTGATCCTGGCGTTTACGGCTTTCAGGTTGCGCGAGCCGCGCCGCAACGAGGCTGACGAAGAGGAGATAGCTCTCTATCCTTATACACTGGGTGAGGTGGCGGAGATCGAGGAACCACCTCACACGCTTCCCATGACATCGAAGGTATGGTCTCAGTTCGGCGCGTTACTCCAGATCAAAACGCTGGTGGTTTTGATCGTGATGCAGATTTTCGCCTTCTTCGTGCTGGGCGTCAACGTGGTTTTTCTGCCGACTTACCTGCAACAGGTAGATACTTTTGGGCTATCATCCGGTAACGCGGGCCTTTTTTCCGGCGCGGTGATTGTGCTGGCCGGACTGGCAGGCACTGTTATTGGCGGGTATATGGCGGACTGGCTCAATCGCCACCACCAGGGCGCGCGCGTGCTGGTGTGCGGCATTGGCTTCTTATTGAGCGCGCCCGCTTTTGCTGTTGCCATCACCAGCCGTAGTTTCGGGTTGTTCACCGTATTCTTTGTACTCACAACACTGCTGCTGACGATCTACACCGGCCCCAGCACGGCTGCCACACAGGATGTTGTGCCATCGGCGTTACGCGCATCGTCGGTAGCCATCTCGCTCTTGATCGCGCACCTGCTGGGTGATGCTTTTGCGCCTACCCTGGTAGGCAAGCTTGCCGCGACATTTGACCCCAATGCAGCGTTCGATTTCAAGCACTTGCTCACCGGCCAGTACCTCAGTCACGCGCTATTGATTACCTGCACTCCCGCTCTGGTAATCGCCGGACTGGTTGGTATCTTCGGCGCGCGCTGGATGAAGTCCGACGTAGCGGCGGCGGAAGAGGCGGATAGGCTGGCGCGTAATGCGGCATAGGCGGGGTAGTGTAATGTGAAGCTGGTCGCGGCATAACTGTAATCTTGCTTACTGAAAACTGAGCGGGATTATGTTATAATGCGGCCAGAAATAACTAGCTAAGGTTACAGGCATCAGTATGTATGTTATGATAGTCGAGAGTAGAAGTGACGCAACGCGGAACGTTTAATTATATTAAAAGCGGTGTAAGAGAAAATGGCGAGTAATTATCCATCTGATCCGAATAACGCGGCATCTCTTAGTAAACCTGCCACGCCCCAGAGCGGCCCCGGCGGGAATGTCCCGGAATTTCCCCTGCCGATTGCCGGTATGCAGCAACCTGCTTCTGCCATTGCGCAGCCAACTCCTAATTCAGAGGGAGATAGCAAGGGGCATAGCAGCCATAATGGACGGCGCTTGCAGCCGGGGACTGAGCTTTCGTTTGGACGCTATAAGATAGAGCGGTCGGTGGCGGCAGGTGGTATGGGCGCGGTCTACCTGGCGACTGACCAGCGCTTCAACCGGCCTTGCGCCGTCAAAGAAATGCTGGATGATTTCCAGAACGACGGCGAGCGCGCCCAGGCCATCGAGTGGTTCCGGCGCGAGGCCATGCTGCTGCTCGATCTGAAGCATCCCTGCATTCCGAGCGTGCGCGACTTCTTCGATCAGAATGGCAAAAACTACCTGGTAATGGATTTTATCGAAGGCCGCACGCTGGCGGAGGTCTTCGCCAAAGAGGGCAATGTGCCGGGCGTCAATGGCGCGCGGGGCGTCTCCGAGGCGCGCGCGCGTAACTGGGCGCGCCAGATATGCAGCGTGCTGGCCTACCTGCATAGCCAGAATCCGCCCATTATTTTCCGCGATCTCAAACCCTCAAATATCATGGTGACAAGCCGCGATGAGATCAAATTGATCGACTTCGGCATTGCGCGAACGTTCCAGTCGCAACGCCAGTCAACGGTGATTATGACCATCGGCTACGCACCGCCCGAACAAATGCAGGGCAACGCGGAGCCGCGCAGCGACCTGTACGCGCTTGGCTCGACCATCCATCGTGTGCTGACGCAGCACGACCCGGCCAATAATAAGCCCACGCTTTTCACGTTTCCCATCGTGCGTATGTTGCGACCGGATGTTTCCGTGGCCTTTGATAAAGTAATCATGAAGGCGCTTGAATCCGATGTCAGGATGCGCTGGAGCAGCGCGGTGGAGATGGAACGCGCCATCATCAACCTGCCGCCTGTCACGGCTCAACCGCCCGCTCCGCTCCTCGCGCCGACGCAGTTGGCCGCGCCACATACGCCGGTATCTGGCAATGGCACCAATGGGCCTGCCGGAAATCTGATCCGCGCCGCGCAAGATCATTTGCTGGCCGGGCGTATTGAACCTGCCTTTGCCGCCATGCAACAGGCCATTACGCTAGAGCCGAATAACGCGCTGATACATAAAATTTACGGGCAGGTCTTTGCGCGCCGCCAACCACCTTCGCCCGATATGGCGATCCAGGCGTACAATCGCTCATTGCAGCTCAACTCGAACGATGCTGAAACGCATAAACTGGTGGGTGATGTTTTCCTGTTCTTGCGCAAGGTGCCAGTGCAGGCCATACAGCCCTATACCCAGTCGCTGCGCTTGAACGCGGGTGACTTTGAAACTCATCAGCGTCTTGCGAAGTGTTATGAGAATACCAATCAGTTGGATGCGGCTTTGAACGAATACCAGGAGGCGGTGCGCCTGCTTCCTCCCAACTTTAAGAGGATCGAGCCATATTTTGATCTGGGTCAGATAGCCTTGCGTATGAACCAGTTGCCGCTGGCTGAACGCTCATTCGTGCAGGTGCTGACGCTCTATCCGGCCTTTCACGATGCTCGCTTTATGTTGAGCCAGGTATACGAACGCGAAGGCAAACTGGCCGATGCTTTGCGTGAATGCGGCTATGTCGTCCAGGCGGCACCAGGGAATGCGGCAGCGCAGGCCATGTTACAACGTTTGCGCGGTCCCGCTCCCCGCGCAGGGGGTTGAACGAACACCAGCATACAATACCAGTAGACCCGATCTAAGGGAGTAAAAGCGAATTATGAGTACGCATCGTTTTATACTTGCAAAGCGCAAGGGCAGGAGCTTGCCCTTCCTTTTCATGCTCGGCGCGCTGTTGCTGATGTTCCCGTTGCTGTTGCCCGCGACGGCTCAGGCCGCTTCCAGGAGCAGGAGCATCACTGCTCCTCCGCCGTTTACTCAGCCGCAGATCGTAGACCTGGCCGGGGTCTCAGTGGTGCGCCTCTCGCTGACCTATATTCCGGCAAAAGGAACCCCGGCGGTCTTTTGTACGGCGCTGGGAACCATTATCGCAAGCTGGCCCGCTCAAGATACAACCGAGAAGAATAACTGGGTACTGACCGATGGGTCGCTGCTCAATGCTTCGCCAAAGAATGCCTGTGCTTCCGGCGATAAGCTGATTTCCATTAAGATATTTGCCAGCAACGCGTTTACCAATAACCAGCCTGCCTCTTCTCAACTGGGCGAGTTGAACTGTAGTAGCACGGGTGTATGCAATGACGTAGTAAATGGTACTAATATTGTCGGTCCCGTAGAATCTATTTTGACGCCTGTCAATGGCGCGGTGCTATTTTCGTTCCACACCGCCCATCCTTTGCCGTTTGTGGATGTGGAGAGGGCCAATACGACGGGTCTCCCTGCTCCCACTTCGATTGGATTAACGAATAGTAATGGTCTGCATCCCACTTCACCCAAAGATGCAGACCCAAACACCTTCCAACAATTTCTCAATGCTGGCGCGAATACCGCGACTCCGGGGAGCGCGGCGACTACCCCGGCCCCTGGGACGGTGTCCGCCAGCGCGCCGGTCAATGAGCCGGGTACGCCCTATATAGATAGCAATGGCAAGATTACGGGGGCGCAACTCTTTAATACGACCTCGCTTGTCACGATGACTGATATGTTGAATCTTGAGAAGCAATCGGCGTTTCCACAGGAACCGCTCTTCAGCCAGAAATTGAACAGCAATACGTTGAGTGAGCAATGGGATGCCGGCATTACGCAGTACGAGCAGGGTAATTATCGAGGCGCGGTGCAAACGCTCAAACCTCTTACTGCTCTTAATCCGGCTTTTCAGGCTCCAGCCGTTTTTGTGAACAAGGCGCAGGCGAAAATCCCGACCACGAATGGTACGACGGGCGGTTCGTCTGCTGATGGCAAGGGACAGAGCAGCGCGTCTTCGTTTTTAGGCATACCGGTGATCTGGTTATTAGTGATAGGTCTGATCGCGGCGGTGTTGGTGCTGGTGTTGCTCTTCGTACTGGTCAGCCTCATCTTTGGACGCAAGCGCATTGAACGCAAAAAAGAACTGGAAAGTTTTGAAGCGGATGCCAACAAGGCCCGGCAGAATGTTGAAAGGATGGAGAAGCCACAGCCGCAACAGTTTGCGCTGCCTCCTCAACCTTATGCGGGAGCGGCCAAATACCCGAATGCCGCTCCCTCTGAAACGCACTGTCCGAATTGCGGCTCGCCGGTAGATGAACAGGCCACCTTCTGCCCCAATTGTCGCTACATCTTCACGCCTGCTGATCTTGAAGCGCGTCGCTATCCGCCGCCTCCGGGGTCGCCTACGATACCGATTCTGGCTCCCGCTCAACCCCAGGCTATATCTATCAGTGATGTGCCAACGACGGAGATGTCAAACAAGAACGGTAGCCTGGGCAGTGTGTCTCCTGAATCGGAGCGCACTATGCCGTATAATGTGCAGCAATTGCAGGGGCGCAATCTGGGTCTGGCAGTTATCACGGAAACTAACCCTGGCATTAAGCGCAAGCATAAGCCTAACGAAGATAGTCTTTTTGCTATGCAGGGCGAGCGCACGCATAATTCACAGCCGCAACAATTTGGCCTGTTTGTCGTGGCGGACGGTATGGGCGGTCATGCCAACGGACAGGATGCCAGCCGTACAGCTATTCAAAATATCATCGATTTCATGCTGCCGCGCATTTCAACGGAAAATGGCCTGGATGACGAGGGCTATAAAAAACTGTTGATGGAGGGCGTGCAACAGGCCAATCTGGCCGTACACCAGCGTAATTTGCAGGATCATGCCGATATGGGAACAACCATGACCGCCGCGCTGGTCGTCGGCTCTACCGCCTATGTTGCTAACGTGGGTGATAGTCGCACCTACTTGTACCGCGAGCCGGAGGGTCTTCGCCAGATTACGCACGACCATTCGGTGGTTGCGAGCCTGGTGGATGCTGGCATCATCAAACCCGACGATATTTATACGCACCCCAAACGCAACCAGATTTATCGCAGCCTGGGCGAAAAGCCCGGCGTGGAAGTAGACGCTTTTATTCAACCGTTGCAGGCCAACGATAAGCTCCTGCTATGTTCCGATGGACTATGGGACATGGTGCGCGACCCCGAAATCCAGCGCGTGGTAAGTTCATCAACTCCCAGCCCGACACAAATCGGCAAGAACCTGATCCAGGCCGCGCTCGATGGCGGCGGTGAAGATAACGTCAGCGTGATCGTTGTCTCCATCACCGAAGAAGCCGGCCATACAGGCATGACCGGCATTCATTTACACGCCAAGCCTGACACCGTCACGGTTCCCGAAATGCCAAACATGTAAACTGCTGGAAACCAGAGCGGTTTGTCAGGAATGAGGATGGCGCACACGCCATCCTCATTCCTGACAGGACGATTTATAAGTCGCGCCGAGAGTTTGAGGAAGGCGACCGCCAGGGTCGCCTCTA
>JBOGTO010000424.1:0-22215 GCA_050695155.1 Ktedonobacteraceae bacterium
ATCATGGTCCCGCCGTTCTTCCAACGAAAGGTCCCTCGCGTCTCAAGCCATCCAAAGGACCATTCACCGATTACTCTAAGCTACCACCCAGTGCTGAACCGCCTACCATGAAGCCTATTTCAATGTCGCTGGATACCGCCTACCAGACAGCAGGCTCTTCTGCAAAGTCGCTTGATCTGTCTGGCAGTGATGGACGCCTGGAAATCGTGATCCAGCCAGGGACGTTTGATCTCACAAAGGCAACGACTGCTAGCGGTGTTGCCCCACAGGGTAGTCTGACACTACATTTCACTCAGGTCTCTGGACATTTTGTAGGATGGCTTGATGAATTGGGAACCTACCAGTTGCAACTGCTGGATAGTCATGGCAATGTGGTCAATGGTATTCTGCTGCGCACTCCCATTACCTTTATCTATCACTATCAACCGGCAGAACTGAATGTCCTGGGTATAGATGCGAGCCACCTGCTTATGACGTGGCCGGGGCTTATGGCAGCGGCTCAGAAAGCGCATACGTCCACTGCGAATCTTAGCATTCCTTTGAAAAACGATCCGGCGGCTCATACACTGACCGGGCAGAGTTCTGTACTTGATTCGAACATAATTAAATTTGGCATTGCCACTCCCACCGATCAGGCTCCATCCGCTCTACACCTCGCGTCGGTACAGGGTAACTCCGGCCAGTACACCTACAGCTATCCCTTGCAAGTTGCGCCAGGCCCCAATGGGTTCGCGCCGCAGCTTGCGCTCGTTTACTCCAGTAGCGGCCCCAATGAACGGCACAGCCTGACCTCGCCTGCTGGAGACATGGGTGACGGCTGGAGCCTCTCGCTCGGCTCGATCAGTGTCGAAAACTACCCCGATGGCTCGACCTATTATTTTTTGAATGACGTAGCCGGGGTGGGAGACCGCCTCATCCCAACAGCGACAGCAGGTTTTTTTGCAACTGAGCATGTCTCCTACTTGCGCATTCAGCAGATTAATCCGGGTACCAACGGCACCTGCTTCCATGTTTGGGACAAATCGGGAACATACTATGAACTGGGCTGTACCAACAAGAACATTTCTAACACTTCGCTGCAATACTGGAAAGATAGCAGCGGTAACCAGCATGATTATGAATGGGATGTAAACAAAATTATCGCGCCTAACGAGGGTCAGAACGCAGGTACTTATCGCCTCATGCTGGTCAATTACGTGCAAGATAGTACGACAGATTCTCATGGAAATGTCACCATCCGCGCTGCAACTATGGAGCAGGTCACTTATGGGCTGAGCAGTGATGAAGGAACTCTATCTGTCACCGTTGGCACCGTCGATTTCCACTATCTGGCTCCTACTGCCAACGGGAGTTGGGCGGATGCGTATGCCTACGGCACCAACTATAACTGCTCAAGTGGGACACAGCCGGGCGGTCATCCCAGCAATATGCGCTGCGATGACCCGGAACAAGAGTTGCCGAGCGGCTCCCATTTTGCCGCGCCCACGGTTTTAAACACGCTGACCCTGACGTCCCTGACCAGCTACGTCGGTACTGATTCGACAGGCTACAAAGCCTATCGTTATGATTTTGTCTATAATGATACACCCTATACCACCACCAATTGCATTGATACCACTGGCTTGTCTGGCTACTGCGCCGGTGAGCATGTGCTGACGCAAATTACCCCCTCGGTCTATCAATACGTCAATGGTCAACCTCAGCAGCATAGCCTGTTTGCCACTTCTTTCGGATATACCAGCTTGCAGGATACTTACTCTGACTCGGGCCAGATAGTGGGGGGTAAGACGTATCATGTAATCACAAGTTGGGACTATCTCACATCGTATGCCAATAGCGGAACGAATGAAGGAGTCTCCATCACTTATGCAGGAGCCTATAACAATGCGCATGGCACGCCGACTGATACAAATTACCAGGGCGGAACCGATGATCGCTTTGACCCGTTTTACTGCCCCAATCATGTAAACAGCCAGGCTAGTTTGCAATGTACCGGTCTTTATGCGCCCTATGACGATCATGCCTGGGAAGAGCAGGTGGTGACTCAGCTTCAATCTAAAGGCTTCGATGCAAGTAACCAGGCACCAGCAGTGGTAAGCTATAAGTATGGACTGGCATTCACAGGCATTTGGGGTGGGAAATACAGCTGGTGTGAGCCTGATCAGAACGGGATAGAGTCAGAATGTGTAGGTGATAACTGGTTGCCTCCGACGACTGATAAAGACTGGCAGGACTACTATCATGCCGAGTACCAGGGCTTTGCGCAGGTCTTAATCACCAGCCCGGCGAAAGATCTGACGATAGATAGCTACTACAGTACAGACGGATGGAATACTCTTCTCACCAACTATAACAACTTCCTGGGCGGTGTTCTTTATCAAGAAGACATCTACCAGGGCGACAACGCTAACAACGCCAACCCTCTCATAGAGACCAAAGATACCTACGCGACGGATATAGGTGCCTGTACGAACGGCACGCCCTCTTCATCTCCCATCTATTACTCTTGCGAAGTGGCCCTGGCAGGAACGACTACCACTGATTTTGAATTAACTAACAATGCCAGTGCGCCGACTCTTACGCACAACTATACCTACGACGACTATAACGGGTCGTGGCTTACAGGCGGCTATCATAACCTTACGCAGGATCAGATCAGCGGCTCCAACCTGCAGCCGAGCAATGCCAGCACCATTCTCTATCCCATCACCAAAAAGTGGAGCTATACCTACAACAATCCATCGTCTCAAGGAAACTGGGTCTACTACACGGTAAACAAAGCGACACACAGCGAGATTGACGATCACAGCGGCCATATCTGGCAATGCCAGAATATTATCTACGATGAGAACACCGGCAATACGCTGCCTACGGCGGGCTGGCCGACTACGACGCAGACCTACACCAATGGCTGTAACAGTTCGAGCGTCATTACGAACTATAACGCCTACGATCAGTACGGGAACGCCCTGGCAACTGTTGATGGCGTAGGCGCGGATCTCCCCTCGCTCTATGGTGGCAAAGGCTGCGGCGTCATACTGCCGACGGGCGCAGCCAAAGGGGTAGGTTGGTCGCAATCAACCTATACCACCTGTGCCAGCTATGATTCCTTCTTTGCCCAAACTACCAGTCAGACTGATGCCTTCAATTTCACCACTAACTTGACGTATGACCCGACTCAGGGATCATTGCTGACCAGCACTGTTGACCCTAACGGGCTGACCAACGCCTACACCTATAGCTACGATAGCAGCGGCAACCGCACAGTGCAGGACCTGACTTCGCCAGATACTACTAACTACACCAACCAGTCCAGCACCGCTACCTCCTGTACGAGTAGCAGCACTCTGCCCTGCTTCGAGGTAGATACGAACTCTTACCTGTACAATACCGTCAAGACCAGCACCTTCTATGATGCGCAGGGTCGCGCGGTAGAGACGCGCACGCCAGGGCCGGGTACCTATGATACAATAGTGATTACCACTTATAATGACCAGAACCACTCTGTCTGGAAGAGCAATCCGTTTGAGGTCACGCATGGCAGTGGCTGGATCGACCCCAACGGTGTCACTGATCGCCTGGGGAATCCAGTCTATGGCACAGCAACCTTCTACGATGCGCTGGGGCGCGCGATCGCTGTGCAAGATCAAAGCCTGGGTACGGGTAGCGATGGCACTCATTGCTCAACCTATCTGGGGAACACCTATACTTACACTTCCTGCCTTAATTATGGCCTGGGTCAGGCCAATAGTATTCCTGGTGTGAATGACACCAACTATGAACTTACTGCTACCGCCGTTGATGCTGACAGCCATGTCACGGTCAGTTACCAGGATGCACTGGGGCGCACTACCTACATGCTCAACGAGAGCGGCACCTATGGAGGGACCCTCACCGGCACTAAATTGCAAACCCTGCTGTATAATGCGCTGGACAAGCCAACCTCCCTAGCGGTCGAAGACCTGGCAACATCGAAGACCATCACGACGACGACAGGTTATGACGATCTGGGCCGGGCCACGAATGTCAACGATCCCGATCGTGGCAATCATGCCTACACCTTCGACCCCGACGGCCGGGTGATCGTGGATGCCGTCGGCTCGCGTACCATTGGCTATGTCTACGACCTGTTGGGACGCCTGGGCTGCGTGCAGGATGCGTACCCGTCGTCCAGTCCCACGGGCATCTGCACGGGCGGCAATCACCTCGTGCAGAATACCTACGACACGAATAAGCTGACCGTTTCGGGTACAACTGACTATCCCAAGGGGCAACTCACGCAGAGCGTTGCGCTGACCATCTTCCCGGATAGTACCAGCGCGACTACTACCGAATTGTTCGAACACGACATACGCGGGCAACTCCTGGCGGAGCAGATGACCATCGGCAACCTGCCGGGCAGTTGGAATGTCACAACGGCGCTGCCGGCATACCAGGTGCAGAACACCTATAACGATGCCAATCAGTTGACCCAGACGCAAACCAGCGCCAACGGCGTCACAGGCTATACCACCTACCCCGTTTACAATAGCACCAATGGTTGGTTGAACGGTACCGGCAAAACTAGCGGAGCGGCTAATCTTGCCAACTACAGCTATGGGGTACACGCGGAAGTAACCGATATCGACTTCAAGACCAGTACGAATGGCTCGCTGCTGGACGATCACTTCAACTACGACAAGAACCTGCGCGTCACTTCGGCCACCGCCACCTGGCAGGCGGGCAGTGGCTCGAGCGGGAATACCTTCACACAGAACCTGACCTATGATGCGGCCAGCAACCTGACCAAACTGGTCACAACACAGGCTGCCGTGCCGGGCGTCAGCAATTCGGGCGGCAGCGAGACGCAGGTGTTTTGTTACGACGAGCAGAACCGGCTGGTGTGGGCAGGCAACACCGGCACTCCCTCCTGCACCGGCAACGGCACACCCGCCGTTTCGGGCAGCATCGCGGCTTATGGCAATAGTTTTGTCTACACCAACCTGGGCCAGCTTGCGCAAGGCCCACTGGCAGGCAGTGGCAATTACCTGTACCTGTATTGCAACAGCCAGCCACATGAACTGACGGGCCTCTATCCCATTGGCACACCCTGTTCCAACCTGAGCGGAGCGGTCTACACCAGCAGTTATGATTCCTTTGGCAACGTGACCTCGCGCACCACCAGCAGCGTCACGGACACCATGAACTACGACAAGCTCGACCGCATGACGAACTGGTCTTCCAACGCGAGCGGCCAGACGCAGCAGGAGCAGTACGTCTACGATGCCAGTGGCAACCGCGTGTTGCGTCGCAGCACCTCCGGCCCTTCAAGCGGCCCCACGACGACCATCACCACCTATGCCTTCGGGCTGGAAGAGCATACCTACACCAGCGTGGGTGCCAGCACCGGCAACCTGTACTACTACTTCCTGGGCGGCAGGCTGATCGGCTCGTTCGATGGCACTAACACCATCTTCTATCTGACCGACGCGCTGGGCAGCATCGTCTCGGCCTTCAGCAACACTGCCAGCACCGCCGCCATCAAAGGCAACCAACTCTTCGGCCCCTACGGAGTCAGCGGAACAGCGCGTTACCTGGCAGGGGCAATCAATACGGCCAAAGGCTTTACCGGGCAATATAATGATGCGCTGACCGGGTTGGATTACTATGGGGCGCGCTACTACGACCCGGTGGTAGGAGTGTTCCTTTCGGCTGATACAGCGCAAAGTAATGCGCAGGGGATGAACCCGTATGGCTATGTCAATGGCAACCCGGAGACGTATAGCGACCCATCGGGGCATTACATAGGAACAAGTATTCCACTGTCCCAGCAGGGAGGAGCCATTGGTTATTTGATGCCCGACCATAATACTATAATGACGATCGTCAATGATGGCGGAGGAAACGGCTATACAGTGAATGGTCAATTTTTCCGCACCACGAATGGCTTCTCTATCGATACCTTCACGGAAAAACAAGAAGCCGCATATAGCGGAGATAATCCTAATGCCGGCACAAGTAATACTGTAGGGGGAATGGTCCAACAAGTTGGAAGCGGGATATTTGCTTTCTTGTCGAATTTCTGGACGAATTTCACTACCCCCACTGGGGATGTCACTCCCTGTGGCCTCTTGAGCTTCACTCCTACGACGAAGGTTGCAACATCTCAAGGAGAAAAATCTATCGGCTCATTGCATCCAGGTGAGCGCGTTTGGGCCTATAATACAAAGACGCACAAAATGGAACTCCAACCCATTGTCCATGTCTGGATCAACCATGATAACGACCTTGTAGATGTGACCATTGCGTCTACGATTCCTGCTCAACATGGCAAGGTAGCCCAGAAAACCAGTGAGGTGGTGCATACCAACAAGAAGCATCCGTTCCTTACCTTAGAAAAAGGGTTTATACCTGTCTCTCAACTTCGTGTAGGGATGCATGTCGTCAGCGCGAATGGTAGCATTGGCACCATTATGGTATTGAAGGTCATTCCTGGCGCAATGACGATGTATAACCTTGAAGTTGCACGGGATCACACCTACACGGTTGGCGTGGGAGAATGGATCGTACATAATTGTGGCGGATGGAATGAAAGGCCATTTGATGATAGCTTCAATGGTCTAGAAGGAGCATCCTACGAACAAATAATGGCGCGTATTCCTCAAAGTGCAACAGAAAGGCCCTGGATTCCAAATAAGGATGGAGCCTTATTTGGACAACAATGGACATGGACAGACGGTACATATAAATACATCTTGAGGATGCACGGCCCGGATATGAATGCGGTGAAGAACTTCCCTGATTCAAATGCTGCTAACGGCTGGACTTTCCGCCTCTATAGTTCTGGGAACGGCGAAGGTGGATTCTATATGGACAGTTCTGGAAAGTGGCATCCTGAACAGGAAACTGACTGGAGAAATGTGCCTGGTGGCGGTCGCATGGTGAGTCCGAAAGGTCAATACGACCCGAATGTGGCTGACGGTACCCATATGCCTATGGAAGACCCTATAGATACATACTTCGATGCATTCATTGCGCCTTGATAGGTTCGCATTAAGATAATCCAGAATTCTTTCAAGGGCAATTAAAAATTAGAGAGGGGAAAACATTGAGAGAAGCCTATTTTGAAGCTCAGAGACTTCTCTCTGGGTAGCATTGATTGGTGGCATTTCCGATGTGATATCTTCTATGGTGATAGTATTACTTCGACATAGCCTGGCTTTGAAACAAGGAGAACTTCAATACGAACGCAAATGGATTGTGAGGAGCAGAAATATGGAAAAAATCAGGAAATCTTCCGATATTTCCGATGTGAATGGACTGGGTGTGTATGGTTTCCGTATGGAAGGGATAGAAAATGATCCCACTTATCCCTTCCCTACGCTGCTTATATATGGTATTCAAGGATACGCTAGCTACCTCATAGATATCCGATTTTTAGAAACCGTTTACATTGCTTGCTCGCCTTCTTTCGAGTATGGCTTCATTTGGCGAATGGCAACCAGAGAAGAGGCTGAGGAGATGTACATGATAGCAGACGAAGGTCGTGCAAAGGTGTATTGCATTGAGGAGGATATTTCTGGGTATGTTCCCCCTCTATATCAGCCCTTACAAAGAGATGCACGAAAATTTTTTATTGTAGCCAGGGGCTTGGAGATTACACTTAAATATGACGAGAGTTTTGAAGACACGGTTGCTGGTTGGGGGCAGCCATTATGACTCTCTCGCTTTCACAAAGTAAACTGTGAATCCTGGCTGATTATCGCGGTCAAATTGATGTAATAGTTCCTTGCTAGCCAACCGCTTAAAAAAGCTCATATGTATTGGACGCACATTTGCGACCTCAGTGAAGAGGAACAGGAATATGGAGAAAACCAGGAAATCTTCCGATATTACGGATGTAAATGCGCTGGGCATGTATGAATTCCATGTAGGGGAAATAGAGAAAGGTTTGATCTATCCTTATCCTACGCTGCGTCTGTACGGCCATAGAGGGTATCCCGACTACTTCGTGCATATCCGGTTCAGAGAAACTGTCTATATTTCTTGTGCTCCATCTTTTAACAACTGTTTCATCTGGCGGGTGGCCACCAAAGAGGAGGCCGAGAAGGTGTACGTGATAGCGGGCGAGGACGACAAAGCGGAGGAATACCGCGCAAAGGTGTATTGCATCGAGGAAGATATGTCCCTGTACCGTACCCCCTTAGAGAGAGAAGTGCGCAAATTTTTTATTGTGGCCTGGGGTATAGAGGTCACGCTTGAGTATGACGAAGTGTTAGAAGATAGAGTAACTAACTGGGGAAAGCCAGCCTGATCCAATCGGTTAAGCGAGGTCAATTCCAATGCTGATCTTTAAGTGTTGGCAGAAGGGATAACAATGTCTAAGCTGCGCTGCCTCTGTGGGCATGTAATTGTAGACCAAACAGATTACTTACCTTATAAAGCGTATTTTATTGCAGATGAGGATGAGGAGGATTTTTTCCATACCTGCCCGAAAAAGATGAAAGAGGAATACTGAGATCAATTCGTAAAGATACAGAAAATAAGCAGAGCTAAGAAGCGTATATAATGGATCGTGATAATCCTGCTTATTCTTGATTAAGAGGGGGTCTACGAAGACCAGGTTTTCCTCGAGGGACATATTATGGGAAATCGAGCGCATTACATACTCATTGAAGATGAACAGCTATACATCTTTTACTCGCGCTGGGGCGCGCTGACTATTCCTGCTGTCATCGCGTCTGGGCCAGAGGCAACGTTAGCTTCTATCCGCGAATTCGAATCGACTAAAGGGCTGCTGGAGAAGGTCTGGATCGAGGGTGCTATCCTTCTCGATGTTGATGCCCATGATGCGCTTTTTTGGGGAGGAGACTCTATTGCCGTTCACCCATATCTGCGTCGTCCACTCCTGGCGGCATTGCCTTTGCTCTGGCCGGGGTGGTCAATCAATTGGGCGACGTTTGGTATGACCGACCTGGTGCGCGGTATTGGCGGGAAGTTCTCGCGGGTGTTGGAAGATGAATTCGACGATACCGCCTTTTTAGTGGGTGACGGGGCGACGGTAACTGAGGCACAATTGCTGGGATCGCTAAAAGCAGGAAGCCCTGGGACATTACTCACCATTCGTTGGGACACTGGCGATGTAAGAGATTATTTCTTCTTTGCTGGTGTACACCGGCTTCTTGACGAGCATGGCAAACTTCCTTTCTCTGCTGCTCCTTACCAGATTCTCTCCCTCGGCCCACGGCTATTGACCATAATGCTCACACAGCCGACAGCGTCACTTCCCAGAGAAGGCAGTGAACAGGAACCTGATGAAGGCGCATCTGTAGATGAAACGACACAAACCATCTGGGTCTGGCATAACGAGACACTTGACCCACGCTACCTGGAGGCGCTTGCTCGTCGCTGGCCCGGCTGGCAGGTGCATGGACATGTTGAAGGCATGGTTCGCCAGGTCATTCTTTCCGGGAGAGACGCCTCAGCACTTAAGATTCCAGACCAGCAAGCAACCGATGAATTGATAGAGGAGGTGATACAACAACGCGGCATCGACCTGAGACGACTCTCCTGGGCCATACAACAAACACTCCCAAAAACCGCTTGACAACCTGCCCAAAACTGGTTACAGTATAGGCAACACAATTGCATACATGACGTTGAACGGGAGGAGTAGGCGCGACACTCCGTTAGAGATGGAAGATCGACCCGGCTGCAAGTCTTCCTCGGAACAGATGCGCTGAATGTCGCCTGTGAGTCTGCCCTGACCGGTATGGGTGCGCCCCTTAACGCGCGGCTTGAGGATCAATATCTGCACTATGCGATGTTGATTGAAACAAGGTGGTACCACGAGTAGATTATGCCCTTTCTCGTCCTTGACGGGGAAGGGCTTTTTATATTACATCGATTGATTGGATTTTTGCAGGAGGAACGGGGTTATGATCGAATACGAAAAAGAGCTTATCGCATCGTTGCCGAAAACGTATGAGCCGCAGGCCGTCGAGGGCAAGTGGTATCGTTTCTGGGAAGAGGGCGGTTACTTTAAGCCAAGTGGGGACAGGAGCAAGCCCACCTTTGTCATCAGTATGCCGCCGCCAAATGTGACGGGCGCGCTGCACCTCGGCCACGCCATTACGTCCACTGTTGAAGACATTTTGATTCGCTACCATCGCATGAAAGGCGACGATACGCTGTGGGTCCCCGGCGAAGATCATGCCGGCATTGCCACGCAGAACGTGGTGGAGCGTTTGCTGATGCAAGAGGGAACCGACCGCCACGCCATCGGGCGCGAAGCTTTTATCGAGCGCGTCTGGCAGTGGGTGCGCCAGTATAAGAGCCGCATTCAGGACCAGCATCGTCGCCTGGGCGCGTCCTGCGACTGGTCGCGCGAACGCTTCACGCTGGACGAAGGGCTGTCGAAAGCCGTGCGCGAAGTGTTTGTGCGCCTGTATGAGGAAGGGCTGATCTATCGCGGCGAGCGTATCATCAACTGGTGTCCGTTTTGCATGAGCGCCATCTCCGACCTGGAGGTGAACCATGTCGATACGCCGGGAACGCTGACTTACGTGCGTTACCCGCTCAAACCTTTGGAGGGCGAGCAGGAAACGCAGTATATCAGCGTGGCGACCACGCGCCCGGAAACCATCCTGGGCGATACCGGCGTGGCCGTCAACCCGCACGATGCGCGCTACAAAGACATGGTGGGGCGCGTGGCTATCCTGCCGGTCATCGGGCGCGAAATTCCTATTATCGCTGATGAAGCCGTGGATGCCAGCTTTGGCACGGGCGCGGTAAAGGTGACGCCAGCGCACGACCCGACCGATTTCGAGATCGGGATGCGCCACAACCTGCCGCGCGTGCAGGTGATCGGCTTCGACGCCAAAATGACGGAGGAGGCCGGACACTACGCCGGGCAGGACCGCTTCGAGGCGCGCAAAAACCTGGTGGAAGAGTTGCAACAGCTCGGCCTGATCGTGAAGATCGAGGAGTATACCGTGCCGCTGGGCCTGTGTGACCGCTCAAATACCATTGTCGAACCGCTCATCTCGAAGCAGTGGTTCGTCAAGATGACCCCGCTGGCGACACCAGCTCTGGGCGCGGTCAACTATGGCCGCATGAAGTTCGTGCCGGAACGTTTCACAAAGGTCTACACGGACTGGTTGGAAAACATTCACGACTGGTGTATCTCGCGCCAACTGTGGTGGGGGCATCGCATCCCTGTGTGGTATTGCGACAATTGCGGCCAGATGACCGCCAGCCGCGTGGATATCACCAACTGCTCGCATTGCGACAGCACGGACATTCATCAGGATGAGGACGTGCTTGATACGTGGTTCAGTTCGTGGCTGTGGCCGTTCAGCACGCTGGGCTGGCCCGAAAACACGCCTGACCTGCAGCGTTACTATCCTACCTCGGTGATGGAGACGAGCTACGACATCATCTTCTTCTGGGTGGTGCGTATGGCGATGGCCGGGATACACTTCCTGGGTACCCAGCCGTTCCATACCGTCTACCTGCATGGTCTTGTGCGGGATGCGAAGGGCGAGAAGATGAGCAAGTCGAAGAACAACGCGATCGATCCTCTTCCCATCATGGATCAGTACGGCACCGACGCGCTGCGCTTCACGCTGGCGACGAGCAGCACGCCCGGCAACGACTCGAAGCTGGTGCCTGAGCGTATTGTAGGAAACCGCAACTTTGCCAACAAAATCTGGAATGCCTCGCGCTTCGTACTGATGACCACTGCTGGCATTGGCGGCGGCATTCCCGCCATCGAAGCGACGCAGCCAATCACGCTGGCGGATCGCTGGATACTCAGCCGCCTGGCGAAACTTACGGGCGACGTGACGCGCCTGATCGAGGACTTCCAACTTGGCGAAGCTGGTCGCCAGATCAACGAGTTTTTCTGGTCGGATTACTGTGACTGGTACGTGGAAATCGCCAAAGTGCAGATGCAGGGCGACGAGCAAAGCAGGCGCTCGACGGCGGGTATCCTGCGCGCCGTACTCGACCAGTCTATGCGCCTGCTGCACCCGTTCATGCCGTTCGTCACTGAGGAGGTGTGGCAACACCTGTATCGCGTATGCGAACCGGACACCGCGCGCTGGCCCGCCTCCGCTCTGATCGTCGCGCCCTGGCCGCAGGTCAATAGCGCGGCCATCGATGACGAAGCTGAGCAGCACTTTGGCCTGTTGCAGGAGGCCATTACGCGCATCCGCGACGCGCGCAACCAGATGAACGTGGAACCTGCCCGCCGCGTACCCGTCATCATAGCGACGGGCGACTACCTGCCCATGCTGGAAGCGCAGGCCCCACTCATCGAGTTTCTGGCTCACACCGAACGTCCGCAGTTGCACGCGCAACTCGCGCAGAAACCGGAGCAAGCCATGAGCCTGCTGGCCGGTTCTATCGAAATCTACCTGCCCCTGGCGGGTATGCTCGATCTCGGCAAGGAACTACAGCGCCTCGACAAAGAGATCGCCCAGGCGCGGCAGGAAATCGCCCGTATCCAGGGCAAGCTAGCGAATGAGTCCTTCGTCACCAGAGCCAAACCCGAAGTGGTCGAGCAAGAGCGCGCGAAACTGGCTGCGCAGGAAGAACGATTGGGGAAATTGGGAGAGCGCCGCGCGGAGTTGGGCGAGTAATTGGCTTCTCTATCCAGCGTTTTTTAATAGCGAAGCGGGATACCCACAAGGGGCATTCCTACATGTATGATAGCCCTTGCCTCCCAACCCATTGTGCCTCTCACGCGGGGAGGGGCCTATCCCACATGTAGTGACGCCCCTTGTGGGCGTCACGGGGAACAACTGCCGCATAGCGTAATGTTGTAGGGACGCGATATATCGCGTCCCTACAACATTACGCTACAATCTCTGCCGATACTTCGCGCGAGAACTGCTCTTTATACAACCGCGCGTAGAGGCCGTCTATCTCCATCAGTTCGTCGTGGGTGCCGCGCTCGACAATTTCGCCTTTGTCTACGACCAGGATGATGTCAGCCGCCAGGATGGTTGAGAGGCGGTGCGCAATCGCCAATGTGGTGCGATTCTTCATCAATGGCTCGAGCGCCGCCTGGATGAGGCGTTCCGAATGTGTGTCGAGGGCGCTGGTGGCCTCGTCCAGGATCAGGATGCGCGGGTTCTTGAGGATCACGCGCGCGATGGCGATGCGCTGCTTCTCGCCGCCGGAGAGCTTGTAGCCACGCTCGCCCACGATAGTATCGTAGCCGTCGTCCAGTTCCATGATGCGGTCATGGATGGCCGCCGCCTTTGCCGCCGCGATCATCTCCTCCTCGGTGGCGTTGTCGCGCGCGTACATCAGGTTTTCGCGCACCGGTGCATTGAAGAGGTAGGTTTCCTGCGTGACGACGCCGATGATCCCGCCCAGCGAGTCCAACGCGAGGTCTTTGACGTTATGGCCGTCGATCTCGACCGCGCCACTATCGGCGTCGTACAGGCGCGGCACCAGGTAGGTGATGGTGGTTTTGCCAGCGCCGCTCGGTCCGACCAGAGCGGCCAGTTGACCGGGTTGAATGTCAAATGAGATGTGGTTGAGGGTTGTGCGCGATTCAAACTCTTCCGAAAAGGCGACTGGTTCAGGCGAAACAATACGTTTGGCTGGCTTCTCTCCGTTGTCTTCTTGCTCCGCGGACAGTAAGCCGCCCGGCGCGGCTGCGTCATCGCGTTTGTAGGTAAAGGAGACATCGTTGAAAGTGATCTCGCCGCGCGCCTTGTTGGGATCGAGATGCTGCGCGTTGGGTGCGTCCTTGATCTCGATGGGCATGTCCAGGTACTCGAAAATGCGATCAAACAAGGCTAACGCGCCCTGAATTTCTACTTGCACACTGAGCAGTTGCCCGATGGGGAAGAAGAGACGGCTTTGCAGCGTGGTAAAAGCTACGATGCCGCCCAGCGTGATGGCCGGGTTCACGGGACTATTAATGATTTGCAAGCCTGCCACCAGATAGACCACCGCCGGAGTGATCGAGAAGAAAGTGCCGATAAACATGAAGAACCAGCGACCAATCATTTGCTGTCGCACTTCCAAATCGGTCAGCGTCTGGTTCTCAGCCTCGAATTTATCCTGCGCGTACTTCTGGCGCGCAAAGGTTTTCGTCAGCAGGATGCCGCTAACTGAAAGCGTTTCCTGCATCATGGCGGTCAGCGCGGCCAGGCTTTGCTGCGTCTGTTTGCTGGTGCTGCGCCTCACATTGCCTACTTTATAGGTGATGTAGAGAAAGATGGGGAGCAGGCCGAGCGAGATCAGTGTCAGCAGCGGGCTGATAATCGCCATTGCTACTATCGTGCTGATAGCCGTCGAGATATTGGAAACGACGCTGGTAGCAGTATCGGTAACAACGCTCTGCACGCCGCCCACGTCGTTTGACAGGCGCGATTGAATCTCGCCCGTACGCGTCGAGGTGAAGAAGCGCAGCGACATGCTCTGTAAATGATCATAGAGCTTATTGCGGAAGTCGCGCATCACGCGCTGCCCGACCACATTATTGAGGTAGGTTTGTCCAACGCCGATAATACCCGTGATAACCGGCATAATGAACATGATGCCCACCAGGATGATCAGCAGATTCAAGTTGCGTTTGCCAATAGCGTCATCAAACACAAACCGGATCATGAGCGGGTTGACCAGCCCCAGAACGGTCGTGAGGATGATGGCGATAAGGACGAGTACGACCTGTAATTTGTAAGGGCTAAACGACGACGCGACACGCCGTAGCGTACGCGCATCGGTCTTGCGGCCTCGTTTCTTCTGTTCTTCAAGATAAGAGGACATCCCGCCTCTCATGCCATGAAATGCCATATAATTTTATACTCCTGAATAAAGGCTTATTGTAAATACCGATATATCGTCTTCTCTATAGTGTACACGGTCTACACATTCTTTGTCACTGTTCAAGTGTCGGGTCTTTGCCTGTCCATTCTGACAGGCTAAGTGTATGGAGCAAGCCTGCCAGTAATGCGCCGCGTACAGGTAATGAGTTGATACGCAAATATTCGCGGTTCAGGTCATGCATTCCGCCGCCTGCCGGTCCCAGGCTGTCGAGCGTGGGAACGCCTGCTCCAACCAGCAAGTTGGCATCGGAGACACCACCCTTACTTTCAGCCACGATGGTGAGGCCCAGCGCCTGGCCCTCCTGTTGCGCCAGTTCAACCAGTTGCAGTATCTCAGGCGTTGCCGTGTAGGGCGCGCGACCGCGCGTGCGCGTCAGTCGCGTATGCGTGCCGGGAACGCTTTTGCCAGCAGCAATCTGCTCGAGCGTTTCGCACGCCAGATTTAGGGTATGTTCATCAAAGGCGCGTACCGAAATATGACATCGTGCGGCGTCTGGCACCACGTTGAGTGGTTCGCTGCTGCTAATGCGCGTCACATTAAAGGTAACACCTGGGAACATGCTGTTCAGTTGATGAATAGCAATCATTTTATACGCCAGTTCGATCACTGCCGAGCGTCCCCGGTGCGGCTCCGCTCCCGAATGAGCAGGCACACCCGCCACTTCCAGCATATATTTATCAGCGCCTTTGCGCGCCCGCGTGATTACCTCGGTTGAGCGCGATGGCTCGAGTACCAGAGCGGCATCGATGCGCGGCGCGATCTCTCGGAAAAGGGACGCGCTGCCGGGAGAACCTACTTCCTCATCATTATTAAACAAAAGTGTGATCTCACCATATTCCTCAAAATTTGTGTCGATGAGCGCCTTGATCGCGTACATGCCCATTAATACGCCGGATTTCATATCGATCACACCTGGGCCAGATGCCAGCTCGTCGCGTATCTGAAATGGCTGTGTTGTTGCCGCTCCTCGCGCATACACCGTATCAACATGTCCCACCACCAGCAGGCGCATATGCCCGTTGCCTTGCCTGCGAGCTAGCAGGTTTGGCCCGTACTGGCCCGATGGATGCAGCGAAACCGCAAAGCCCAACTCGCTCAGCCAGCTTTGCAAGTATGCCATGATCTGTGCTACGCCCTCGTGTTGTCCCGTCCCTGAGTCGATGTTGATAAGCAGTTGTAGGCGGGAGAGCAGTTCTGCCTGGTAAGACTGCAATATGGGGAGATACATCTGAGCAAAGGTGCGCATAGATTGTCCTTCTGAATACAGGGAAGCAGCGAAATCTGCATTCTATTGTAGCACACAGGTTGTGTTCGATATTTGCTCTCGTCAAAAACGCTAAGGCCGTCCGAAATTTTGTCGATGATGCAAGAAGAGATAGTATTTCAGAAAGGGACACATTTCGATGCAGGTCACTTCATCTTCATCGGCTGAACATAGTAAAGAAGAAAACGATGCTCAACAGGAAACGGACGCGCTCGCGCCGTGCTGGTCGCCACGCATTGTTTATATTCGTGCTGATATTCCATATCTGGCTTCCCCACTGATTCCGTTCGCCGTATTCAAGGATAATCCTTTGCTGCATTTTCACGCTGCCAGAGAAACGCATCGCCCGTTTGCCCGTTTAGAGAATGCTGCTGAGCTGATGGAATCGCTCTGGAACCAGCCGTTTTCAGCATTAACGGACACGCAGCGTTATTTTCTCATGGCGTGGAGCGCCGTGCCGCGCCTTTCCTCGCGCATTGCGTCGTTAGCGGAACTGGTATTTGGCATCGCAACACCGGGTCCATATTATAAAAGGTGGATCACCACCCGCGCCGTTAGCTCTCAGGGAGAGCCTGTGGCATGGTGCATCGAGATCGATATGCTGGGTGAGCAGGAAGAGATAATCGAGATTGCTCTGAACGAGACAAATATGCAGCGCTTATTGCCCGTTCAAGCCCTTTCTTTGCGAAACTTTTAGGACGCGAGGGCGAGGAAACCTTGCGCCCGTCCTCGCCTTCCTCTGTTCCTTATGCGACAAGTGTGTAGCGTTGCATATAGGCCAGCAATGCCAGGCGTTTATAGGCCAGGCTCAGATGCGCCGCGTGTCTGGCGCGCGCCTGCTTATCATCCGGCAGCGGCTTCTTATAGTCACGCATCTCGATCCCGACGGATGCCAGGGCTATTTGTAGGGGCGTTGATCGGAATGGATCGAAGAACATCCTGTTCGCCAGATCTATCAGCAGGGCGGTGCGCTGTTTGTCAGGCAAACAGGCTATCCAGCTAGCTGCTTGTATAAAGAGCAGTTCGTAATAGATGTTCTCGATAGCCAGTTCTGATGGGTCTACGTCAAACCCTCTGATGACATATTCACCCGGCTCCAGAGCGTTTTGTATGAGCGGCATCACATTCCGATCGCGTCGGAGCGCATCTACATAACAATGATAGGCGGTTACTGCACTGATCTTCTCGAGCGAATCAATCACACGCGCTTTCCCGCACTCCGCTCGCTTCGCATAAGCGACAATTCTGACAATCGCTTCCCCCACGATATCTTCGATGATTTCATGGCGTTGGCGCGCCCACGATGGACTGCGTGAGGTACATACCCAGCGAGCAATCCGGGCATGTAAGAGGGGATACAGGTTCTCCCACTCTTCATCTTTGAAACCATAGCCTGACATAGCGATCTCCCTTCAAAACTGTCTGAGTATGTCCGGGCATTACCTCGTTGTAATTGCCCCATTGACTTCTTCTTAAAGCCGGTAGACCAGCGAAAAAATAAATATGCTCATCATCGAGCAACAGGAAGGGATTGCAATACTGAGAAAACTTGACAACCTGACTTACTGTGATATAATTTGATTTATCAAGGTACGATTTGATACAATGATAACAAGTAATCTCATGTTAGTCAAGTGCTAATCCATAACAATTGTTTACCTGAAGTATAAGTACCTGAATATATCTCATAATTTCCCGTTAAAAAAGTGAGGGAAGCGCGTTTATAAATATGAAGTATCTTCTATATTCTCTTGGGTTATTTATGGCAGATGATAAATTCGCTCTTGTTTATAAAAGAGGGTAATAAGAAGTGATACTAATTTAGAACCTGGAACGTCTTGTAATTGTTAGAAAATCTGGGTATACTGGAAGAAATCAGAGATAATCATGTAATGTTATAGACATAACGTACATTTTATCTCAGGAGAGCGACAAGTAGATGGATGATAAGAGCCTTCAGGGTATCAAACAGCATCTTCAGGATAGGGATGCTCAGAATCGCATTCTGAAGAATATTGAGCGGGCGCGATCAGAAACTACGGTCACGATTGGGCGCGCTGCCAGCTTATTTGACTTTACCGAAAACCAGCTCAGAGACTGGGAAGTCAAGAATAGACTTACCCCCACTAAATCCGCAGGCGGCCAGCGCTTATATCCGCTCTCAGAGCTAGACAAGCTGGCGATCATCCGCGAACTGCTCGACGCCAAATTCTCCCCCGGCGATATTCCCGAAAATATCGATGCTATCTGGAATGTTATTAGACCTGCAGAGGGAAGCTCTTTATCAGTGCAAAAGGGTTTGATTGGCAAGGCTGAAAAGCAACCAATAGACCAGCGTGTAGAGCAAGCTGAGCGGGATAATTTTTGGAGATACTTTGTTTCCCAGGTGATGCGTTTATCTTTACTTTTAATCTGCGAGGATATACCTGATACGATTGTCGGAATGATCCTGCCATTGCGCAAACTAGAATACGATGAAATAACCGATGCCGCAAGCGTAGGACGAGCTGGTCCATCCTTGATCGGGTGGTTGCCTCTCAATCGTGCTTTCTATTCGTTTTTTGATACCTCACCATCATTTGAGTACTCCAGCGATTTTCGTGTTGAGCAATTTAGAGCGCCCGGTGTCGAGTCATCTCCCTTGACCCCTTTGATCATTGTGCAGCGTAGAACCAGGTCATTGTTCCTTTCCGCTCGACTGGTTCAATCTGTACAGCGATTCTTAACGGTCCTACATTACCATATAAATGATTGGCTACCATGCTTCGATTACGGTATGCGCGACTTCGTCTATCAGGTAGCGGATTTCGCGCGTGGTCCTGATGTGGCAGATCGAACTCTGAATGATCTGATGAACAGGGTGGTAGAGCTGGGTGGTAAAACAGCAAATAATATGGATCGATGGCGTTTCTGCGGTCTGCTTTTGCCGCAAGATGGTACTCTACCAATACAGCAACGCAACCTGGAGGCGCGCGTGCACAGCGAACAGACACCTGCGCGGTGGAATACTATCGTTTTGTCTAAAAACTATCCGGGCTTGTCATTCCGCGCCTATCAAAGTGGTCATGTAATTTATCGTCCAGATATTCCCATAAGCGATCAAATCCTGCCTAATCGTGAAACGGAGGAGTCAACGCGCTCTGCAATCGCGATTCCCGTTGCGGGCGAGAATGGCATGGCCGTGGCTGCGCTCTATATTGCTTCCGATGAAGTTGATGCTTTCTCACAGGCAGATCAACGTGCCTTGCGTTTGATGACGCGGATGATTGAAGAGTTGCTTGCGACCTATCAGGCCCGCCAGCAGGTAGTTGGGAGACTGGCTAATTTGATAAATAATCCTGGAATGGTTGATCTCGCATTCCGTGAATTTCTTTCGGAGGATGATTTTATTAACGATCTGGAAACGTTCCTGAAGACAATTCAGACGCGGAATGATATTGAGCCAGATAGCAGACCTGATCCATCCATTAAACCAAACGAAGCAATCTCTTTCATTGTTGTGGATATTGATAATCAAGGGAGTCTTGCCGCGAAATATGGAGATCAAGTTGCCAGAAATCTTAGCCGGGAAGTTGGACTACGCATTCGAGGACAACTGCGATTACTCTCGAATCCTGAATATCAAAAATTGTATCATGTTAATGCGGACAGTTTCTATATGAAGCTGGTTGGTATGCCTCTGGATGAGGCGCGTAATCTTGCCCAGACACTCTATACCCTCTTGGGAGGGGATTATCGCATCGATGCGCGACGTGTTATAATGGGCAGGCCAATGAGCCGCGAAGATATGCTAGAATTGCCAGGAGTATCTGTTCGATTAGGAGTTTCAAGCTACCAGTACAGTAAACTAAAGGAAATCTTACAGAAACATCCAACCGCGGCTCCTGTCGTTGAGGCAAGGGATCAGATCCTTTCCAATCTTGATGAGAGCCTTAAAAGAGGGCAGATGGAGGGTGGAGATGCCGTTTTTACGTGGGATTATGATCTGGTCGCTTTTGTACGCTGGGTTTCGTCAAGGGATCAGAAAAAGTAGCGGTTGGGCCGGAATAACCTCCTGTGGGAAATACCAACAAACTTCACCTATTCCGTAGAAAACTTAACCAATACCTGGTTATCTCAACCATTTTCGTACGTTTTTCGAAACCAAATTGTTTTGAATACGTGTTATTATAAAAGTAAGGCTGATTGTGTCCAGATTTCTTACCAGATATAGCATATTATCTGATCTTGAAAGTCGTGTAGACGTTGCAGGATGGAGTTCAGCCGCACTACTCAATACAGCGGGGACTCTTCATGATTAAAGTGTTTTTATTAGGCCGCCCAGGCTGTGGAAAATCAACTGCCTTCCGTCACATCGAAAAGCTCGCTTGCTCTGTTGGGTGGTCCGCGGTTCATTTGAATGATTACGATATATTACGGGAAATGTTTCACAGAGAGCAATTATTCCCTTCAACTCAGAGTAAGCGGAGGTTCCGTGCAACTGAACATGGTGGGTTTGACGTAGTGGATTTTAGTGTTCTCGATGAGGTATTAAGAGAACTAGAGAAGCAAGTACGTAAAAGGTATAGTCAGGTTGACGAAGTGGTGGTAATTGAATTTGCTCGCGATAATTATGATAGAGCGTTGCAAATATTCTCGTCCACATTCTTACAGGACTCCTATATTTTGTTCATTGAATCAGGCTTAAATGTCTGTCTTCAAAGAGTATGCGATCGAGTTGCTCATCCACATAGTGAAGATGACCATTTTGTCTCTGAGCATATCATCAGGGATTATTATCAAAAGCAGATTCTACCTACGCATCTTAAATCAGGGCATTCTTTTCATAAAGGGCGCATAACAATTGTAAAAAATACCGCTTCAAAGCAATCATTTCTTAAAAATCTTAGTATGCTTCTCGAAGAGATATTGAAAAGTGAAGGGCAGACATATACGAGGAGTAAATTATTGCTGCCTTTCATGAAGAAACACGATCCTCGACTCGATAAGGTTGCTATGGAGGTTTAGGCCTGAAGAGATTTCAGGCTATTCACATTCTCTCATATTGTTTTTATCGTAGCACCTTGATAAGGTGTGATACACTACCATCATATACATTCTCCTTATCAAATCATCGAATCGTTCAGCTAAAGGATCTGCAAGATTGGCAACAGCACGTATTCCGTTTGAAAAATTGACTGCTATTCACCCGAATCGCCGTATTACACTGGAGACTGGTTCCGCACCGCTTGCTCCGCGCCTCATCGACCTGTTTGTGCCGCTGGGCTTTGGGCAGCGCGCGTTGATCGTTGCGCCCCCGCAGGCGGGCAAAACCACTATTTTGCGGCAAACGGCGGCAGCCATCCTCAAGAATTTCCCCGATGCGCTATTATTTCTGTGCCTCGTCGATGAACGCCCCGAAGAAGTGACCGAGTGGCGTACAGAGGTGCAGGGGCCGAATGTCAAGCTCTATGCTTCCAGTTTCGATCAACAGTTGGCAAAACATGGGCGTATCGCTGAACAGGCCATGCACGACGCCAAAGTTCAAGTAGAGCAAGGCCGTGATGTGGTTATCCTGCTCGACTCGCTGACACGGCTGGCGCGCGCCCACAACCTGAGCAGTGATATGTGGGACGGCCCGCGCAACCAGCGCGGAGGAAGTCGCACGCTTTCAGGCGGCATCGACGCCCGTGCCTTAGAGGTTGGCAGGCGCGTCTTCGGCGCGGCGCGCGCCATCGAGGAGGGCGGCAGCTTGACCATCGTTGCCAGTTGCCTGGTTGAGACGGGCAGCCGCCTCGATGAAGTCGTGTACGAAGAGTTTAAGGGGACGGGCAACCTGGAAATCCGCCTCTCGCGCGAACTGGCTGATCGCCGCATCTTCCCCGCCATCGACCTCGCCGCGTCCAGCACGCGCCACGAGGAACGCCTGCTTTCCGAACAAGAACAGAAAGCAATGGCCTTGATGCGGCGTAAAGTAGCTGATTTGCCCAAACGCGAAATCACAGAGCAGGTACTGCGCCTCATAGAAAAAACCCCATCCAATACCCAGTTAGTCGAAGCAGTCATCAAACAATGGTAAATTCAGGCCCTTTTCTTTCACCAGAACAGATAATAGAGAGTGATGTGCGCGATGTGGCCTGCGG
>JBOGTO010000425.1:0-1946 GCA_050695155.1 Ktedonobacteraceae bacterium
CTACCAGCACCTCTCACACCAAACCTTCACGAAGCGCCGTAGGCGCTGAGGGCCAGGAAAAAGGGCGAGCTGAATGCTCTCAATATTATGAAGAAAGAAAAATGATGGAAATGCAACTTCAAACAACGAAAAAAAATACTACTGCTGGAAATATTGCTTACCTTTTGCTCTCGTTCCCACTGGGTTTGTGCTACTTCATCCTGATAGTAACCGGACTTGCGCTTGGCGTGGGAACGCTGGTCATCTGGATTGGCCTGCCTATTCTGTTCGTAACGCTGCTCATGGTGCGCGGCATGGCAACTATTGAGCGCAGATTGGCTAGCAGCCTGCTGCATGTCTCTTTTCCGCACGAGGGTTATAGTCAAGAGGCACCCAGGCAAAGCTTTTGGCGGCACTTTGCAAACGTGCTGCGCGATCCCTCAACCTGGACGAGTATGATTTACATGATGCTGAAACTGCCGCTGGGTATCATCTCGTTCACGCTAGCTTTGACGCTGCCCATCGTTTCCATAGCTGTCACGGGGCTGCCCCTGGCTTACCTGATAAGCTTGCTGGTGAATGTGATCTTGCTCAAAAATGGTATCCATTCTAACGGCGTCATTATCCCCAATTTTATTGAGATTGGCACGCAGTTTGACGCTGTGATGTTCGCCAGGTCGTTCATCGGTGTCCCGGTCGGACTTGCCCTGTGGTTTGCGACACGCGCCACGCTCAATGGTCTGGCGCTCGTATCGGGAGAGATAGCACGCGCCATGCTGGGTTCCGGCGAAACTCACACTGTGAGGCCGCAGCCAGAGCAGTTCTACGCTGCTCCAATGGCGCAGCAGCAATCACAAATGTACGAATCTCACATGCGCGGCTAGTCTTTGGGAAGCGCGCGACCGTTGCGCGTGAAGAGTTCGCGCCAGTCCTTCTCTTGCAGCTCAACATCAAACCGTTGAGCTGCTTTTTTGATGCGTTGCCAGGCTTCATCGCGCTCTTTGTTGGTGACGCCCTAATACTTCCCGCAAGCTCTGGCCGGTGTATGAAGCGGGGGACTGGGCTATCTGTTCGGGAGTTCCCTGAGCGATCAGTTTGCCACCCGCCGCGCCACCTTCCGGTCCCAGGTCGATGACCCAATCGGCTGCCTTTACCAATTCCAGGTTATGTTCTACGACCATCACGGTATTGCCTGCATCGACGAGGCGCTGGAGTACTCCCAGCAAACGGGCGGTATCGGCCAGGTGCAGGCCGGTGGTAGGTTCGTCGAGTAGATACAGCGTGCGACCGGTGACACGGCGGCCCAGTTCCTTCGCCAGCTTGACGCGCTGGGCTTCGCCGCCTGAAAGCGTGGTAGCGGGTTGCCCAAGCTGGAGATAGCCCAGGCCAACGTCGGATAGCACCCGGAGGCGGGAGAAGGCGGCGGGAACATCTTTGAACAGGGCAAGGGCATCCTCGATGGTCAGATCAAGCACCTGGGAAATGTCATGCTCGCGGTAACGCACTGCCAGCGTCTCGCGGGTGAAACGGCGTCCGTGGCAGGCCGGACAGCGCACTTCTACATCAGGCAGGAGTTGCATTTTGACGGTCAGGATGCCGACTCCTTCGCAACGCTCGCAGCGCCCACCCGGCACGTTGAACGAGAAGTGCCGGGCGGATAATCCCCGGCGGCGAGCCTCAGGAGTAGCCGCAAATGCTTCACGGATCGGGGTAAACGTATCGGAATAGGTCGCGGCATTCGAGCGCGGGATGCGCCCGATGTGTTCCTGGTCAATGGTGATGATCTTATCGAGATAGTCGTAGCCTTCGATAGCGTCGTGTTCACCGGGGGCGTCGCTAGCACCATACAGGCGCTGGCGCATGGCGCGATCGAGGATGTCGAAGACCAGCGAGGATTTTCCAGAGCCGGATACACCTGTCACGGCGACCAGCAAGCCTAACGGTATGCTCACCGTGATGTTCTGAAG
>JBOGTO010000426.1:0-2366 GCA_050695155.1 Ktedonobacteraceae bacterium
CGGGCGGGCGACCACAAGGGTCCCCTCCCATCCCATCCGCCTCCCCCGCCCCTACGGGTGGATACGGTGCTTATTTTTAAAGCTAAAGTTCATGTGGGCCTCGCTACTGGAAGAAGGTATTATTGTAAAACATGACAACACATTCTAAGCAGCGAGCGGTGACGCTTCCGGCACGCGCAGATACGCTGGCAACATTGCTGCAAGGTCGGCGCAGTGTGCGCCAGTTTCAGGATCGAGCGGTTGAACGCGCTCTGATAGAGCAGATGCTGGAGGCGGCGCGCTGGGCTCCCTCCCCGCATGGTCGGCAGCCCTGGCGATTTGTCGTTTTGACGCGCGCGGAACTGAAAACACTGCTGGCGGACCGCATGGGCGAGACGTGGCAGCGCAACCTGGAAATGGACGGCCAGGAGAGCGAGATCGTCAACATACGCCTGGAGAAGTCGCGCCAGCGCATCTTAAAGGCTCCCGTGATTATTATTCCCTGCCTGTACCTGGAAGAGTTGGATCGCTATCCCGACGAGCGGCGGCAGGCCGATGAAACCACTATGGCTATCCAGAGCATCGGCGCGGCCATTCAAAATATGCTTTTGATGGCCTATGACCTGGGATTAGACGCGGGCTGGATGTGCGCGCCGCTCTTTTGCCCGGAAGTCGTCGTCAATGCGCTTGAACTGGACACCCACCTGATACCCCAGGCTATGATTACAGTGGGGTACGCGGCGGCTGACCCAAAGCGACGCGCGCGGCTGCCTTTGAGCAACCTGATAGCACGTTTTGACTGATATATGAATTGAGGTTGAGGATAATAAAACATGATTGTTGTGCTTGCGGGCGGCGTAGGCGCTGCGCGTTTCTTACAGGGATTGGTGCAGGTTGTGCCACAGGAACGCCTGACCGTCATAGTCAATACGGGCGATGACCGCGATTTCTATGGGCTGCATGTCTCGCCCGACCTGGATATCGTGATGTATACGCTCTCCGGCATGGTTGACGAGGCGCATGGTTGGGGCATCCGCAACGATACATACAATACCATGCAACAGTTGACGGCTTATGGAGAAGAAGACTGGTTCATGCTGGGTGATCGGGACCTCGCAACACATATACACCGCACGAAGCTGTTGCGCGAAGGCAAGACGCTTAGTGAAGTCACAGACGAACTGCGCCAGCATTTTGGCCTGGGTATGCAAATCTTGCCGATGAGCGACCAGCCCGTACAGACGCACATTAAAACCCCGGCTGGTCTCCTCCATTTTGAGGAATATATGGTCAAACGACGCTGTTCTGATGAAGTACAGGACGTAGTATTTGTGGGTGCGAGCGAAGCGAAGCCAGCGCCTGGCGTACTCGACGCGCTTAAAGACGCGGAAGCCATCCTGATAGCGCCCAGTAATCCCATCGTCAGCATCGGCAGTATCTTAGCAGTGCCGGGCGTTCACGATGTGCTACACGAGGCAAGCGGTATGGTGATAGCTGTCAGTCCTATCGTGGGTGGCGCGCCTATCAAGGGGCCAGCTGATAAATTGATGAGCGGACTGGGTATGGAGGTCTCGGCGGTGGGCGTGGCGCGTTGCTACCGCGATTTTCTGGACGTGATGGTGATTGACGAACAGGACGCGCACCTGCTGGAACGAGTCGAAGACCTCGGCATACCGGCTGTCGCTACCAATACGATTATGCGAGATGCAACCAGCAAAGCTGCCCTGGCGTGTAAAGTCCTGGATGCCGCAGGCATAGAGTATTAACATGAGCAATATGGAAGGCATAACCTACCGGGCCATCATCCCTGTCAAATCCTTGAGCGAGGCCAAGAGCCGCCTCGCGCCGCATCTCACACAATACCAGCGCGAAACGCTGGCGTTAGATATGTTGCGGCATGTCGTACAAACATTGTGCGCCAGCCAGGAATTTGAGCTTGTGAGCGTCGTCAGTCCCGACCTGCGTGTGCTGGAAAAAGCGCGTATCTGGGGAGCCAGGGCATTATTTGAGGAGCGCAGCGGGCATAATCCCGCGCTCCATATGGCCGCTTTGCGCGAGTTGAGAGAGGGCGCGGACGCGCTTTTAACCATCTCCGCCGATCTGCCCCTGCTCACACCGGATGACATCGACGTGATGGTTGAACAGTCTACACGTTTTGATGTGGTACTCGCGCCCTCGCTGGACGGAACTGGCACCAATGCAATGCTGGCGCGACCGCCGCTTGTGATTCCATATCTGTTTGGTGTCAACAGCCTGAAACGCCACCTGGAGGCAGCCCGGCGACGCGGATTGAGCAGCAATCTCTATGCAAGTCGCGGTCTGTCGCTGGACATCGACACCATCGAAGATGCGCAAGAGCTTACCAGGGCGGGGGCAAGGGACGAGGG
>JBOGTO010000427.1:0-6152 GCA_050695155.1 Ktedonobacteraceae bacterium
GTAGTAGTCTGTCAAGCTTCCAAGAGCCTTCTCATCTGTCATTCTGAGCGCAGCGAAGAATCCCAAGCCGGCGGGAGATTCTGAGCGCAGCGAAGAATGACAGCAAAAATAGTTCCTTGAAGTTTGACACAGTAGTAGTCATTGTAAGGGCGGGGGTGGTGTTGGGTTGGGAGGGGACCCTTGCGGTCGCCCTCGGACCCGATACATGTCAGAGTATTTCACTATGATTCACACAGGGATTTAGAGCTTAACGAGCCATTGATCCCGCAATAAAGCTTTTATTTCCGCGCTTCCGCGCAGGCTCAGCCAGATTGGCCCCAGGTTCGGCTCATAGCGTAGTTCAAAGGTAAAGAAAGGACAACATGCTCTTTCCTCGGCTACGAACGTTACCACTTTTTGTATCCATTCCGGCTCCCCCGGAAACTGGAAGGCGTAGCCGTCTTCAAGCTCCTGCAACTTCTGGTACGAGGCCATGAGCGGTTGAACGACCTCACCGCGCGCCTTTAGATCCTCGCCAGTGAGCAAGCAGGCCAATGGGACTGACTGTGCCTCCTCTTGAATATCAGTATCAGGCATGATAAAACACCTCTTTCTTTATGAGCGTGTCTACGCTTCTATAGAGGGAACGCCACTTGCGCCCCCTCAAAAATGAGTGTACAATTTCAAGTGAGCTTGAAGTCAAGAGGGGAGCATAGCGAATTTGAACGAACTGAAACTAACGATTGGCGAAGTCGCGCAACGCGCCGGACTGCGCACCTCGGCCATCCGCTATTATGAAGACATAGGTGTATTGCCCCAACCTGAAAGAGTGTATGGCGGACATCGCCGCTATTCCCCGCGTGTCTTCCAGCAGTTGGCTTTCATTCAGCTTGCTCAACAGGCGGGGTTTTCAATGGCCGAAATTCAGACGCTTGTTTCTGGTTTCGATGAAAACGCGCCTCTGGGAGTGCGCTGGCGAACGCTGGCCGAACAGAAACTGAGCGAACTCGAAGTTCTGATTGCCAGAGCGCAAGGCATGAAGCGCGTTTTGGAAGAAGGCATACGTTGCCAGTGTCTTAATTTAGATGAGTGTATTCCTGAAAGGAGTGGGAAATTATGAGTCGCAAAAAGACCTCAAAACCAGGGAACATCATGTGGGGTGCATTGATCGGATTACTTGTAACGCTAGCTGTTAGAGATCAACTGCGCCTGCCGCCTGGGGAACGAACCTGGCATGGCAGCATAGCAGGTCGTATTCCCTATGACTTTCGTCTGCCAACTGTCGAACGCATCCGCGCCACTTTCTGGAATAAGGATACTGCGCGGATATTGGTGCCACAGGCATTTGGGGTAGGCTGGACCATCAATTTTTACCCACTACTACATCCTGCGACAGCGCGGAATGTACAGTAAAATTGATCCCGCGACACATCAGCAAGTGCCTCAAAATCTATCTCCCTGCACCCAAACCTGCTATACTAGGGTACACTTTCCATAAATCTATGAAGGATGCAGGCGTATTACTGGTGGGCGCTGCGTTATGAATGCTATGCAAACGATGAAATTATTGCTGGTGGACGATCATGGGCCGCTGCGCAAAGCCTTACGCGAAGGCTTGCAGGCGACGGGAGCCGTGCAGGTGCTGGGCGAGGCCGCGACGGGCCGCGAAGCCCTGGCACGGGCGTTGGAACTGGATGTCGATGTAATCCTGATGGACGTGCAATTGCAGGACCCACAGGCCGGGCGCAAAGCCTTGAGCGGCGTGGGCGCGGCCATCGCCATCCGCCGCGAACGCCCCCGTATGCCCGTAGTCTTCTACTCCATCCAGGACGACGACGACTACTACCGCGAGTTTCGCGCCTCCGGCATTCTGACGCACTATGCTTATGTACGCAAAAGCAACTACCTGCTGCCTGGAATGCTCGTTCCTCTATTGCGCGACGCCATCAACGGGCGCAGCCTCGTCGATCCCGAAATCGAAGACCGCGTGCAAGAGGTGCGCGACCTCGACGAGCAATCCCCACGCGCCCTACTAGAACCTAACGAACTGCGCGTAGCCGAACTGGTCGCTCAGGGCATGACCAACGAACAGATCGCCGCGCGCCTCAACCTGCACGACAAACGCGCCGTCAGCCGCACCAACGGCCGCATCTACGCCTCCTGGGGTCTCAGCGAAACCGCCGTAGACGACAAGGTAGCCCGCGCAAGAGCTACGCTGATTTATACATTGAACAGGATGATTATGTGGGATGAGGATGGCGTCGCGCTTGTGCAGGATAGGAGGGGGGAATGGGTGCCTTTGTATAAAGAGGAGTAAGGCCGTTTGGTCGGTATATTACTATTGGTCGCAGATTCATAGAGACACGATGAATTTAAAGAAAAGGTAACTGCGCAAAAATCGCGTATATGAAACCAGAAGAGACCTTTGGTTATATCTAATGGAGTAGAGAGTAGTACTCATAAGGTTATTGTCATAGGTCTTCTCAGGTCCTCCTATTTTCATCAAGCGAACTATCTCTTCTATTGTTACCCAAAATGGAATATAATTGCTCAAGTTATGATAATATTTCTTTAATAGAAGAGAGCAACGAAAAGGCAACCTGTAAGTAGAGTTTAAGCTATCAAACGATAGAAAGGTTTTTCTTCGTGAAAATCAGTGATCGGTTTCTCGACTATGGCCTGACGGGTGGTTTTTTCTTGACTGTTCAGGTTATCCTTTTTATGCATTTCGTCCCACAGGCGTGGCAAGGTATTTCGGTTATGACTGCGACTATCCCTTCCGCCCTTGATGGGTCTATAAATACGATCCTTGCAGCATTAGGGATAGTCACCATTTTCTTTACGGGCGCTTTACTGGATTTGTTTACACCTTTCCACGCCCTTGCAGAAATGTATGAAATTAGGAAGCATCTCATCTTGAACAATGACTGGCTACAAGATGCCATTATTAAATCGTATACTAATCTGAATATGGATCTTGAAACTTTATGCATTCTCCAAAAAAGGGATGGTGATATTGATACGTTGAACAGCAGAAAATGGCTACAAGCTGTAGTAAAAAAAAGGTTTAAGAGTAGTGCCGAAAGAACTTTACCTCAGCGTGTGTGGCAAGGCTTCAGAGACTTGTCTTGGATTTCCCCGGAAAAAAGAGAATTAGTGCTAACATGCCAAAAGCTTGTTGCGTTCTTCCACTCTTTTATTTTTATCAACTGCGATGCCTCGCAACTTGAAATATTAGTAGACCGAATGCATTTATGGCAAACTATTCGAGCGTTTTCTACGGCTATAACTATTTTGTCTATTGAGTTCATTATATTTTTATGGGGTTCTATAATCTTATCTCTTTCTCAGGAGCCTTTGCAACGTATGGGAATAGCTCTATTTATTAGCCTGATCTTAATAGCTATAATTGATCGTTATGCGAGGCGTCTTATTAATAAGGCATTCTCCAGAGTATGCATTACTTTGTTTTCTTTAGTATATCTTGTCTCCAAAAAGCAGTCTGAACAGAATTGCTCGTCTAACTTCTAATTCCAACCAGCATCAAGCCACCGTACTTGCCCAATATCCGCTACCCACCATCCCCAGGTTTACTTCCATGATAAAATAAATCCATCGGCATATCCCGCTACGTGTGGCGAAAGTCTCGAACCAAAGGAATCATATGGGCGTCACATCCCTGTTGCAACCGGCTTATATATTACGCGCCTGTTTGCTGGCGTTATCCATCTTTAACCTGGTGGCCTTTCTTTGGCTGGCCTTTACGGTGTGGCTGAATGGGGACCGTAAGGCGGGTATTGCGCGGTTAGGAGTTGTCGGGCTGGGGTTGTCGGCGCTGTTTTTCTTTATTCACGCGCTGCTGATCTCCGGGTCGCCGGGGCAGACGACGGGGCTGGTGAGCCAGGATTTTTTGTGGCATCTTATCTGGTTGCCCGCGCTGGGCGTGCCGTATATCTGGTTTGCCATTGGGCTGTATTATGCCGCGCTCATCAACCTGGGATGGCGCAGGCGCAGGCCCTATTTGCTGGCGATTGGCGCGTTGTTGGGCGGAACGGTGTTGGGATGCCTGCTTCTTAACCCAGCCACGTTTACTTACGCTGGCGCGCTGCGCCTGATCGTGTATAACGGCGCTTTGAATAATATACCCAATGGCGTATTTTCGCCGCCCGTGCTGCTCTCACTGCTTTTCCTGTGCTATGTCACTTTTTGCGCTATCGCGCCCTGGTTCACGATTGGGCGCATTACTCGGCTGTTGCGCGCCTTCTGGCATTATTTGACCGGGCGCACAACGCGCTCGCCGGGTTTGCGCCGTACCCTGATCGATGCCTTCTGGGATGATCCACGCGACAAAGAACTTCTGGATGAGCCGCATCTTTCCTGGCACCTGGCGCGACCGGGGCTGTTGCTGGCTGCGCTGCTCATGGTGATGCTGACAACCACGCTAGGTGTGCTGGTAGTCCAGAATATCATCAACTGGCTGCGACATCCCTATGTTCCTGCCACACTTGAACCACCCGTCAATACCGGCTTGATAAGCGGCAATATCTTTCCCATGAACCTGCTCATCCTGGACTTGTGCGCGACGGGCGCGGTGGCGCTGGTGATCCTGTTGATAGGGTATTCCATCGTGCGGCATGGTATCCTGATCGAACGTTCGCTGTCGCGGCGCGGCTTTTTGGAACAATGGCGCGGCACCGTGATTGTTTCGACGGCCCTGTCTCTCTTTATCACCTTGCTGGTCAATCTAACACATAGCAGTCCGGGTGGGCTGCTGATTATCACGTCGTTGGCAACGGGCGCGTATGCCCTTTTCACCTGGAGCAGCTATACCGCGCACGACCGCTATATTGCTCTGCTGGGGCCGTTCGTGCGCAGTACCAGCGTGCGCCACTGGCTGAATACCGATTTGCAGAAGACCGAACAGGACCTGGAAGACCTTTTTTACCACCTGTGTGAAAATGTGTTAGGAGTGCAGTGCGCCTATCTGGTCGTGCTGGCTGGTACTGTTCGGCGGCGTTTCAGCTATCGCTGGCCCGTCTCATCGCTGGCAAACGGCGCATTATTTGCGCCTCTGGCAGACAAAAAGTTGCTAGAAAAGAGTGAGGCTAACAGGAAACGCAGCGGCGCATCAGAGACACCATCGCGCATCCAGCTTTTCGTCAACGAAGTGCCGATGATTTGCTGGATGTTGCCCATCTACGACGAGCGTGGCCTGGTCGCTACGCTCTATCTTGGCCCGCGCGAAGACGGGGGCGCGCTGACCGATGAGGACATGAATCTCGCGCACGCCTGCGGGCAGCGCATCCTCGATACGCTGGGCGATCATGAAGCTATGCAGGCAGTCGCGGGGCTGTTGCGCCGCCGTATCGTCGATGTAAAGCTGCTGGGAGCGCAACAACGGCGCGTATTGCACGACGAAATCTTGCCGCAGATGCACCTGGCCCTCCTGCAACTGGAAACGCTGCGCTCGCATCCTGTCAACAGCGACACACCCGCGCCCGGCGAAACCGGAGAACATGCACAGGCCGTTGATGAAACCATTGCCCTCATAGCAGATACGCATCGCCGCCTGGCCGCTCTAATGCGCGCCACCGCTCCCAGCGCGCCCCATCGTCTTGAACAGGACGGCATGATTAGCGCCATACGCACCATGCTGGAACAGGATTTTCAGTACGCCTTCGACGAAGTAGAATGGTGCGTCTCCGATGAGACCGCCGCCTATATCGATGAAGTCATGCCGCCCGCCATTGCCGAACTGGTCTTTGCCGCCGTGCAGGAAGCGCTGCGCAATGCCGCCCGTCACGCGCGCGGCTCCGACGAGCATCGCCACCTGCGCCTGCTCTTCAAAGCATTATGGAATAAGGCAGATCATAGTCTGGAAGTGATCGTCACCGATGACGGTGTAGGCATTACCTCTGCCACCTCTGCTACCAGTGGCACGGGTGGTGGTCTGCTCACTCACAGTGCGCTGCTGGCAATAGCAGGCGGCAGCCTGACCATCAAAAGCTCCCCTGGCGAAGGTGTCACAGTGCGCATCCTGCTGCCCGCCGGGTCGCTGCGCTAATCACTCTTGTGACCAGGGCGATGAGAGAGCAACGGCCTCGTAGATTTTCTGGGAAATCTTCTGAGAAGCAGTGTCGTTCCGTAGGGGCGGGGGTTGGGCGGACGTGGGG
>JBOGTO010000428.1:0-3283 GCA_050695155.1 Ktedonobacteraceae bacterium
ATCCTTCGCTTCGCTCAGGATGACATTCCCGATCTTGATGGAAAATGTTCATCAAAGATTAGCGAACCAGCTCCCTGACGAATTGCTGGAAGACGTGCGCGTGATGATCGATGTTATCCTGCGTGTGTTGGATAGAGACGGTCCACTGGTCATCAAAGCCGGGCGGGAAGAGGATGCCGCGATTGGCAAGGAAGAGCCAGTAGGCATAGGAAACATCCATGTCGATGTCAAACCAGGCGCGATAGTTGCGGGCGCGTTCATAGCGGAACATGGCGCAGCCTTTCGCGCCAATCTGGGCGACATGCATGGGCAGATCGAACTCCTCAATAGTTGCCTCGTACTCTTTGCCAAGCTGCTTTGAAAGCGCGTTGGCGCGCGCATGGGCTTCGGGCGTGAAGATTTGCGTCAACGTGACCAGGCCGGCGCGCATCGACATGGGATTGCCGTTGAAGGTGCCGAGGTGCAGCACTTCGCTGTGATTGATGTGGCGCATAATCTCTTCGCGCCCACCAAATGCGCCAATGGGCATACCACCGCCAATGGATTTGGCAAGACAGATCAGATCGGGTTCCACCGGGTAAATTTCGGTGACGCCGCCAGGGGCAACCGTCACGCCTGTTTTCACCTCGTCGAAGATCAGCAGCACACCATGTCGGCGTGTGACCTCGCGCACGCTCTGGAGGTAGCCCTCCAGGGGTAAAATAACGCCTACGTTCATAATGACGGCTTCCATGATGACCGCCGCCACTTCGCCTTCATGTTCGCTCAGGATGCGGTCAAGCGCTTCGGCATCGTTGTAGGGCGCAATAATGGTGTTCGCCTTGAAATTGGAGGGGATGCCTTTTGAGGCAGGCACTGTGTTGGGACGCTCGATGGGACCGGCATCCTCAAGATATGGCTTGGTACTCATCAGAACGGTATCATGATGTCCATGATAGCTGCCCTCGATTTTGACGATCTTTTCGCGGCCAACATGCGCGCGCGCCAGTCGCAGCGCATCCATAGTGGCTTCCGTGCCTGAGTTGCAGAAACGTACCTGTTCAATGGGCGCGAAACGGCGCACCAGTTCTTCCGCCAGGTACACCACATCAGCACTGGGTAGCGAGTATAGGCTGCCTTTGCCAAGCTGGTCGCGCAGAGCTTCTACCAGCACGGGATGTGAATGGCCGACCAGCAAGCTACCAAAAGCCAGGTGGAAATCGGTATACTGGTTGCCATCGAGGTCCCAGATCTGGCTGCCCTCGGCATGGTCAATAAACAAGGGATAGGGGGGAACGGCCTGGAATGAGCTTGAAACGCCCATAGGCAGCGACGCTTTGGCACGTTCGTGAATCTCATGCGAGCGCGGGGTTCGTTTGCGAAACTGCGCCTCTTCGCGCTCCACAATTTCCTGCACATGGGTACGATTAAGCGTGATTGGTGGTTCCCGAAGCATAAAATTACCTTTCATGGGAGGAACAACGCACTAAAATAGAGTCAGGATTACACTACCATTGTACCTTATAAACTCCAGATTTGCAATGTTATTAGTAGCTTTTTGGAATATTTTGTACGAATATTTTGTAATTTTGCCATTTTTAATACGGATTTCGTATTCTCAATTGCTAAAAGACACGATAAGCGCGTTCGCCAGGCTGAAATAATTCAGCGAACGCGCTTATTGTATCCTATTGAATTTTGACGATCAAAGTCGGGAATGTCATGCTTCGCTAAGTCTGTCATTCTGAGCGCAGCGAAGAATCTCACTCGCCACATCGAGATTCTTCGCTGCGCTCAGAATGACAGGGTATTACCGATCCTGGTTGTAAATAGCCATTGGACTTCGCAGGAAGGTATTCCCTCCTACGAAGTTCCATGAGTTCGACCTACTTAGCAATGATAGTTCTCGATCAGAGTATTGCTATCGGCAACACCCACAGCCCAAACATCATTGGCGGAAACCGCCGCCACTCCCAAAAGTTGGATGTTAAACGAACCTGGACTGGGACTCTGCACGACGCTCCATCGTGTGCCGTTCCACTGCTCGGTGAGCGTCACGAACAGACGGTTGCTGCTGGCACCGCTCCCGTCCCCCACAGCCCAAACGTCATTGGCCGAGACCGCCGCCACTGCGGAAAAGCTGGGACCTGTCACAATAGAGGGGTTTGTGACGACCTGCCAGCTTGTGCCGTTCCAGTGTTCGGTTAAGGTCTGGATGGAACTGCGATTGGATGAATAGCCCACCGCCCATATATTGTTGGCAGAAACCGCCGTCACTCCTCGAAGGTCGTCACCTGAACCAGGGCTGGGGCTTTTCACCACACTCCAGTGCGAGCCGTTCCAATGTTCAATCAGCGTCTGCGCAAAAGTGTTGCTGTTTCCCACAGCCCACACATTGCTGGCGGAGATCGCCGTCACTCCGTTAAGATGGTCGTTACTTGAGCCTGGGCCAGGGTTGGGGCTTTTCACCACACTCCAACTCGATCCATTCCAATGCTCGATCAGCGTCTGATCGAGCGGCGTCTGACTGGAAGTATTGTTGGTAACGAATCCCACAGCCCACACATCGCTGGCGGAGACCGCCGCCACATTGAAAAGCTCGTTGTTCATTGAGGCAGGGCTGGGGCTTTTCACCGCACTCCAGCTCGACCCATTCCAGTGTTCAATCAGTGTCTGCGTGACCCCGGCGGTGCTGACATAGTATCCCACGGCCCAGGCGTTGCTGGCCGATACCGCAGTTACGCCATACAGGGCGTTGTAGATCGAGCCAGGATTGGGGCTTGTCACGACTTGCCAGTTCGTGCCGTTCCAGTGTTCGATCAATGTCTGGCCGCCACTAGCCTGGCGGCCAGACCCACCTACAGCCCACACATCGTTAGCTGAGACAGTCGCCACTCCGTTCAGGACACTGTTTCCGTTCCCATTAGGACTGGGTACGACGCTCCACATTCCACAGGAAATGGAACTGAGCCGATTCTGGGAAATCTTCCCGCTCGCTGTAGAGGCTTTTGCCTCTATCGTTTTGATCGATAGAATACTGAGTAGAACTGTTACCACGCACAACAGCATGGCAACCCTGATAAAACGCTTCATCAAGTGTCCTCCTGACATCTTTTTTACCCGTAACCATTCAGCTTGCATTCATTCTTTCGCCCTGTTCGAGTACTCATCATCACTATCGTTTGGCAACACGAAATATTACAACAATTCGCACCAATTTAGTCCCCTGGATTCTGATCTCAGCCCTGTTCAGCCATCTGATCTCACAATAATATCCAGGGGTAAACTCCTCCAAGCTTGGAGG
>JBOGTO010000429.1:0-6877 GCA_050695155.1 Ktedonobacteraceae bacterium
ACCACAAGGGTCGCCCCTACGAAGACGAATAGTTAAGGAGGACTTTTTTTATGGCTACAGAACCAGTAGAAACCTCTGTTGCTAGCGCGCCTCCGCTCACTCCACAGGGGCGCAAGCAGTTGAGGCGTGGTCTACAGGGCAGGCCCAGGCGGTCCAGGCGTGATACACTGACTGCCTACCTCTTTTTAGCTCCTTATCTCTTCGTCTTACTCGTCTTTCTCATTATCACCTCGCTCTATGGTATCGGGCTGAGCTTCTTCACGGTAGATATTGGTTTTACCGCGCCGCAGTTTGTGGGGTTTCAAAACTACCAGAGGCTCTTCACGCAGCTTTTCACGAATCCCAGCCTGAGCCTCTTCTGGATATCGATGGTCAATATCCTCAAATTTGTGGTGGTAGTAGTCATCGGCCAGACCATCCTGGCCCTGGTTTTAGCCTTGATCTTGCAAGTAACCATTCTTGGCAAAGGCGTCTTCCGTACCATCTTTTACATTCCCGCCGTGACCTCCTCGGTGGCGACGGCTCTGATCTTCCTCTGGCTCTATAACCCCGATGGCCTGATCAATTACATACTCTCGTTGGTACATATCTCCGGGCCGGACTGGTTGAACGATCCTCTCTTTGCCCTGCCTGCCCTAATGCTGCTTGTTATCTGGTCCACTGCCGCCAGCTTTATGATCTACTTCATGGCGGCCTTGCAGGATTTGCCGAAGGAGTTGCTCGAAGCCTCTTCAATCGATGGAGCAGGTCGCTTCCAAACATTCTGGTACATTACCGTACCGCTTCTGCGTCCGACCATTTTCCTGGTGGTCGCGCTTGGCTCCATCGGAGCTTTCCAGATGTTTGACCAGGCCAAGTTTATGACCAATGGAGGCCCGCTCAACTCGACATTGACGCCCATGTTGGAGATTTACAATGCCGCATTCCAGGATAGTCACTTCGGCCTGGCGGCAGCGATGTCGGTACTCCTCTTTATCATCATTTTCATTGTGACGATCATTCAGCGGCGCTTGATCGATCCGAGCGCCAGTAATCGATAAGGAGGGGGCAAGCTCATGGCACAGGTATCAACATCCACATCCACACAGGCAGCCGTCCGACCAGTAGGGATGCCGCGTGGGACACGTCCCCGGCGGGAATTTAGCTGGTGGCATGTGATTGTGTACATCTTCCTGGCAATCTTCACCATCACCTCGCTGGGGCCGCTGTTCTTTACGATTATCTCCTCTTTCAAAACCATGTCGGAGGTACTGGCCTTTCCGCCGACCCTCTTCCCGCATCCCTGGGTCATATCCAACTATACAGGAGTTCTAAGCGACCCGTCCTTCCTACGCTGGATACTCAATGCGTTCATCTACGCCGCCGCCGCCACAGTACTCAACGTGCTGTTCTCCGGCATGGCTGGCTATGCCCTCTCGCGCCTGAACTTTCCGGGCAAGGAAATCATTTTCGTAACGACCCTGGCAGTGATGATGATTCCCATGGCTGTGACACTCATTCCCAAGTTTCTGGTCGTCAATAACATGCGCCTGGTCAACACCTACTGGGCCTTGATCCTGCCCGCCATGGCGCAACCATTCTCGGTCTTCATCATGGTGCAGTTCATGAAAGTGCTGCCCAAAGAACTGGAAGAATCGGCCAAGATTGATGGGGCCTCGACCTGGCGCACCTTCTTCCAGATTATATTGCCCCAGGTTCAACCTGCGCTCGTCGCGGTCGCTATCATAACGTTTCAGGGAGCCTGGAATGACTTCCTGTGGCCCCTGGTGGCGCTGGGATCTCGAGACATGTATACGCTGCCGGTGGGGCTGTTCTTCTACAAAAGCGCTCACTACACGCAATATAACCTGTTGCTTGCCAGCTCGCTTTTCAACACCGTCCCCATCTTGATCCTGTTCTTCATCTTCCAGCGCTACTTCATCGAAGGCGCTGTATCGTCAGGCGTGAAAGGGTAAAAGTGCGCAAGAGGGGTTCAATATGGATATGATAAAGGCAAATATGCTACCTCATGAAAACCTCGCTCTCGAGAGCGAGGTTTTGCACAAATTATGGCGAAATGGTCTGCTAGACTTGCAATCACTACAGACACCGCTCGGTATCACCGCAAGCGGTCAAAACGATCAGTTTCACGCCATTTTCGGGCGCGATTCCCTGTGGACGGTGCTGCTGGCCCTTGAGGCTGGCCGCTTACAACAACAGAGCGCCCGGCAAGATGCTGCTGCCCCATTGGCTTCCTATGCAAGCTGGTTGCACGAGCTTTCAACGAGCGTACTGCGCGGGTTGACAGGTCTACAAGGCAAAGTCGTAAACGATGTCAACGAGGAACAGCCCGGCAGAATTGTACATGAATACTGGGACCCCGTGCCGCAGCGCATGATCGCGGCGCGCTGGCCTGTGGCCGATGGACATGGTCGCTACTACGCGACATTCGATGCCACTTTCCTCTACCTGATAACGATAGCGCGGGTGGTCGAGTTCTTTGATGACCAGGCATTGCTTGAAGAACTCTGGCCGGGCATCGAAGCAGCTTTTCACTGGATGCTCGATTGGTCCGACCTGGATCAGGATGGGTTGGTAGAGTATAAAAAACGCAACCCGGAGGGCATCGGACTGGATAACCAGGTATGGAAAGACAGCGGAGAATCGATCCGCTCTAACGATCACCAGCCGGTTATCCACCCTGTGGCATGGGTAGAAGTCCAGGGCTACGCATGGGCAGCCTACGCGGCGTACCGCGACCTGGCAAAGAAACACGGCAATCTCGACGCCTCGCTTGAGCAAGAAATCCAGCATCGTATGATGGGCCTGCAAGCAGGTTTGCAACGCTTCTGGCTGGACGAAGAACACTTTCCGGCGATGGCGCTGGATGGAGAAAAAAAGCCTGTGCCGATTGTTTCATCAAACCCCGGCCATCTGCTCTGGAGTGGATGCCCGAATCAGACAGAGGCCGAACGCATCTGCCAACGCTTGATGATGCCCGACATGCTCACGCCCTGGGGGCTGCGCACGCTTTCCCAACATGCCTACTTCTACAATCCAACCGCCTACCACTGTGGCGCAGTATGGCCTTTCGATAACGCGGTGATCGCCAGTGGTTTGCTGCGTTATGGATACCAGGCAGAAGCGCATGACATTTCCCAAAGGGTGCTTCAAGCGATACTGGCCTTTGACAATCCAGTAGAACTTTACACCGTACAGCCTTCACGCTGGATACGCTCGCATCACATTGAGCAGGAGTGGTTCCTGGCCGATTACTTGTATGCCTGCGATGTGCAGGCATGGACTGCGGCAGCTATCCTCTTTATGACTTCGATGCTCCTGTATCAATGAGCTACTGTCGACCGGCGGCTGTACCAGGCCGTCCAGGCGCGGAATGCCAGAACTCCCGCCGCCAGTAAATACAGCACGGTTTCAACACCCAGCGCATCAGCAATCACGCCGAGAAAGAGCAGGACAGGGATAGAGCCGGCATTATACAGCATCGACTGGAAGGAAAAGATACGTCCTCGCTCTTCCTCCGGCGCGCGTTCCTGCATCTTCGTCTGCGCGGGAATATTCACCATATCAAGCGCGCCGCCGATGAAAAATGTTATTACAGAGACAAAAATGAGGATGCCTATAGCAGGAAGAGCCAACAGCCCCAGGGCAAAGCGACCTACCGGGATGAGTATCAAGCCGACGGCTGTACCGAGACTGCCGATAGCGATGGTACGGTTTTTACCTAACCAGCGCGTAAGCGCGGGCATAAGCAATCCACCAAGCACCAGACCTACACCGGCGGGCGCGAAAATGAGAGGCAAAAGCTGGACTGGCAGCCTCAAAACATTGACGACAAATGGCCCGGCCAGTTCACCGATCGCCAGTAAGACGATGCTGACAGCCGAGACCTGCAATAACGCAAGCAGCAACTGCCTATCCCTGCCAACATAGGTCCAGCTTTCTTTCACGCCTTCTTTTATAATTGTCCATGCCTGCTTTCCCAGCAATACGGACAATTGCGGCTGCTCCCTGTGCTGCTGCTGTAAAGCGCGCGCGGGGATCGCCAGGATCAATAGCGTACAAATGACGTAGAAGACAGCTACAATAGCGAAGAGGATGTCAAAAGAAAGAACATGCACGCGAATTGCGCCCAGCGAAATGTCAAATGGTGGGAAGAGCGAGGTGACAAGGCCACCAAGTACCAGAAAACCTAAAGCCTGCGCAATCGTGAGCGTAATATTGAACAGCGAGAGCGCGGATACCAGGTCTTTTCTCTCCACAAGCAGGGGAATGGCCGATGCTTCAGCAGGTGTAAAGAACTGGCTAATCAGCGAAATGATGAACGCCAGAAAAAAGAGCCAGACGACCGTGTGCGGGTTCACCAGGAGTACGAACACCATCAGACCCATAGCTATCGCGCGCAGGATGTTGCTCACCCACAGCACCAGCCGCTTATCCAGGTAATCGACATAGACGCCTGCCAGCAAGCTGAATGGCACCGCCGGCAGCGTAAACGAGACGATAGCTACGCCAACCAGCGTTGTCGAATGGGTGATAGCCGTCACAAGAGCGATAATACCATAATTGGCCGCGTTAAAGACGATCTGCGAGAGCAGTTGCGCCAGCCACAACAGCAGAAAAGAGCGATTTTTCAGCACAGGTCCAAATGACCCTTTTGAGTTACTCTCCTCTGAAAAGGGGCTTAAAGTGGGTGTATTCTCTTTTGATTGATCCGTCTTCACGCGCTTCCTTCTGATGTACTCTGCATAGTAATGTGAACTCTTACTTATTATAAACACGCATAAGCACATAGGTTTGTAACCTTCTATACAAATGAGCATGATAAACGGGCAATTGCAACCTCGCGCTGGAGTGGGTATACTGTGTAAAAAATACGCACCAGTGGAATGGAAAGAAACGTGCAGATACCTGGCAAAGCTTTAGTTATACATAGCCCGTATTCTGGAAAATCGGGACAATTGCATACCGCCCTGGCTTACTTGCGCGAAAGTGGGGTTGAGGTTGCCGGCACGATTTCTATTGCCGACCTGGACCACTTGCCCGCGCAAGGAGTGCAATGGAGGCAAGCGGGCATCGAACTGGTTATCGCGGCTGGCGGTGATGGATTGATCGGCGGAGTAATTACGCATATCGCCGAAAGTGGACTAATTCTGGGCATCTTGCCACTGGGAACCGCCAACGATATCGCTCGTTCGCTGAACATCCCCCAGGATATTCGCCAGGCGACCCAGGTCATCACCAACGGCATAGTTAAAGAAACCGATATTGGCGTAGCGCAACCCGCTGAACAGTCTCCCCATCTCGCCAGCAAAGACCAGCAACGCCCGGTGCTTGCGCATGTGGGTGCGGAGAAACATGGTTACTTTGCGCATACCGTCACGATCGGCTTGAATGTACAGTTTGCGCGCATCGCCACAAACGTCGCCACACGCAAACGCTATGGGCGCCTGACATACCCTGTAGCCGCTATTGAGACGCTGAAATATCATGACCCGCTCGAAGTGGCTTTGCAATTTGAAGGGCTGGTCGTGCCGCGTGGCAGTATGGCGACACCCTATCGCAACGACGACGGTAGCGATCCATACACGCTGCGCTGCCGGGCATTACAGGTGACAGTAATCAACGCGCCTATCTTTGGCGGACAGTGGAATCTCGCGCTGCCCGGCGTCAGCATCAATGATCGCCTGCTTGACATCGTGGTGATCGAGGAAATCGAACGCTGGAAAATGAACGCGACCCTGGCGCATCTTTTCGGCAGCCATCTCCAGGGTGATACTGCCATCGTTGAAGCAAGCGAACCTATACCAACAGAGGCGCATCATCCCGCCAACATGCTCGCTATTCCCGGTTTCCACCACCTGCAAGCAAAAGGTGTCATTATTTCGACGAACGCTGACCCATACGACGCGACGCTGGATGGCGAAGTGCGGGGGCAGACTCCAATGTATGTACAGGTTGCGGAAGAACGCCTGCGCGTGATGGTACCAGCGCGGGGAAAAAGTGCCTGATAATCCAGAAACCAATCTCAACCGCCGGACCAACACCAAAGGCGAAAATGAGTGTTCCGACACCCACCGTTCCGCCCAGAAAGAAACCAATCACCAGCGCGCTGCACTCAATCGCGCCGCGCACAATGGCAATGCGCAGTCCGGTCAACACATTTAAACGCAGCATCAGCCCATCACGCGGACCCGCCCCCAGGCGCGGGGATATATAGAAAGCTGTTCCCAGGCCCATTAAGAAAACGCCCGCTATATCTGCCAGCAGCCTGATTACAAGCGGCGCGCCTCCCAGGTCAGGCAGCCAGTTCAGACGCAAATGTATATCGACAAAGGAACCGATCAGTAGCATATTGAGAACGGTACCCACGCCAGGGCGCACGCGCAAGCATAAGCCGACCAGGATAATCAACCCACCAACTACAATACTGGCCTGCCCGAAGGAGAGCGGAGTATGCAAACTTACCCCTTTATGCAAGACATCCCACGGCCCCAACCCCATATCTGAACGATAGGTAAATAAAATACCTGCCGAACAGAGGAACAGACCCCAGATCAAGACGATCAGGCGACCAATATACACCAGCGTTTTACGAGAGAGGGTTGAGGTTGCTTGCATGACAAAAATATCCTTGTGCGAAACGGCGAAACAAACTTTGCTTCGTGCAAAGTGTACAAAATACACATAGCCCGCGCAACAGCCAAAGCGAGGCGCAATTAGCCAACCAATGCGAGTTGGGAGGGGTGTAGCCAGGAGGTCAGAGCATAAATCCGTAGGGGCGGGGGTGGATGATGGTGGGTGGTGGGGACGCTTGCGTCGCCCGCGCCTCTCTCGAATGCCAACGAATCTCATCATCAACGGCTACGGAGGGCGACGC
>JBOGTO010000430.1:0-3706 GCA_050695155.1 Ktedonobacteraceae bacterium
TCGCTGCGCTCAGGATGACACTCTCGCCGGTTCCTTTCCTAACAAACCTGCCAGTGAAAGGCGAATGATAAATGATATAGGGATGGGAGGGCCTTTCAGGAGTTCTTTATGCTCCCTTCGCACGCAATCGATGAATCAGGATAGCTACTTGCAGGGGTAGCCAGTGGCTATACTGTGCAAGATCAATCGCGCAGAGCGATTGGATGCGTTCAAGACGCTGGGTGACGGTGTTGCGATGTACGTCCAGCAGTTCGGATGCCTCTTTGATGTTGCCCCAATGCTCCAGGTAGACTTCCAGCGTATTAAGCAGTTCGGCGCGTTTATGAACCTGGTCATAGCGAGCGATAATGGCGATCTGTTCCAGGTAGAGGTCATGGTGTGTATGGTCACGCGCAAAGGGATAGATGTAACGGTATGCGCCAACGTCGCTGAATTGCATACTGGCAGCGCACGCGTTCAGGCAACCTGCGATAGTCAACGCCTCCTGAGCTTCGCTAAATCCGCCGGTATAGTCGCGTAACTCATGACAGGCGCTGCTTATACCAGCACGCAGGCTCACTTGCAATCCGCTTTCCACCTGCTGCAAAAGCGTATCGAGCCGCTTTTTGAGTTCGGCAGCACTGGCATTCTCCGCAAGCGCGATCATCGCATAAAGGCGATGTTCTCGCTCGTCAAAGAGTGAGCCTGGATAATGTTCCCGCAAGCGCTGCTCGACTAGCTTGAGAGCGTGCCTGCAAGCGGCCTGCCTGCTCTCTCCATTTTCAGTTGGCACGCCCTCACCCTCATTCGCTACATGCGCGATTTCAAGCACCAGCATGACATGCGGCTGAGCGCAATTGCAGCCGAGCGCGGCGGCACGGCCACGCAGTGACTCTTCAAGGGCTGTATCACCAGCGAGCAAGTCGTCAAAAAAGCTCTTGACGGAAATAGTCGATGTGGCCTCATCGAGCAAGCGTCGGCTCATAAGAGACATGGCCGCGAAACTGGCGAGAGTCTGGACTATCAGTTGCTCGGCCTTGTCCAGGTCGCGCGCCTTGCTCGAATAGCAATAGAGCAGGCCGACGCGCTCTCTCCCAACCGCAAGCGGTACAATATGCAAGCTTTCATATTGCACATTCTTCAAAGGATTCAGTTGGTCTCGTTCGCTCACACTCAAGACAGGCAATTGACCCGGCGTAGCATGTAACTTCTCCCACAGAGCGGTTTCTATGCGCAACGGCGGTATCGCCAGCAATCGTCCGTTGAGATCGGGTGAAGCCGCCTGCATGGTCAAATGACCATTCTCGCGGGCAGTCAGCATCACCGCGCACATGTCCATTTCCAGCGTATGGCGCGTCGCTTCGGCCAACGCGCGCGCGATGTGTTCCAGCGGAGATGTGGGTAAAAGTTCGCGTAAAGTTGTGTCGAGGAGCGCTAATGAGTTAAGTGCGGAACTGGCTTCGGAAATAAGAGCTGATTGGTCAGATGTTGCTAGAGCGACTTGCTGTAATTGATCGAGAATAATCTCCCGCGAAGATGTTTGCATATTCTCTTGCCCTCGCTGGTACCAGTTGCTCTCTCTATACGCGCCTGACCCGGCGCGTTTAACACATGAATTTACAGGGCCAAGAACAACTGTAACATATTTGTAAGCCAAAGTCCATGAAAATGAGCGCGAATTCGCCCGTTTTTAGTGTCATGTTGTATCACAAAGTTTAAGTGTGTTGTGCATTTTGTCCTCACTTCGCTGTCATTCTGAGCGCAGCGAAGAATGACAGTCCCTGGCGACCGCGCGTTTCAAACAGCCTCCCATTCCTCCACTCTAACTGCCCGGGTTTTAGTATAAGACAGTGCGAAGTAATATAGGAGATTATACAAAGGGCAGAGCGGTATACTCCCGGCAGATGCAGGCAATATGCTAAGACAATCGGGAGGTTCACATGCAATCACGTATAAACGTGCCAACGATCATCAAAGTGGTGATGTGGGTGGCGGCGGCGATGATCATCATTGTGGTTTTTCACCTGGGGGGAACCATAGCGTTGCGCGTCGGGCAATTTTCGCCGCTGACCGGCGCGTTTATCGGCGGCGCGCTGGCGCTCGGCAGTGTGCTGTATCCGAGGGGCAGGCGCGAAAATGCCGAACCCTGGATCAAGTTTGAGCAGGTCGCCTGGCTGCTCATCGGCCTGGGAGTGGTGATGTGGGGACTGGGCGAAAGCTGCTGGCGTTATTATATCTCGATGGGCCAGACTCCATTTCCATCCGCCGCCGACATCGGCTATTCCAGTTTTCCGTTGCTCGTTTTCGCGGGACTCTTGCTACAGCCGTCCCCCGGTTCGGGCAGTCGGCGTGTGTTATTGCTCATGGACAGTTTAATTTCGATGGGATCGATGCTGGCGCTGGCGTGGTATTTGCTGCTAGGTTCGCTGGCTCAGGCTCCCGGCGAGGCCAATCTTGCCAAATTCCTGGGGCTGTACTATCCTGTCGCGGATACCGCTCTGTTGAGTTGCGTACTCTTTTTGTTGCTGCGCGGGCAAGGACGCACCTATGTGGCGACAGCCAGGCGCGTTGGCCTGCTGGTAATCGGGCTGGGACTGTGCTTCTTTGTCTTCTCCGATTTCCTCTTCAACGTGCAAAACAACGCCGGGACGTATGTTGAAGCCACCTGGATCGACCTGGGTTGGCCGCTTGGCCTGATAACGATAGGCATTGGCGCGTACCTGCGCCGCTTCCTGCCCGTCACGCCGCTCGAAGTGATCGAAGAGCGCATGGAGCGCATCGACGAACGCAACGTTTTCGGCTTTACGCGCTTTGTTCCTTACATCCTGCTTTCGCTGCTCTTTATAGCATTGACCTTTAACGTGCTTTCTAATGATAGCGGGCAGGCTGCCATTCGCCCGGTGCTGCTGTTCGCAACGATGGGTGTGGTAGCGCTAGTCGTGGCGCGGCAACTGCTTACCCTGTGGGAAAACGCGCACCTGGCCGCGCGGCAGGCGGAGGCGTTGGAAGACCTGGCGCGCGCCAATCACCGCATCGAGGAACAGGCCAGCCATATATCCAGCCACAACGCCGAGTTAGAGAGCGGCATCGTCCATCTTAAAGCAGTACAGGCACAACTGGCTAACGGCAACCTGAAAGCGCGCGCTGAATTGACCGGCGGCGCATTGCTTCCGCTCGCGGGCAGCCTCAACCTGATGGCGGAGCGCATCATGCGCCTGGGTCAAACGAGCATCTACACCCAACGCCTGATGCGCTCACTGGGCGAATTGAGCGTAGCTATGGAAAGAGCCGCCGCCGGCGCGCCATTCGTTGTGCCAGCGTCCTGCAACGAATTTCTGGAGATCAATCGCCTGCTGGTAGCCCTGCGCATCAATAACAAGAATGCTATGCCGGTATTCAACCCCGTGACGCCGCAACCTGCTGGCGGCGAGCGTCCCGGCACCGGCACGCAGCCGCTCCCTCCTCGCACCGGCCTCAGAACTGTGCTGGGTTCTACCAGTTCGCGCCCATTCCCGGCGTCAGGTCCATTGCATCCAATGCCCACATCCGGGCCGCTGCAACATACCCCTGCGCCGCAGCATACCGACCCATTACCGCCGCCGTTACACTCGCTGAGACGCGCCATCACAAACGAACAGGGATGATGATGAATGGTGACAACCGGATGGAGTCATGGCGCGCCATGACTCCATCCGGTTGTCACCATTCATCATCATCCCTGTTCGTT
>JBOGTO010000431.1:0-1798 GCA_050695155.1 Ktedonobacteraceae bacterium
CCGTTCATAGTAGAGGCGACCCTTGCGGTCGCCTTGTGTCTCCCCTGTGCCTTCCCTCTTTCCTCGACTTGTAAATCATCCTGGGGGCAACATTGGAACATATAGTCAACCCCATTGATCTATGCTATGATACGGGCAACTTTCGCAAGTAAATGGATGAGGTGAGGAACGAAGGATGCCTGAATTACCCGAAGTAGAGCATACTGCCCGCCAGTTGCGGGCTGCTATCGTGGGCGCAACTATCCGAGATGCACAGGTCTTCTGGGAGCGCACCATTGGTTATCCCGAATTGCCCGATTTTCTGGCTGAGATCGCGGAACGGTGCATTCTGGCGGTACGGCGGCGCGGGAAATTTCTTATACTCGATTTGAGCGGCGATTTGATCGTAACCATCCATCGCCGTATGACGGGCAATCTTTCGCTTATAGCGCCGGGTTGGGAGATTGATACCAGCCTGCGAGAGCGCGACCCCATCGCATGGAACACGAGGGGACCTGCATTTGTCAGGGATGCAGTGAGCGATCTGGCTGCTTTACGTTATTGCCGTGTATGTTTCAATCTGATCGATGGGCGGCGGCTGGTCTATACCGACCCGCGCAAGTTTGGGCGTATCGCGTTGTGGCCGCGCGAGCGTGAGGCGGAGGCATTGGCCGGACTGGGCGTGGAACCACTGGGCGATGAGTTTTCTGTCGAAGGATTGGCGCGTAACCTCGCCGGGCGCAGGGGCGCGATTAAGCAGGTACTGCTCGATCAGACGGTCATCGCGGGACTGGGCAATATCTACGCGGATGAGGCGTTGTATTATGCATTTATTCATCCGCTACGCCCGGCTCAATCGCTTTCGACGGATGAGATTCGCCTGTTGTACGAGGGCGTCGTCTCGGTGCTGACGCAGGCGATAGAGCATGGCGGCACATCGTTTAGCGAGTACCGCGATCTGTGGGGCGAGGCCGGCGAAAATTATAATCATGTGCGCGTCTATCAGCAGGATGGTAAGCCGTGTATGCGCTGTGGTACGCTTATCGAACGCATCGTCGTGGGGCAGCGCGGCACGCATTATTGCCCAACCTGCCAGAAGCTTAGTGCGGAGTGAAAAAAGCCTGCGAACAGTGCAGCGTACCGCCGGGAAAGTTCGTGAAAGTTACATCGACTGTGGCCGGGATAGTAGCCGGTTGCTGCCCTTGCAGCGCAAGCGTGAACGATACGTAACCGCCATCATCGCTGGTAGGATGCTGGTCCAACTCCTGGTCGCCACCCTGGAAATGCACAACCGCCGTAGCTGTCGCGCCAGCCACTCCTGCTATATCTTTGGTCAGGCGTGCGAAGATGGTGATGGTATCGTTGGGGCCAGGAGCGTTATTGGATGACCACGCGCCACAAATGTAGGTTGGTATGGTCGGAATGGGCGAAAGCTGCGATTGAAATTTTGGGCTAATAGTAACAGTCTGCTGCGGAGTAGCCTGATCGACGGTGGGACCGCCACACGCTACCAGGAGTATCATGAGCGATATAAATATGACAATCAGTAAAGCGTTTTTCTTTTGCATCATGCTTAAATCTATGTATCAATCAATCTCATAAGAGCAAACAATCATAATTTGGAGCAACAAGTACATTATATCATAGGAGCGCACCTTTGTCTCACAGGGCCATGTACAAGTCGAGTGAAAGCGGCAAGGCATGGGGGAGGCAGCAAGGCGTGGGGAAGGCAGCAAGGCGTGGGGAAGGCAGCAAGGCATGGGGGAGGCGGCAAGGCATGGGGGAGGCGGCAAGGCAGGGGGAAGGCAGCAAGGCGACC
>JBOGTO010000432.1:0-4951 GCA_050695155.1 Ktedonobacteraceae bacterium
GGACGGCGGGCGACGCAAGCGTCCCCTCCCATCCCAACTCCACCCCCGCCCCTACGGTATATGTGTGCCGCTTTCGTGGTTGTGTTAATATTTGTCACGTTTTTATTATTTCCATTGACCGCTTCGGCTCATACCCTGACCAACGCAGGGCGCATCTCTGGTCAATTGCAGGATGGCACGAAGCGGAACGCGCCGGTAGCGGGGCAGAGCGTCATATTGCAGATGGCGCAGGGACAGAACGCCAGCGACCTCAAGACTGTCACTACGGATGCGCATGGCATGTTCTCGTTTAGCGGGTTGAATACCGATAAGACGATCAGCTATGCGGTTTATACGCTCTACCAGAAGGCGCAGTATTTTACTGATCTGATCAGTTTGAGTGATAAGCCGGTGCAACAGGTCAATTTGCAGGTATATGATGCTACCAGTAGTACCAGCAATATTGCGATTGTGCAGGCCAACGTTTTGATCGATAAGGCAGATGCGCAGCATGGTTTGCTGAACATCACCGAAAATTTCGTTTTCGAGAACCTGGGGTTGACTACCTACATTGGCTCGCTGCAAGCCAACGGGCAGAAGCCCAACGCGCTGCGTTTTTCCCTGCCGTCGGGCGCGCGCCAGTTGTCGCTCAAGGTGGGTTTTGATGGCTATAACGTCATCCAGGTGAATCCTGGTTTCGCCAGCGATGCCGCTATCCCTCCCGGCACCTCACAATTTGCCTTTTCGTTTCAAGTCCCGTATAGCGCGTCACACTACGATTTTGCTTATACCGCCGTCTATCCCACCGTCGATTTGTCGGTGTTGACGCCGTTGGATTATCACGCCACTTCGGGTACGCTTATATCTCAGGGTACGACCAACGTCAATCAACAGTCCTACCAGCAACTGGAGGCGAAGCAAATGCTGGCCGGGGCGCAGGTACATATTGAGCTTGATGGTTTACCCACGTCCACCAGCCAGGCCAGTACATCCCAGACAGATCAGAATCCCCCCTGGTTTATTGCGATTGTGGCCCTGATGCTTGCGATTGTGGCCGCGACATGGTTTATGTACATACGTATGCAGCGTCGCAGGACCTCCGCGCGGCGCAAACAGGCAGCAAAAAGCGCATCTCCGCGCAAAGCTGGAGTCACATCACAACGCTCTACGCAGGCAAAAGCAGAAGTACCTGCACAGGAAGAACAGGAAATGTTGCTGAAAGCGTTGCTGGAATTGGATAAAACCTACGAAGCTGGTACAATAAAGAAAGCTGAGTACCAGGAGCGTCGCGCAACGATGAAGGCGCGCCTGCGTGTTTTGATGAGCGCGGAAGTCAGTGAGAAAAAGACGACCATACCGAGTAGCAAAAAGACTGCCAGCAGCAGCGGCAAGGCAAAATCGTGAGCCATTCCTATCTTGAGATTACAAAGCTGAAAAAGAACTACGGCCTGAAACCAGTATTGCGCGGCGTAAGTCTCACGGTCGAGTGCGGCCAGCGCATGGCCTTGTTGGGAGCCAATGGCGCTGGTAAAACAACCCTGCTGCGTGTGCTGGCCGGATTGGCCGAGCCTGACGGGGGGCAGGTGTGTATCAATGGATGGGATATTGCGCATGATGCGCAGCAGATACGCCGGTTGGTAGGATTTGTGGCGCACCAGCCCTATCTCTACGATGACTTGACGGTGATGGAGAACCTGCTGTTCTTCGCGCGTATGTACGCGGTGAAGCAGCGCAAGGAACGCGCCAGTATGTTATTAGAGCGGGTCGGGCTGCTAAAACGCGCCCATGAGCGCGCCAGCGCGTTGTCTCGCGGCCAGATGCAGCGATTAGCCCTGGCGCGCGCGCTGCTACATGCCCCGCGCCTGTTGCTGCTCGACGAGCCGGATACCGGGCTGGACGAAGATGGTATCATCCTGCTGGAAACAATACTAAATGAACATGCGCAAGATGGCGGCACGCTCTTGTTCACCACGCACCAGCTTGAACACGCCTTACAATGGAGCGACGTGGTTGGTTTGTTGAGCGGCGGACGCATGGCCTACGCGCGCGAAACGCGCGATGTAGAGGTTGGCAGTGTGCGGCAGGCGTACCAGGAGGCGCTGCGATGATATTTTTTGAGCAGACGCTGGCTATTCTCTGGAAAGATATTCGCTGTGAACTGCGCAGCAAGCAGACCTGGATGGGTATGAGCATGTTCGCGCTGCTGGTGCTGGTGATCTTCAATTTCGCTTTTGACCTGCGCGTGGATAACAAAGCGGCCATTGCTCCCGGCGCGTTATGGGTAGCCTTTGTCTTCGCCAGCCTGCTAGGACTGGGACGCACCATCACCGCCGAGCGTGAAAAGGGCCTGATGGACCGCCTTTTACTCTGTCCGGTGGATCGCAAAGCCATCTATCTGGCGAAATTGCTGGGCAACCTGCTCTTCATCGGGGTAGTGGAAGTGGTGGCGCTGCCAGTGTTCGCGGGGCTGTTCAATGTGCCATTGTTTGGCGCGTTGTTGCCCATCGTGCTGCTCGGTACGCTGGGTGTTGCCGCCATAGGCACGCTTTTTTCAGCGATGGCTGCCGCGACGCAGGCCAGGGAATTGTTGTTACCAATTCTGGTCTTTCCCTTGATCGTACCCGTCGTCATCAGCGCGGTGCGCGCCACGGGCGATCTACTGGTTGCAACGCCCAACGCGCCGCCCTGGCTGGGTCTAATGACCGCTTTCGACGTAATATTTCTGAGCGCCTCGATGCTCACCTTTGAATTTGTCATTAAGGAATAATCCTGATTTGTAGGAGCAATCATATGGCAGTAGTAAAACAAACAAACAAGATAAATCAACGGGAGATCAGTAAGGTCAAAGCGAGATCATCGCCCCGTCTCCCCATCGCCTCGCTCATCCTGGGCGTGCTGGCGCTGGCGGGAATGGTGATTTCCATCTGGATGATTTTCCTGTACGCGCCTGAGGATGCCATACAGGGACAGCCGCAGCGCATTTTCTATTTCCATGTGCCGGTGGCGTGGCTGGGCATGTTGGGCTTTGCCATTGTGGCGGTTGGCGGTATCGGCTATCTCATCACCAAAAACGAGCGCTGGGACTGGGCGGCGCGCGCGGCGGCGGAGCTGGGAGCAGTGTTCATCACGCTGGCGCTGCTAAGCGGCTCCATCTGGGGCAAGACCATCTGGGGAACGTGGTGGACATGGGATGCGCGTTTGACCACCACGTTGATCCTGTGGTTCATCTACATCGGCTACCTGATGATGCGCAGCTACATGGGTCGCACCCATAGCAGCGCGCGCGCCGGAGCGGTCTTCGCCATCATTGGTATCATCGACCTGCCCATCATTTACGAGTCGGTCAACTGGTGGCGCACACTGCACCCCGGACAAGAGGTGGGCGTAGCGGGCGCGTTGCCAAACTCGGTTGTTCTGACCTTGATGGTTTCGCTCACATCGTTTACACTCTTGTTTAGCTTCCTGATGATTCAACTCTACCAGTTGCAGCGCGCGCAAACGCTGGCCCAGCGCCTGCGCGCCAGCCTGGAATAAAAAAGGATATACTAAGATGCAAGGATTCAACTACCTGGTCGCGGCCTACATCATTGTGTGGGTCGGGTTGTTTGCTTATTTAGCGGTGGTAATGCTGCGTATTCGCGGCGTGCGCACCGAACTGGCCGCCGTCGAAGAGTTGGCGCGCGAGCAAAACGAAAAGCGGAATAAGGAGTAAATTGATATGCCGCGACAAGGTGAGGAAGAGCAGCCTGCTCCCAGAAGGAAATACGCGCCATCGAGAGAGATGTCCTATAGCCAGGCGGTAACTTCGCTGGTGATAGGCGACATCCTCGTCTTTATTATTTTTGCCATTCTCGGTGACTCGTCGCACGGGAAACTGAGCGGACTAGCCTCCGTCCTGCATAGCGTCGTGGTCGCGCTGCCTTTCATCGCCGGCTGGTTTCTCGTCTCACCATTTCTGGGTATGTTCCGCCGCGCTATTTTGACGCAGCCGCGCGCGATGGCAACGCGCATCCTATGGGCGTGGCTACCCGCCTGGGTCATCGCCATGATCTTGCGCGGCATCTTCGTCGATCACGGCGTTCCGGCACCCGCCTTCATGCTCATCGCGCTGGTATTCAATCTCGCGCTACTGGAGATATGGCGCTGGCCTTTCGCGCTGAATAATGCCGCGCGGAAACGCGGAGCGTAGGATGCAGTAAACTGACAGCCACCCGGCGTGTCCATAGAGGTAAAAGCGGTTATGATGGTTGCTCCTCCTTCCTGACAATCTGGCTTAAATACACAATCTCAGCCATACCGCTTTCGCCTTCTTCCAGGCTTTCAACGTATAAAAAATCGAGCAAACGAGGCTCATCAAGATAACTACGTAGTATTTTACCACGCCATTCTTTATCAGGGTTCACCGGTAAATCCTTTGGCTGCATCTTATATACTACGATGTCTCCTACACGCACTGTCGATAAGAACTGTTTATCTACTGGCATACGGCGTTACTCCCATCACATACTCGAGCATAATATACTCGATATTGCCTTTGTTATATCCATCTGAATATCTCTCATGTCTTCACTCCCTTTGTGTACTACCTTTATACAGGTAGTTGTAATAACTTTCCAAAATAGCTAGTACATTACTCTACCATTACAAGCAGGCTGTTGTCAATGGTACTACTCTGTTACTATATAGGAAAAAGAGGGTATGATATGATACGGCTTAGAGTGCGAGAAATCGCTGAGCAAAAAGGGCTAAGCAGAACAAAATTATCTCGCTTATCAGACACCAATTATAAAACCGTTGATATGATTTGGAAAAATCCCTATAAAGAGGTTGGAACGACCACGCTTGAAAGATTGGCTAAAGCTCTTGGTGTACGAGTAGTGGACCTGATAGAAGAAATGCCCGATAGCAATTCATAAAATCTATGCCGTCAGGATGAGATGGTGCGAGGATCAGCAGGGACGCGATATATCGC
>JBOGTO010000433.1:0-2974 GCA_050695155.1 Ktedonobacteraceae bacterium
ATCGTCGCATTTCCCGCGAAGTCAGCAACGAAGCTTGAATACCATCCTACCATTCATGATATGCCCAGCGAAGAGCGACCGCGCGAACGGCTGCGCAATTACGGGGCGCGTGTACTCTCCAATGCCGAATTGCTGGCAATCATCCTGCGTACCGGCACGACTCAGGACAATGTCATTGAACTGGCAGGCAAGCTCCTCTTCAAGTATGGTGGTTTTGGCGGCTTGATGCGCGCCGAATTTATGGAATTATGCGCGGAATATGGGCTGGGCGAGGCCAAAACTGCTCAGTTGAAGGCGGCGCTGGAAATCGGACGGCGGCTGGGTGTCGCGCAAAACGAAGAGAAATACCAGATCAAATCGCCTCTCGACGCGGCCAATCTGGTAATGATGGAGATGACCTTTCTCGACCACGAGCAAATGCGCATCCTGATCCTGGATACGAAAAATCAGGTGGTCGAGAACATCAGTCGCTACCAGGGAACCGTCAATAGCTCCGTTTTACGCGCCGCTGAAGTCTACCGCCCCGCCGTCATCCGTAACTGTCCGGGCGTCATTATTTGCCATAACCATCCCAGCGGCGACCCGACACCCTCGCCCGAAGACATCGCTGTCACAGAACAACTCGTGCAGGCGGGGCGTCAGTTAGACATCGAACTGGTCGATCATCTCGTCATCGGCAACCAACGCTACATCAGCTTGAAAGAACGTATGAAATGGTGAATGAAGCTTCTCCTCTTTCATAAATTTATTCGCACGGGTTAAATGATTGCCATAATTTTTGGACGAATGAGCGAGTGAATATTGCGGCGCATACCCGATTTTGCTATAAAATGACGTTCTACTACATTGCAATATTTCATCTCATGCTGTATCCTTTTTAGCGTTCCAGAAAATCCAGAGGCACAAAGTAGGAGGAAAGCTTCAATGAAAGATGATATGTCCACTCCTCAAGCAGGGCAAATGCCAACCGGTGATGAATTGAAGAAACTGCGCAAACGAGAGCAACGCGCGCTTGAACGCCTGCAAGAAGCGCGGAAGGCGCAGGCCAAAGCTCTGGAACGCTTCCAGCGCGCCGAAGCGCGCCTGCAAAAGCGCAGCGCCCGCTTGCAGCGCGTCGAAGGGCGTCTTGCGCTTCTTCACCAACAATTGGAGCCGGGCGCATCATCCGCGCCCGATATACAGAGCGATATACCTGAAACGGCGACTGCTAGTGAGGAAAGTCCAGCAGAGGTTATGGTCAGCAAAGAAGTGGTCATGGTGGTGGAAATGCCACTCGCTGCTGCGCCAGAGGTTGCGCCTGATAAACTGGCCTTGCGCGAAGATGCGGAACAACTGGTGAGCGAGGCGCGCGCCGCCGCCGAGGCTGCCGAAGAGAATGCTCGTCTGGCTGCTGAACGTGCCAGCGAAATCGCCGCTCGTCTCGACCAGGCTGGTTCCGCGCGTCATGTCGCGCAAGAACTCTCCGAACTACAGGCTGAGGCGGAGCAGGCCAATAGTGTCGCGGAGGAGGCTGTCCGCGCTGCCGACGAAGCTCAATCATTGGTGGCAGATGCCGAGCAACTGCTTAACGAAGTAGGCGAAATCTCGGAAACTCCACAGGAAGCAGCGCCGCCCGCTACCTCCGATGAGATTGCCAGCATCGAGGAAGACGAAGAATTGACGGAGGCATTGACCGCCGAAACCATCGCCCACATTACCGCCGAACGCGCCGCCAAAGCAGAAGTTATCGCCGAGATCAGCAGCAAACAGACCCACGAGGCTCGTCGCCAGGCGCAGGAGGCCGAGCAGGCATTAGCCGATGTGCGCAGCGCTATAAGCAGCGGCACCCTGACCGGTGAAGAAGCCCAGGAGTCCCTGTGGCGTGCCGAACACGCCGTGACACGTGCCCAGGCATTCTTAGCCGATGCCGAAGCCAACGAGGAACAGGCAGTCAACGCCGCCATGAACGCCGAAGCCGATGCTGAAGTGGCCGAAGGCATGGCCTTTGCCACCGCCGATCATGTCACGTTGTTAGAGGTTGCCAACGAGCAACAAAATGGCACAGAGATGCCATCGTCGCCCGCCCCGGCACAGGAACACGCGCCAGAAAATGACGACGAAGCCGATGCCACCACGAAAATTCCCGTCATGCGCCCGCAGGAACAACCGTGACACAGGCAGCGCCACATATAGAACAGGACCTCGCGCATCGCTGGCACACCCTGCCGCTTGCGCAAGCTTTGCCTCTTATAAGCGGTGAAGCCTGCCGCCTGCTGTATGCCGGGCGTGCCGGTGGTCCGCAGGGGCCTGATATTCGCGATGCCGTACTCCAGTTCGCGCCAGAACATGCTAATGGAGCGGAAGAGCGTAGCACCGGCGACGTTGAATTTCACATTCGTTGCAGCGATTGGTACGCCCACCAGCACCATACCGACGCGCGTTATAACAACGTTATATTACACGTTGTGCTTATCTTCGATAGCGCCGGTCCTGTATTGTGCCAGGATGGGCGCGCCGTACCCGTCTGTTCATTGAATGATCTCGTCCCGGCTGTTTTTCCGCAGCCCCTGTGGCCCTGCCAGTGTATTCTCCCGTCTATGAACGAAGAGGCGCGCGCCGCCCTTTGGCAGCACGCCGGCATGTTGCGCTTCGAGCAGAAAACACAAAGCCTGCTGGCGCAATTACGAGTATCCCAACCCCATGTCCCGTTCAGCGCATACGATGTCTGCCTGATACCCGCATTGGTAGAAGCAATGGGCTATGGCCGCGACCGCGCCTTCTTTCGCGCCGTCGGCCAGCGACTTGTAGGACTCTCAAGCACTATGCCCGAACCGGCAGGACGCGCCGACGAACCATCCCCCCTCGACGCCGGACGTTTACGAATATCCGGCAAACTGGTCGAGCAATGGCGTATTGAGGGCGCGTGGGAAACCATCAGGGAGGCTATTATCAGTGCAAACGATCAACCAGGGCGCGGGCTTGCCCGCACCCTGGT
>JBOGTO010000434.1:0-13297 GCA_050695155.1 Ktedonobacteraceae bacterium
CGCGCCTCCATCCAGGCTGCCTTGCCCGCTCTGTATCACCTGATTGAAGGAAAGAAGTTAGAAGGATCACGATGAGTTCAACTCGTTCTACTCCCGATAGTTCCGCGGATGTTCCTGAAGAAATTCAGCCATCGGAAGCCGCGCAAGATCATAATAATGGTTATCAATGGACGGCGCTCTCGGTCACGACGGTTGGCGCGTTGCTGGCCTCTATTCAAGGTTCGGCGCTGCTGATCGCCCTGCCGAATATCCTGGCGGAACTGCACACCACGTTCCTGACCATCATGTGGGTCTTGCTCGGCTATCTGCTGGTGCTTACCGCGCTTACCCCCGTCATTGGGCGTCTGGCGGACATCTTCGGACGTAAACGGCTCTATAATGCCGGATTTATCTTCTTTACTGCTGGCTCGCTTATTTCTGGCCTGGCGCAGCCACAGTTTCACGGCGGTGACCTCATCGTGGGGCGTGTCATTCAGGGTCTGGGAGCCTCCTTGCTCATCACCAATAGCACGGTAATCGTTACCGATGCTTTCCGCAAAGGTCAGATTGGATTTGGCCTGGGCATCAACCAGATAGCAGGCGCGGCGGGTTTCCTCATCGGCCCCATCATAGGCGGTCTGCTCACGGAGTTCTCCTGGCGCTGGGTTTTCCTCTTTAATGTGCCGATAGGTATCTTTGGCGCGATCTGGGGTATCTGGCGTTTGCGCGAGCCGGTGCGCCCGCGCGAGCGGCAGCCGATGGACTGGTTTGGAGCCATTCTGCTGGCTGGCGGTCTGGCCGGATTGCTGCTGGGATTAAGCTTGATGGCTTTCCCTATTCTGCCTGCCTCGACCACCAATGCCATTCTCATCGTTGGTATTGTGTGCCTGGTGCTTTTCATCGTTTTTGAGCCGCGTATCAAAGTGCCTCTGGTGCAACTGCGCCTGTTCCGCAGTCGTCTCTTCGCCCTGGCAAATTTGAGCGGCCTGCTCAACGGGATTGCGCGTGGCGCGGTGCTGTTCCTGCTGATCTTCTTCCTGCAAGGCCCCTATGGACAGGATCCTTTGCGAGCGGGTTTGATGCTCATTCCCTTTGGGGCGGCTTTTATGCTGATTGGCCCGATCAGTGGACGGCTCTCTGACCGTATCGGTTCGCGCGTCCTGGCACCCATCGGGCTGGCTATTTCGGCACTCGCGCTCTTAGCGCTCACCACCATTGACCAGCATACTCCATTCTGGCTGCTGGCGATCTTCATGGCGGTCATGGGAGGCGGTTCCGGTTTCTTCGTCTCACCCAACACCAACGCCATCATGAGTTCGGTCGAACCGCACACGCGCGGAGCAGCGGCAGGCATCCTCAATATGCTCAACAATACCGGCCAGATGCTTAGTATCGCCATCGTTTTCCCGCTTGCTCTCAGCAAGCTGCCCTTTGGCGCGGTGCAGCAGGTCTTCATCACGGGCGGCGGCATGGGAAGTTTCGCCTCCATCATCCCGGTGTTTCTCTCTGGTCTGCACGAGGCATTCCTGATCTCTTTCGTATTGAGCGTCATCGCCGCGATTGTGGCAGCGTTGCGCCCATCGCATGGCACACGCTTGTTGGGAGGAGAATCTGCTTAGTGCTGGTAAGGTTGAGAAGCAAACCAAATATCCAGGCACTCACCCCAAAAATCACCCGCTGGACCGCCTGGTGGGTGATGTGTACTCACCCGCTTTGCGTGTATTCTATTCTTGTCATATTTGATACACATCTTATCCTTATCAATTTACTGGCAAGAAAGAAGATCAGCATATGAAAGCGAAAACCAGCGTCAACAATCCATCAACAGCAACCGCGCGGGAGTCCTATACAACCGGCTCCGTCACCTCGCAAGACGGCACCACCATCGGCTATCGTCAGCTTGGTCACGGTCCGGGTGTGCTGCTGCTGCATGGCGCTATGGAGTCAGCCGAAAGCCACATACAGCTCGCCGGGACGCTGGCTGATGCCTTTACCGTCTATCTGCCCGACCGCCGTGGGCGTGGACTTAGCGGCCCGTATAGCAAAGATTACAGCATACAGAAGGACGTTGAAGATATGGACGCTCTTCTTACCAGAACCGGCGCCCACAATGTCTTCGGGATCAGCTCAGGAGGCATTATCTGGCTCCAGGCCGCGCTCACCTCGCCCGCCATTCACAAAGCCGCCATCTACGAACCACCGCTCTCCATTAACGGTTCAGTAGCGACTGCTTTTTTGACGCGCTATAACAGGGAGATAGCTCAGGGTCGGGTGGCCGCAGCGCTTGTTACAGGCATGAAAGGAGCGCAGATGGGGCCAGCGATATTCAATGCCATGCCTCGCTTTCTGCTTGAGCCACTCACGAACATGATGATGAAAGGCGAGGAGAAGAAGGCCGGGGGCGATGATGTAACGATGAGGATGCTGGCTCCGACGCTGCACTATGACTTTCAGCTGGTCGCCGAGATGAGTGAGTCGTTGGAGAGCTTCAGGGATCTACGCGCCGAGGTGCTTTTGCTCGGCGGCAGCAAAAGCCCGGCCTACTTGAAAGTTGCCCTTGACGCCCTGGAGAAGGTCCTGCCACATGTCACACGTATTGAGTTCCCCGGACTCAATCATGGAGGATCGGGCAATACCAATAGAGGGGGGCAGCCGGAACGAGTGGCGCAAGAACTGCGCCGATTTTTTGCCGAAGCGTAACATTTCTCAAATGAATTTACTGTGAAGGAGAACAAACCGTTGGGCTGACCTCTTCTTTGTAAAAGAATGTGGCAATCTCCTTCAAACTATGCTAAAATCGCCACGAGTTCAGATTATGAGATTACACTGGACAAGGAGACTTTAGCATTTGACGACGCACGATAGACGCTACGTAATCATTGGCAACGGCATCGCAGGCACGACTGCCGCGGATACATTACGCAAGAACGACCCGAATTGCAGCATCCATTTATTCACAAATGAACCCTATCCACTTTATAACCGCGTGTCTCTGCCGCGCTTTTTGCAGGGCGTGTTGGTGGAGCAGAAGGTCATGATACGCGACTTGGCCTGGCACGAACAGCGCAATATCCAGTTGATAACCAATACGATGGTGACGCATGTCAATACAGAGGAACGGGTGGTGACGACGGATGATGATAAAACCTATCCATACGATGCTCTGCTGATCGCCACTGGAGGCTGGGCCAACCCTTTACGCTGTCCAGGAGCGCATGGCACACAGCATATCTATAACTTTGTGACGCTCGATGATACCAAGACCATTATTGCGCGTATGCTGGAGTCGCGTACCGCGCTGGCCTATGGGGGCAGTTTTATTTCTTACGAACTTTGCGATGGTTTCGCCATGCGCAAGTTGCACACGACATGGCTGATGCGCGGCCCGTTCTGGCTGCGCAGCGCGCTTGACCCGGATGGCGGCGAAGTTGTGGACAATATCGCGCGCAAGTTCAATGTCGAAGTCATTCACGGAGACGAAATCGAAGCGGTTGTGCCGCAAAATGGCGTTCCCGCTTACGTTAAAACAAAGAAGGGGCGCGAGATTCAGACGGATATGATCGGTATCGGCCTGGGCATTACGCTGAATACGCAAATACTGGCAAATACGCCGGTTGAGGTGCGCAGCGGCGTGGTAGTCAATGAATACCTTGAAACCAACGTTCCCGGCGTCTTCGCGGCAGGCGACGTGGCTGAATTTTACGACGTGCATGTTGGCGAGTACCACTCGATGGGAACCTGGGATAACGCGATGGCGCATGGACGCATTGTGGGCGTCAATATGGCGGGTAATCACGAAGCCTATGTCGATGTGCCGACCTATACCAGCCCCTTATTCAATGTCAATATCGCGGTTGTGGGTACGGCGGAATCGAACAACCCCGAACTGCGCAGCATTGCGCGGCGCGAACCAGGCGAGAAGGGCAACGAAAACTATCGCAAACTCTTCTTCCGCGAGAATAGACTGGTGGGCGTATTGATGATCGGAAGCCCCAAAGGTCGCAAAAAGCTGGTGGAAATTGTCAAAAACCGGCAACCTCTGGCAACGGCAGCCGAGCGTGAAGCCTTGCTCGTGTTGAAATAACCTGACCATTTTGGCGGCATAACTTGACGAACTCCCTGTAGTAGAGTAAGGTAAAAGTTATGAAGGGGACACCCGGATGGGTGTCTCCCACCTTTATCTCTTTGTGCGTTTATGTCCGGGAGGAGTTGCGTGGCAAAACTCTGTACTTCATGTGGGAATCCCCTGCCGAGGGATGATTCTCGCTTTTGTAATAATTGTGGCGCGGCCTTTACAAATGCCCGTTCGTCTCCTATACCCAGGCGCACGCAAGTGATTTCGGGCGACCATCCATCCGCGCCAGCGCGTCCCGCACTGCGTGAGCAAATTGCGTTTGCTGCCCCCTCTCAAGCAGGTTCCACTGAGACGCCCTCCTGGATGAGCAAACTTGATAAAATGGGCAATCGTCCGATTTCAAGGCCATCTGTGCCAGGTCGGCCTTCCACAGCACCGCCCAAAGTCGAAAATCCTCCATCGAATGCGAACCGTTCGTCTGCAACCGCCCCTTCTCGCTCGCCGCAAAACGAGTTGCGTTTCAAGGTCTGGGAGGAGGACGAACTCCCCGATATTGTCATGCCGGCAGAGCAACAAAACGGACATGCTGAAATACCGCAAGCCGAGCGCAAAGAAGAGCAAGCGACACCTCAACAGGTAGAGCGAGCGGCTTCACAGACCGTTGCTGAGGCAGATTCCGAAGTAGAGGACCTGCCAACGATACCGATGCCTTCGACATTTCTTCCTGAAAAAGTTCAGCACGGTGATAAGGAGAGCCAGGCAGATGTTGAAGATAGAGCGGACGCCGACCTTCCAACGCGGCCACTACCTGCCAATCTAGCGCTGCCAAAACCGGCACCAGAGAATCGTCCGAAAGCACGCCCTTTCCCTGCACAATCATACCGGCAGACCGCACCACCACCATCACTGCCAGAGCAATCTGTAGATCAATGGCGACAGGGATTGCCAGCACAGGCCGACTCCTATCAGCCACCAATTGTGCAGCGACCGGTGACACCGGCTTTGCCCGTCTCTTATCCTGGCTTCCAGCAAGCCACTCCCTCGTCTGTCCCCGCTACCAAAGCAAGAGCAGACAGACCTTCAGCATCTCGACCTGCGCGGCGCAAGAGCAAATTGCGGCTGGTTATCGTGCTGGTCATGCTGCTGGTCTTAGTGGCAGGTGGCCTGACTTACTGGATCGTGACGTACCAGCCGTTCAGCGTACCAGCCGTTACTCAGACCTCGCTGGCGTTTAGCAACAAGGCCCTGGGCATAGCTTTGCGTTATCCGCAGGGTTGGACGGCGAAACTCGATCAGGCTCATCAAACGGTTTCTTTCTTTGATGCCAATCATACCTACCCCGTAACGCTATCAGAAACTGCCACTAATGGACAGAGCATTGATGCGTTTGTCAAAAAAGAAGTCGCGCAGCTCGGATTAACCGCGCAGAAAAACCTGCCGCCCCTCACATTCGCGGGAACCAGTTGGCAGCAGGTGCAGGGTACCATATTGGTGAGCGGCGCAACCTATACGGAGACGTTGCTGGTGGAGACGCATGGAGAGCATTTCTATGCATTAGCGCAGATGGCTCCTGCCACTACCTATGCCGACGCGGATCATCTTTTCTTCTCGATACTGCGCTCATCGTTCCAATTCTTGTGATACGCTATCCCTGCATGTACACAGATGATATAATAGCGGCATCTTGCTTAAAGGCATTAGCGCTGTTTTTACAGGCGTTGATGAAGAAAGGAGGGCGCGGCGACTGAGAAGGCCGCGCAGACATCAACTGTATGGAAGATATTCGCTTTGAACGACACTTCCGAACGCCCTATTCGGAAAGCTACTATATTATGCAAGGGACGAGCTTGCAGAGCAATAACCGCATTGGCACCGTGGATATACATTTCACCACCACCGCTGTGCATGGCACGCTTATTTTAGAGCGGGAACTGGATGAAACCGATCTCACCAAGCTGATCGAGCAAATCGACGAAGACCTGGTGCTTTCCGCCGATATGCCACGCGATGATTTTTTGGTCAGCGTCTACATCGGCAAAGATGTTGGTTTCTATAGCGACGAATATTTCGCGGACGAAAATAGCGCCGATGATGATTTCGGCGCTGATGACGAACTCTAATGGCATCAATCCTCTAGCAGGCCGCGCCGCATGGCATATTTGACCAGTTCGGCGCGGCTGTGGAGATTGAGCTTATCCATAATATGCGTGCGATGCGTATCTACCGTTTTCGGGCTAATCACCAGTCGTTCCGCGATCTGATTGTTGGTATAACCCTCCGCCACCAGCTTCAAAATCTCGCGTTCTCTCTCTGTTAAATTCGAGTAACTATCCTTCTCTTCGCCAGAATTGACACGCTGGAGGTAATCTCCCACCATCACCGATTGCGCGGTTGGCGACAGGTAGAACTGTCCGTCGCGCACGACATGCAGGGCGGTAATCAATTCGGTATCGGCTGCCTCTTTCAGCATATAGCCCGATGCGCCCGCCCGTAATGCCTGAAAGACATATTCGTCATTCTCATGCATCGTCAATACCAGCACCTTCACGTCGGGCAAGATTTTTTTGATTTGCCGGGTTGCCTCGATGCCATTTAGATCAGGCATCGTAATATCCATCAGCACAATGTCCGGGTGCAGGCGCTGCGCTTCCTGAATGGCATGACGCCCGCCTTGCGCCTCGCCTACCACCTCCATATCGGGCTGCGCGTTCAGCATCATCTTCAACCCGGCGCGTAGAATGGTATGATCGTCTGCCAGTAAAATGTGTATTTTCATTACTATATCCTGTTAGTGTATCGTCGATTCTTCGTTTTCCGGCATGGTTGAGCGCCGCGCGTAGGAGAGTGGAATGCTCGCCTTCACGGTCGTTCCCTTGCCAATTTCTGTTGAGATGGCGAGCGTGCCGCCAAGCAGGACGGCGCGTTCGTTCATACCCGCCAGCCCCAACCCGCGTTCCTGTCCTGGATTTTTGAGCAGCGCCTCGTAGTCGAAGCCGTCGCCATCGTCTTTAATGGTAGCTTTTACCTCGTCCTCTGTTTCTCGCAGCGCCACCGAGACTTTTTTGGCGTTTGAGTGACGGGCGGTGTTGGTTAGACATTCCTGCACGATGCGGTAAAGCGCGGTCTCCATCTCGGCTGGCAGGCGTTCTTTCAAGCCGCTGGAGCGGAAATCCACTTCGATAGCGCACTTTTTCTGGTATTCTTTGACATACCAGCGCAGCGCGGGCAGCAGCCCCAGATCGTCCAGGGCGCTGGGCCGCAGGTCGATGCTGAGCGTGCGAATGGCTCGCAGCGTGGAATGGGCCAGCGCGCGCGTATCCGCTATGCGTTCGCGTGATTCGGGTGACTCGATGGACTTTTCAAGTACGGCCAGGCTGATGAGCAGCGAGGTGAGTACCTGGCTGGTCTCATCGTGCAGCTCGCGCGCGATACGCTGGCGTTCCTGTTCCTGGGCGTTGATGATCTGGCTGGCGCGCTGGCGCGAAGCATCATCCAGCGCTTCAAGCACCATATTAAAGGCACCGGCAAGCTGGTCTGCCTGCGAGTCGAGGCCCGTCAGAGGGGCGCGCAAAGAGCGTTCGCCTGCCTGCACACGCTGCATCACCTTGCCCAGGTTCGTCAATGGGTGGAAAGCAACCTGGAGTACCACGAAGTTGAGCGCGATGCTAATCAACCAGCCCGCCGCAACGAAGCCTGCCAGCGATAAAGGCGTCACATACGGGATGTTGTTGTTGATATGCGTCGCCAGCCATGTGCCGCCCGTCGCGCCCACGAATATAATGAAACTGTTCGCGAATAATACTTTATAGACAAGAGGAATGCTTAGCAGCCGTTTGAGTACAGGGTGTCGCCTCTGTTCAGCCTCTATTTGCTGTTGCCTGGTTGTTGCCATGATTTCGATCCTTTCCTGCTCTTTATATTGTAGGGGTCTTGAGCTTATCCTGTCAAATGTGATGTGTTGTATCGGGGAATCAGGTGTTGAGCGTATAAATATCAGGTATCCACCTGATGCCAGCACTTGCAGGGTACATTAAGCTAAGTAGTGACAACCCGTAGCGGATGTTTCAAATACCATGCAATGAAGCGCTCCTCTTCTCATTTGTGGCAGGATGCGTTACAATTGCTATAATACTAAGTGTATACCCCAGTATCTAAATTGGGGGATACACGAAGTGGGCATTTGTATGATATAATTTGCCACGCATATTTATGAAGGACTTTTCAAATACCTGACAATTGTCTCCCGAGAGGCAATTCAGAAACCGAAAATGTGTGAGCATTTTAGGAAGGCAGGCAGGCAAAGTGGGTTCTGTACCAAAGAAAAGTATGCTCGACACCATGACACAAAAAATGGTCGAGAGCCAACTGTGGCGCTCAATATTTCGCCATGGCTACCCTGATACCCCGTTAAACCAGTCTCTGGTGATGATGGGCAACGTATTTCTGCATTTACACCCGGTGAAAATCAGTCGCCGCGCTCTGAAAATCACCTATACCTGGTGTATGGGTGGTATTTCTTTTTTCTTATTCCTGCTGCTGACGCTTACCGGCGTGTTCCTGATGTTCTTTTATGTGCCTGACACGAACCAGGCCTATGCGAACATCAACCAGTTAAGCACTGCCATTTCATTTGGACACCTGGTGCGCAATATGCATCGCTGGGCGGCTCACTTGATGGTCGTTTCCGTCACGCTGCATATGATTCGCGTCTTCTATCATGGCGCGTACAAGCCGCCCAGAGAGTTCAACTGGGTGATCGGCGTTTTCCTTTTCCTGATTACTCTATTCCTGAGTTTTACGGGTTATCTATTGCCCTGGGATCAGATCGCCATCTGGGCTATCACCGTCGGCACCAACCTGGCTCCGTATGCTCCGGTGCTGGGTGATGCAGTTTACAAGGTGCTTACTGGCGGCTCGGCAGTCGGGCAATCGACGCTGGTACGCTTCTATGTAGGCCATGTCATCCTGTTGCCTCTAGTTTTGGCCTTACTGTTGGCTGTCCATTTCTGGCGTATTCGTAAGGATGGCGGCGTCGCAGGTCCCCCGCCTCCGTCTCGTAGAGAAGCAGAGGCGCTCGCGGAGCGTTCAGCAGTCGGTTCTGCCCGGCCATAATCGGCGTAGATTGTTGCGGACCGTTGCGTATTCGACGCAGCCCGGTGGCTGCCCCGCAACGGTTCTCGTGAGAGGATACTGAGAGGATGCTACATCATGTCGATTGAACAAAAAGATCCAGGAGCGCAGACTCAGGGGGCGGCAACTCAACGCCGCTATCGCACCCTGGCTGTAGTGAAGCAAGAGGCCATCACGCGCGTTGAAAGGCCGTTGGAAGACTCGGTGTTTGTCTGGCCGCACCTGCTGGTGCGCGAATTTTTCGCCTCCGCTATCTTGATGGTCATGATAACTATACTTTCCATCTCCATTGATGCGCCCCTGCGCGATCCGGCCAACCCGAACCTGACGCCTAACCCGGCCAAAGCGCCCTGGTACTTCCTGGGTTTGCAGGAGGTTCTGCACTACTTCGCGCCTACTACTGCCGGCGTGCTACTTCCGGGACTGACGCTGCTTGGACTGATGGTGCTGCCTTACGTGGACCGCAACCCCAGTCGCGCGTATGCTGATCGCAAAGTAGCTATTGTGACCTTCACCATGTTTGCCGTATTCTGGGCGGTGATTACGCTGGCGGGCAGCTTTTTCCGAGGCCCAAGTTGGAACTGGTCATGGCCCTGGCAGCACATGTACTTTGACCTGTAACTGCGCATAGACAGAGAGGGATTTTATGAGCATCAATACTCCTCCTATTACCCCGCAACAATATGAGGTGCTACACGGCGGAGGAGCCGAGGCTGCGGAGATTGCCGGGCAGCGCCTGTCGCGGCGGCGTTTTCTGCGCAGGTCTATGCTGGCGGTATGGGGGTTATCTGCTACCGCCGCTGTGGGCGGCTCGTTATACATGATGTACCCGAACCTGGCAGGCCAGTTTGGTTCGGATCTGACGGGGAAGAATAAGACTGCATACCCGGCTGCCAAACCTGGAGATTTTAAGATCAATCAGGCAGGGGTCTTCTATTTCCAGGCAGCGAAAACCTATATCTCGCACCTGGCGGCTGACACCGCTTTCACCTTGAGTGGCTCGAGTCTTACTGACCAGTTGACCTCCGAAAGTTTCGTCAAGGATTCCGATGGCTCCTACTGGGTAGCGCTTTACCAGAGATGCGTGCATCTAGGCTGCACCGTTCCGTTCCGCGACGATTGTGATAGCTTCAAGTGTCCCTGTCATGGTTCACACTATAATGTCGATGGTGAGTACCTGGATGGGCCTGCTCCCAGAAGCCTGGATCGCTTCCTCATGTCGTTCAGCGGCGACAGTGTGGTTGTTAGCACGGGAACATTGAACAACACGGTTCCGCATCCCGATGATACGACACGTATCATTGCGGTACCAGCGGTGCCATGCGCGGCAAGTTAAGCCATACTCACAGTTCAGGGTGTGAAGTGAGCGCGCCCGTATGTCGCGGGCGCATCGCGCTTTCGCCCGTTTGTAAAAAGGTAGTGTGTTTATGATAGATCCTGTACAGGCTGCAGTAGGTATTATAGTGGCGCTGCTGGCGGCAGGAGCCTTGCTTTATGTCTTCTACTCGCGCACCAACGCTGTCGAGAAAACTGGATATGGCGCTCTCATTATGCTGTCGATTGTCTCATTGATGATCCCCGTTTTCTGGATTATGGAGTCCAATGGACAGGCGCAGGCTAAGGTGCAGCAGCATGATACATTCGTCGAGCGCGGAGCGGCGCTCTACGCGCAGTACTGCTTCCAGTGTCATGGCATCAATGGTCAGGGCGGCACAGGCCCCAAACTGAACGGCAACCCGGCAGTCAACTCTTTGACCGACGATGATATTTTGCGCATTATCGAAGGCGGCATTTATGATCCCGCCAATCCAGGCACGGCCTTGATGCCGGCGTGGAGCGATCAATATGGCGGTCCGCTCACGCAGGACCAGATTCAGTATTTATTCGATCTCGTTCGTTCGGCTGACCCCGCGTACCTGTCTACCAATGGCTATCCCGGTGGTAAAGGCTCCAACGGCTTTGACCAGGTTCCTGACGCTTTGAAGGCCAGCAATCCGAGTACGTATCAGACGGCTGTCGCGCAGGCGACCGCTGGCTCTGGCATTGGGTCATACCCGGTAGTGGATATGACCAATCAGAAAACCATTACCATTGATATTGTTGACTCGCCGGCAGGCGCGCAATGTCAACCAGCATGTTACGCTGTGCCAGACCCCAAGAATCCGGGACAAGATATCATCGCTCCAAATGTCAAGGTCAAGGTAGGCACGACCATTACCTGGGTCAATAAGAGCAAAACTCCGCACACGGTTACATCAATCGTGGGTGAAAATAGTGCTGCTCCAGTTCCGGCCAAAGTCTTTAATTCGGGCGAAGCGCCGCCGATTACCAGCGGGCAGAGTTACACCTACACGGTGAAGGCAGATGCGTATACCCTGAACTCAAACCATGTTGTGCTGTACTTCTGTGAGATTCACCCGATTATGGTGGCTGCTCTGACGATTGTTCAATAAAATCATTGTCCAGGAGTCGCGCTCCTCATAGTCAGAGGCGCGGCTCCGTTATCGCCCGATCGCTGGTCATGTCGCATGTTGATCCCGCGATATGTTGAAAAGGATTGCGATCTATGCAACACACGCAACAACGGGAGCAATCAGAACGAATATCCTGGGCGCGCGCCATGATATTCGCCGTAGGCTTCTTTTTTATAGCGGCCCTGCTGATTGGACAAATCCCCAGCTTTATTTATTACCAGCTCACCGCCTCGTCTTTTACAGCCATAGAACAGGGCTTCCTGGGGTTGGCCGCAACCTGCATTGCCGGCTTTATCGTCATTCAGGTAATTGTGATGCTTTTCGATCCCAAGCCCGTGCTTCCGCCGATGCTCTTTGGTATGGTTGGCCTGCCGGTGGCTGCTGGTGGCCTGGCGCTGCTGCTCTGGTCGGCCTGGTCTGGCAACCAGTACTTTCCTAATGCCAGTACGAACCTGTGGTCTGTGCTGGGTGGCAAGTTCTTATGGTTCCCGGAGAACACTATCGACCTGTCAATGATCGGTGCAACCATTCTGGCGGTTGGTCTGGCTATAGTGCTGTTTAGCGTGCTGGCTACGCGCGAGCAGCGCAACCCGGATCGCCGTGACCCCGGCACGACTCCGGCTATTCGCCTCTTGCTGACCGTCGGTTCCGTCATGCTCGCCATATTCATGCTCTTTTACACCTTTGCGTCTGACACTACGGTAGCTAAATGGATTAATCCGGCGTGTCCGATTGGCATTGATCCCAAACATGGCTGCACCAGCCCCATTACTGGTCTCTTCATTGCCGATACCATTTTCAATGTCTTCCTGGCCGTCTCTATCTTATGTATGCTGGGGGCTTTCGCCTTGCGCCTGCATTACCTGATGCGTCCTGTGCGCAAGCGCACCATGTCGGGCCTGTATATCATCGGCATTAACCTGGCGCAATTCGGAGTGATATTCCTGGTTGGCTGGTTTGTGTTGTATCCTTTGATCGCCTGGATGCACTCGTGGACATTCATCGGGCTGGGCAAGTACCTCACCCTGTGCGGTAAACCATCCGCCATTCCGCAGAGCTGCGCCTTTTCACAGCAAGGCGGCTACATTATTGATACGATAGTTACCACCGGTTTCTTCGTACTGTTGTTTGCGGCTATCTGGGCCTGGAAGTCGAAACGCAACCTTGTAGTGATCGGCGGCGTAACCATCACGGCGGTGCTGGCTATCTCTACCTTGATGGTGCATACCACGCCTTCAGAAGTGATTATTGCTGCGATGCTGTGCGCTGGCGGGCTGGCCCTGGCAGCCATCTGGACGAGCGTGGCGCGCCGCGAGTTCGCCGTTGTCGGCGAGAACAACCTCGGCTGCCTGGGTATGTGGTTGGTTTTAGGCACCTGCCTGCTGATCTACATAGCGGCTTTCGCTTTCTTCTCGCTGCCCGTCTTCCCCAACGAGACGGAGGCGAATATTCCATTCATCCCCGGCGGCGGATTAGTGCTTGGCCCCGGTGGCAACATTAGCGCGGTCGTGGTCTTGATCGTTATCGGCATCCTGGCCGCCGTACAATTCTACTTCCTGACACGCAACCGCTATAAAATGTAGCGATTTGAGGAATTGTGATAATCGAACAGGGGAATGGAAGCGTCATGCTTCCATTC
>JBOGTO010000435.1:0-10030 GCA_050695155.1 Ktedonobacteraceae bacterium
CATGGCGACCGCAAGGGTCGCCACTACTATAGACGAAAACGGGCAGCAAGCGCGGTATAGTAGTGGCGACCCTTGCGGTAGCCATGCTCCACGCGCTCAGTGAATCTCCGCGCGCCAGTATTGTGAACTAGCTCATTGGATAAATCACCATTTTTGACGTATAGTTCGTATAGGGTATAGGGATATAAAAAATATCGAAAAAATGGTCTAATGAGTAAAGGAGATCATGCGATTATGCGCAAGAAGTATACTCTTCCTGGATTGCTTATCATGGTGGCAGTGTTGTTCATGCTGAGCGCGTGCGGCGGCAGTTCCGTAACAGCGGGACAACTGCTCTCGAACAGCGCCAACGCTATGAAACAGATCAAGTCGCTACACCTCGACATGACAGCGACGGTCAATGTAGGAGTCAGCGGACTGCCGAGCAGCGGTTCCTCATCTTCGATCCCCAGTAACAGCAATATTACAGTCAACGCGAGCGGCGACGAGGTAATGCCCGATCAAACCTCGCTCAAATTGTCTGCCAGTGGCTTTGGCGCTGGCAAATTCGCTTTCGCGGAAATCGTGAAGGGCAACCAGCTCTATATCCAGAACGCGCAGGGGCAGTGGTATGTTATGGATAAAAGCAAGCTGGAAGGCACCACTAATTCTATCGGCAACCTGTTATCAAACGCCAGCGCGCCAGACTTCAGCAAGCTGCTCAACATGCTGGAAAAGGATGTGACGGTGGTCGATCACGGGGACGAGACGCTCAACGGGGCAAGCCTGCGCCATATCACCGTTACGCTCGATAAGAACGGCCTGGCAAAGTTGCTCGAAAACACAGACCAGCTTAAAGGCATAACGCAGCAGAATATCAACGAACTGCTCAATAGCGTGAACAATTTCAACGCCAGCCTGGACTTCTGGTTCGACGAGGCCACTTCCTACATCCATCGTTTCGAGTTGAAGCTGAATACGGCGGTGGATGCGAGCAAGCTCGGTTCACCAACCACCGGTACAACTACAGGCACGCCATCTGGCTTCTCGCTCAAAGCCGACATTACGGTTGACCTGAGCAAGTTCAACGATCCCTCGATCAAGATCACGGCTCCCGCCAACGCTATCCCAACCGATAACCCCGGCGTCATCTTTGGCGCGGCATAGGCATCAGGGCAACGCCGAGCGCAGCCGCTCGACATCCAGCAAGGTCTCACCGCGAAAGTGAGACCTTTTTTTGCCATATTGCAAAAGACGAATTCCGGGGAAATACGCAAAATCGGTAATAAAAATACGCCCCGGGCCGAATGGACAAACTCGAAATGTTCGGGTAAGCTTGAAAAGCAACCTGTTAGCAGGAGAAATGATACTCTCGGTCTAATGAGCGGGACATGATCGAGTGTACTCCCTACGTCTATAAGTATTGAATAATAGTCTATCAATGTAGTGTGTCCGCATACATTTTACCTCTTCCGTTTCCTATTTTCGCTGCTCACTGCTGGCAGAGATTGGGGCGTACCTATGTTCCGTCATCCTGTTGACCTGTGTATTTCGGCTAATCGACCTCGAAGCGTTGCTTCACGAACACGGCGAGTTTTGAACCGCAATCACTGGTTCCTCGTCCTCTTCCTGAGCCTCCTATTGCTCTCAGAAGTTCTGGGGAATGGGAATTTCCTGGTCACGCCAGCCTACGCGACGGCACGTCTTTCTCTGCGGGCAAACCTGCCAGCCTGACCTTTCAGCAGTTTTTGAAGATGGGAGGCAATACGACGTTTTATCATGGTCCCGGTCGCTTTTCGCTGGGCGGCGACCCGAGTAATCAGGCTCCCCCTGTCCCGGATGTGGCCTCGGTACAGGGCAATACCGGGCAACTCTCGTATAGCTATCCCTTGCTCGTGCCACCTGGCGTCGCTGGCTTTGCCCCGCAGCTCTCGCTGAACTACTCCAGCAGCGAGCCGAATTCACGTTCTAATGCGACCTCGCCGTCTGAGAGCATTGGGGATGGCTGGTCACTTTCTTTAGGCTTGATTACTGCTGATGTCTATCCCAGCGGCAGCGCCAGTGCCAGAACCTGGTATTTCATCAGCGGGGTGGATAATGTCAGTGATCGATTGGTGCAGGATAGCACCCTCTCTACAAAGTATAGTGGCACGTTCTACGACACACAGCATCTCTCTTACCTGCTGGTGCAACAGGTGAACAGCAGCAAGACCAATCAGATCTGCTTTCATGTGTGGGACAAATCCAGTACCTATTACGAATTTGGCTGCACGACCGATTCGCTGCAATATTCTACCGACACCAGTGGGGCGCGCCACAACTATCGCTGGGATGTCAATAAGATTGTCGCGCCCAATCAGGGGTCAAGCTCTAACAACTACTATAAAGTGATCGAGGTGACTTACCAGCGCGATAGCGTCACCTCGAACGGGTATACCACCATACGCGACTCCGGTATCCAGCAAATCATCTATGGCGATGAGAAAGGCGCGACCGATCCCCCGCTCACCGACGTGGCCGGTACGGTGGATTTTACTTACCAGGCTCCGCCTTATCAGAGCTTCAACTGCGAGTTCGCGCCCCCAAGTACCACCCTGCGATGTGACGATCCTTTGAACTATGGCACATCGACGGCACCCACAGTGATGAGTACGCTCACCCCGCTCTCGATCACCAGTTACGTGGGGAAAGACGGAACCGGAAGCAAACCTGCCTATGGGTACAACTTCACGTATAACGATAGTCCGGCGTTCCTGTGTACCGATCCTGCGACAGGAAATCAAGAGTATTGCGCCGGCGAGCATCTACTCTCACAAATTCAACCCGTGATCTACCAACAGGGGACGGCAAACAATCTTCCTCATCATGTGGTTTTTTTATAGCTTGTTGACCAATACCTACTTTGACCCGGCGCACTATAGCAATGGCAAGCCGGCGGGAAGCATCTCGACGACCTGGGATTACCTGACTGGTTACATGGACGCGAACAGCGGCATCGGCGCAAACGTACACTACGCCACCGCTTACAACAATACGAATGGCACGCCCAATCGCACTGACAGCCACGGAAACATTATCGACGACCGCCACGACCCCTTGTATTGTTTCACCTATGCAACCGATTGCTCTGGCAACTATGCGCATCCTGACCAACAGGCCTGGTCAATACAGGTGGCGACGCAGATTCAGGCCTCCGGCAAAGATAGCAGCGCGCTCACCAGCTTCGCAACGACAAAATACAGTTACACGCTTGCTATTACTGGCGAGTATAAGACCGGTACGGGTGCCTGCTACCCCTATCCGTCTCCCAGCAACTATCAACCAGGGCAAAATGACTGTGTGGGTGACAACTGGATACCGGCCAGTGGCGGGACCAATGATAGCGACTGGGGCGATTACTACCATGCCGAGTATCGCGGCTTTGCCTCGGTTAATATCACCGGCCCCCATGGAGACTTGACCGTTGACAACTACGCCAGCACCGAGGGTTGGGGTACACCCGACGCCGACTTTGCCAACTATGGTGCAGGCAGCCTGATGAGTGAGTATGTCTACCAGGGCGGTCAAGCTGTCTCGACAGCGCTGTTGCACAATATTGCGACTTATTATGCTGGCGGCCCTCTGATTAACCATACTCCCCCGGTTGATGGAGCGACCGCCTGTGTAAGCCCCGGCGCAACCGATACCGTTTATACGCCATGCGAGGTGATGGTGCTGAATACACAGACCTACGAGGTCAACGGCGCAAGTGGCACCGAGCCTTCGGTCGAGAACGATTTCACTTATGACGATTACACTGTCAGCGGGTGGGCAAGTGGCGGCTATCACCAGTTACAGCAAGAAGTGACGACCAGTTCCGACGCGCCAGCTTTCACGAAGAAATGGACCTATTACACCAACGCTGCTGTTGGTGGCAGTTGGACTACCTACAATGTGGATAGTGTCAAGCACAGCGAAGTTGATGATAGTGGTAATCCTGTCCATATCTGGCAGTGCCAGTATACCACCTATGATGAAGGCTCAGGCGTGACCGCGCCTTCTGCAAGCTGGCCGACGACTCTTCAGACCTACAACAATAGTAACTGTGGCAGTCCTGGCCCGAACAATACGATGACGACGAATTATCTTGGCTATGATGCCTTTGGCAATGCAGTGGCTACCGTCGATGGTGTGGCTCAGGCGAACTCACCCGTCTACAGTAGCAATGGCTGTACGCTGAGCAGACCCCCAATCTTCACCTCGACGAGCAACTGGGCAGCGAATCTGAATTATACGAGCTGTATCACCTACGATAGCCATAACGCGCAGCCCACCAAAGTCACCTATCCCCTCGCGCCGCCCTCGTCCCTTAACCTTTCGACCTCGGTCGCCTATGATGATAGCCAGGGGTCATTACCGATTACCAGTACCGATATGAACGGGCAGATGACCACGACCAGCTATAGTTACCACAATGGTAATCTCACCACCCAGCAGTTGATTCCGCCTGATACAAGCGGTTACACGACCCAGGCTAGCACGAATACCTCCTGTTCCTCAACGAGTACGCTGCCCTGTTTTGAGGTCGATAGCAACGCCTCCCAGTATACTGCCGCCGTTTCCAGCACCATCTCTGATGCACTGGGCCGCGTGGTAGAGACCAGCACGCCCGGCCCCGATCCCGCCAACCCGGCTCCCGGCAAATCCTACTTCACGGTCGTGTTGACCGAGTACAAAGACGACTCAACGCATAGCGTCTGGCAGAGTAATCCTTTCGTGGTGGCCGTCTCTACCACGCAACAAAGCCCCGGCTGGATTGACCCCAATAACGCGGTAGACTACGGCAACAATGCTCCGGGCGGCTCTGTCACCTTTTATGATGCGCTGGGGCGACCTATCGCCTTTGACGACCCGATTTTCGTCGCGAAGGGATCAAGCGGCATCTCCTGTCCCTCACTGGGCAGTAATGCCACCTCCTGCACGCTGTATGGACTGGGGCAGGCCAGTGGAACCGATACCAATACCTACGCGCAAGTGACCAACATCGACCCGAATAACCATATGACCACCAGCTACGTCGATATTTTGGGGCGCGTCGTCTATGGGCAGCTCTACAGTGGAACCTATGGCAGCACCACGCTTACCGAACAGAAAGCCATCCAGTACAATGTCCTGAGCGAACCCACGCAGGTCAAGGTGATCGACGAAGCGCAGATCGGCACGCCCTCGATCACCACGACCGCCAGCTACGATGATCTGGGACGACTGACTACGCTCAATGATCCCGATCGGGGGACTCACAATTATACCTACGACGCTGATGGTCGCCTCATCACAGATGCCTCCACCCTGGTGACGCTCGGTTACAGCTATGACCTGATGGGACGCCTGGGCTGCGTGCAGGACCAGCCGCCGCCCAGTCCTGTCAGTCCAACAGGCGCGTGTAGCAGCAGCGGGGTCAGTCCTTTCGCGCAGTATACGTATGATGTAAGCGCGCCGGGCGCGAATTGGAGCGGCAACGATTATCCCAAAGGCCGCCTGACGCAGACCTATGCCATCAATTACTTCCCTGGCCCCGATTTCACACAGGGCAAAGTCACCGAACAGACACAATATGATGCGCGCGGGCGCGCCATCAATGAGAATCTGCTGGTGACGGCCACCGGTGGCACGCTCACCTTTCCGACGTTCCCGACCTATAAGCTCAACCTGCAATATAACGATGCCGACCAGGTGACGAGCGCGCAGACCAGCAGCAGCCCTAGTGGACTTGGGTTTACTGCCGCGCCCATCTACGACAGCATGACTGGAGTTGAAGTAGGGCTGGGGACGACCGTCTCCACCAGTCCCAACGTGGCATCCATCACCTATAATGCGCAGGCGCTGATCAGCAACATTAACTTTCTCGCCAACAGCACGACGACCGTCGCCACCGAATCCTTCCAGTACGATGGCGACCTGCGTCCCAATAGCGCCAACGCCTGCTGGCAAACGGCTTGTACGACCCCACCGGCCTGTCCCACGGCAGCCTTTTTCTGCCAGGGGCTGAACTACGATGCCGCCAGCAACATCATCAATCTCTCTACCACCCAGGCCACTGTCCCAGGCACGACGAACTCAGGGGGCAGCGAAACGCAGGTGTTCTGCTACGATGAGCAAAACCGGCTGGTATGGGCGGGCAACAATGCCACGCAGCCCTCCTCCTGTAGTGGCAACGGCACACCCGCCAACACGCTGAACAACGCGGGCTACCATGTGGCCTACAGCTTCAACAACCTGGGGCAAATCACCAGCGGCCCCTACAACGGGATCGGCGCGACGCAGCAGTATCTCTACTGCGATAGTAACCACCCGCACGCGCTGACGGCAGTGGACGCGACGGGTTCTACTTGCTCGAGTCAGACAGGCACGAACTACAGCGCCAGCTATGATGCGCATGGCAACATGACCAGCCGCGCCGTCAAAAGCGGTTCCAGCCTGGATACGCAAACGCTGGCCTTTGACGGACTAGATCACCTGGTGCGCTGGAATGATACTGTGACCACCAGCAACGAAGAGTGGTACATGTATGACGCCTCCGGCGATCGCGTGCTGCAACGCTCGACCACCGGTAGCGGGTCGAGCAACACGAGCATCACCGTGTATGCCTTCGGCCTGGAAGAACACATCTATAATGGCGCTGGCACACTCACGAACAGCAAATATTATTATAGCCTGGCCGGGCGTCTGCTCGGCAAAACGAGCGGCTCCGGCGCGCCGACCTTCTACCTGACTGATACGCTGGGCAGTGTGCTGGCGAGCTTCAGAGGGGCATCAGGCACGAGCGCCGTCGCAGGCAACCAGACCTACGGCCCCTACGGCAATGTGCAGTACAATAAAGGCTTAATGGGAACGGCCAAAGGCTTCACAGGGCAATACAAGGACGACTTGAGCGGGCTGAATAATTTCGGGGCGCGTTACTACGACCAGCTCGTGGGAATCTTCGTCTCGGCAGATACGGTGCAAGGCAATCAGCTAGGCGACGACCCCTATGCCTACGTGGGCGGCAACCCGGAGAACTTCAACGACCCGACTGGACGATTGCCAGGGCCTGCCTGCCAGAATTGTACCTCAGACCCGGCATCAATTCTTATTCAAACTCAAACGCTCTCTGGCGGGGTAGGTGGAAATACCAATCGTTTACCTGTTCTCTGTGTCGAACTTGGCACATGTAAAACTCATGCCTTGGTCGATAATGGTTCATCGCCAGGGATTGTCACGACCCAAAATACCCTTCTATGTATTGGGATAGCGGTGGATTTCAGTAGCTTTAGTATAGGAGGATGCGCTTCCGGTGGAAACACGTACATTGTGCGGAGAGATAATCCTCCGACGGATACCGAACTGTGTACATCGACATTTACGTGTCCACCAGAGGGGGAACATGGTAATTCGTCAAATGCGGAGGGGCAAGATAAAACTGATGATGGTCTGTTGTTTGCCGATTCGGGTGGCGATGCGCCGCAGTACCAACCCAAACGAGCACCCGCAGATGACACTCAGGCTGTTGCTGGTCAGCCTACAGAACCAAGTAGCGGACCAGCAAACAGAGGAGCGCGTAGTTTAGCCGCCAAGTTGTTTAGTCGTTTAAGGGCAACAGGGGTAAATTTGACACATACAACGCTTGCTGTAGGTTTTCGAGAAGATGGGATGATATTGATTTCATTGAATCTTCGTGCCTCATCAACTGGATCATTTGAAGATCCAGTCGCAACAGAGTTACAAAATATTCTCGCTAGCCAAGATGGTGTACAATATGTTGGTCCAACTTCGCTGACTAGTTATGGTAACCGTTTTCAACATGCAGAAGAGTACATTCTAGCTAGCGTAAACCGGGGAGAATTGGTAGGAATTGGCTCTGCTACTAGAGGAATTTGTAGAGATTGTTTACAATTGATAGGGCAGGAGCAACCTCAAGTCTTACCTGGGCTCAAATGATACCTTTGATATGCAAGGATGATTAGCAGTATGAGTACCTATTTAGAGCGTTATCAGAGCGGCGAGTATGAAAGCGTGTGGAACGAACTCGTGTTCCTTGGTGCCTCTGTTCGTCAGGAACCTGTCTATGCTGACTCTCTGGCAGTAGCCAGAGAGATTATGCGACGTGTTCGTCACGATATTGAAATACTCGTTGACAGGCTGGTACAGAGGCACTTTATTTTCGGGTACGATCATCGCGTTCAACCGGTTTTTCACGGAGAGTATCCTGCTGAACAGCGCAGAGAGTATCTTGAGATGTTTGCCTGGGCGCACAAGCAGCCGCCCGTCTTTGTGGCATCCAGACAACGGGAAGAGGAACGTTTCGAAAATGAGGCGTTGAGCGATCTCACTTTTGATGAGGAGGAACCGGACAGTGTACTCACCGAAGAAGGGAACGAAGACAGCCACACGATGTCCTCCTTTGTGGATGAAATTGAGCAACTGGTTGGTGCGGTTCCCCTTGCTATGCGAGCCTGGTATGAAGAAGTTGGAGGGGTCAATTTCTATGGCTATCATACTGAATGGGATCAGCGCTATCGTTCGTGGTACCCTCCAATTCTCAAACATACTGTTTCTTCACGGCTCATGTCTGAGTGCGATCCGCTGATGGTGTGTCCTTTGGATAAGGCGCTCATGATGCGCTTGCGTCGTGAGTATAAGGCTGGGGAACTTTACCGGCTGGAGTTTGCAGAAGACCGGTACTTTAAAGATTACTGCAATGGCTCCAGCAGCCCTTATGCGTTCACCCTTCCTGATGCCGCTGCGGATAGCTTGCTCTACTGCTTTGATTTCAACCAGCCTGTCACTTTTGTCCAATACCTGCGTACCAGCATCCTGCGCTGGGGAGGGTTTCCTGGTCTGGCACAATGGCCGACAGCACCAATAGATGACGTGGCTTTTCTGACACAGGGGCTTATCCCTTTTTGACTGCCTTGCCAGAGTACGAGTATGAATCTTTCATCGACTAAAATAGGGGTTGGACGCCCCGGAGGGCGTCCAGCTTAGACTTCCATCACCACAGGCAGGACCATGGGGCGGCGGTGCGTCTTTTCGTACAAGAACTCGCTAAGCGTGTGGCGAATCTTGTCTTTGACAAAGGACCAGTCGGAGGCGTGTCCGTTGAGGCCGACGAACGATTCGAGGATGCGCTGGCGCGCGCTTTCGAGCAGTTCTTCGGAGTCGCGCATGTAGACGAAGCCACGCGAGACGATGTCGGGGCCGGCCAGCGGTTGACCTGTTTCCTTATCGACTGTTAAAACGGCCATCAAGATGCCGTCCTGGGCCAGTACCTGGCGGTCGCGCAGCACGATCTGCCCGATGTCGCCTACGCCCAAACCATCCACAAAGACGTTGCCGCAGGTGACGTGATCCGTTACCTGGATAGATTCAGGCGAAACCGTGATGATGTCGCCATCCTCGCCAACGACGATATGATCTTCAGGGATGCCGAGCGAATAGGCCAGTTTGGCGTGCAGGATGAGTTGCCGGTACTCCCCGTGAATGGGCATGACGTAAGTGGGACGCAGCAGGTTAATCATCAGCTTTAGCTCTTCCTGCGCGGCGTGACCGGAGACATGCACGTTGGCGATGGACTGGTACAGCACCTCCGCGCCCTGACGGAACAGGTTGTTGATGGTGCGGTTGACCATCTTTTCGTTGCCCGGAACAGGGGTAGCGGAAAGAATGACGGTATCGCCGGGCTGGATGCGCACCTGGCGATGATCCTGGTTGGCGATACGGGTGAGAGCCGAGGTCGGTTCGCCCTGGCTGCCCGTGCAAAGAATCACCACGCGCTCGGCAGGAAATTTGTTGATGTCCTCAGCGCGAATGAGCATCCCTTTAGGAATGTTCAGGTAGCCCAGTTCAATCGCCATCTGCACGTTATTGACCATGCTGCGCCCGACCAGAGCCACGACCCGTTCGTAGCGTTCGGCGACATGTACCACCAGTTGCACGCGCGAAAGCAGCGAGGCAAACGTAGCGATGATGATGCGTCCGGGCGCGTTGGCAAAAATTTTGTCGAACGATTCGTTGATGACGCGCTCCGAAGGCG
>JBOGTO010000436.1:0-22729 GCA_050695155.1 Ktedonobacteraceae bacterium
GGCGAGTAGCCCGCAGACTTCTTCTCTTTAAGATCGCCGCCGCAGGCGGCAGGGTACCGTTTTGAGTATAACCTATCGAAATGAGAGTTGCTCTGTACAGACGGCCAGTTATGGTCTCCACAAAAAATGGGTAATCTTACCCATACGCCAAAAGTTCCGCTCAGGTACACTCCACTCAAGAACGATTGCAGCTATGCATGAGGCATAGGAGTGTGATACATGGTTGATTCTTCATCTTCTGCCGGGGGGCGCAACAAAGCTGAACTCCACGCCGGGTCGGTGCTGGGAGATTACCGCCTGGAAGAACAGGTCGAGACAGGTGAGGCGGGGCAGGTCTTTCTGGCTCGCCATACAACGACGGGGGTACATTATCGCCTGCGCGTTCTGGCTGTGCCAGCGCAACTCGATGCAGAGGCGCGTATGTTGTACCTGGGGTACTTTCAAAAGCAGGCTAACCAGTTAGTCGCGCTCGAACATGCGCATATCCTACCGCTACTTGCCTACGGAACATATCAGGGCGTGCCATATCTGGCGTACCAGCAGTATCCAATGGCGTCGTTGAGTAAACATCTTGCGCAACACGGGCCTCTGGATGCGCAGCGTGCTGGCTTTTACCTGGATCAGATTGCCGGGGCGTTGGAATGCGGTCATCAGCGTGGCATATTGCATCTCAACCTTAGCACTGAATGTATTTTTATCAAGCAAGATGGAAACCTGGTCGTGGCAGATTTTGGTGTGCTGCACATACTGGAATATGAAGGTAGCCATGCGTCCGCTGCGAAATATGAGCCGCTGTTTGGCATGAATGAGGCAAGCTCGCCCGCGCCGGAACAAGTTGCGGGCCATGCAGTAGATGCTACTGCCGATGTGTATGCATTGGGCGCGGTACTTTATCGTATGCTGACCGGTCATCGCGTTTTTCGCGGAAAGACGCGCCAGGAAATCGCGCAGCGGCATATGAATGCGCCTGTGCCGCCACTGAGCGGCTGGCGGCGCGATTTGCCTGCCGCGCTTGATAGCGTGATCGCCAGGGCAATGGCGAAAGATCCGCGCCAGCGTTTCGCGCGGCCCGGCGAACTCGCCAATGCCTATTCTCAGGTAATCGCTCCATCTGATAGCAAACGCCAGCCATTTGTCGCTCCAGCCGCGCCCGTACTCGCCCCGCTAAGTAAGGTGCAACCAGCATTCACGACGGAGAGGCGCAATCAAACCTCTATCCCACGCCGCAAAGTGCTTACTTTTCTGGTGGCAGGAGGAAGCGCGGCGGCAGCCATTACCATTGTTTCTATTGTCGGTATACGCTCCCTGCAAGGCAACAATGCTGGAATCACTTCTACAACGACGAGTGGTACCACCTCTACTTCTGTGGGTCGCTCGACTCCAGCATTGGGCAGCGGTTCAACACCGGCAGCGCCGCAGGGAAAAGTGCTGGCGCATGTCTCCGATGTGCCTCTAAATAGCGATAAAACGTTTCCGCTTTCCAGCAGCAGCAATCCCGGTCTGCTGATCCATTTGCAAGATAACCGCTTTGTGGCCTTCGATTCCACCTGCACTCACGCAGGTTGCGCGGTGAATTACAATTCGCAGAATAAGTTGTTGGAATGTCCCTGTCATGGCGCGGTCTTCGATCCCGCTAAAAATGCCTCGGTTGTGCAGGGACCAGCGCAAACTCCACTGACTGCCATACCGATTTCGGTCAATGCTGATGGCTCGATTACAACAAATGGGGCATAGATGAAAGGCACGGAGGGAAACGATGCAGGAAAAACCATCCTACGTGATAATCGGTAATGGCATTGCCGGAGTCACTGCTGCAGAAATCCTGCGCGCCGAGGACTCGGCGGCGGACATCACCGTTGTGGCCGACGATCCCTTTCCGGTCTATTACCGCCCCGCCCTGAAAGATTACCTGGCGGGGCGCGTGCGCGAAGATAAGCTGTGGGCGCGTCCAAACAGTTTCTACCAGACGCAACGTATTCGCTTCCTCTCTGAGCGCGTGGTGGGCATCCAGGCGGGGCAGCATAGCGTGCGCCTGCAAAATGGGCAGCAGCTCGCATATTCGCGCCTGTTGCTCGCCAATGGCGCGCGCGCCAACCGTCTCACCTGTCCCGGCGCGAATCTGCCCGGCGTGACGACATTACGCACCGTTGCCGACTATCAGGAAGTAGTGGGCCGGCTTGGCACGGTGCATCGTGTCGTCGTAAGCGGCAGTGGCACGCTGGCCCTGGAAACTATCGAAACGCTGCGCCATCGTGGCTATAATGTCACCCACCTGTTGCGCCGCCGTACCCTCTGGTCCGAAGTACTCGATGCCACCGCCTCGGACCTGGTGCTTCAACAAGAGCGGCGCGACGGTGTTGACGTGCGCCTTGAAGATGAAATTGCTGAGATTACGGGCAAAAATGGGCGCGTGTCAGGCGTTGTTACTACGAGCGGGGCGCGTATTGCCTGTGACATGGTGATCGTCGCTATTGGAATCGACCCGATCATCGATTTCATCAAGGCCAGCGGCATTCCCTGCGGGCGCGGGGTAAAGGTCGATGAAGCGATGTGTACCAGCGCGCCCGACATTTACGCTGCCGGGGATGTACTTGAGACGACTGATGCGCTGACAGGCCGCGCGCGTGTCATCGGACAATGGTACCCTGCCGTACAGCAGGGACGCGCCGCCGCCTACAGTATGCTCAATCTGCTCGATAGCAGCCATCCATTCCGCGCCAGCGCGTTTTATAATGCCACGTTCTTATATGGTCTCGACTTCGCCTCGGTGGGATTGACGCAAATGCCGAAAGATGGCAGGCCATACCAGGAGATGGTAGCCGACCCACAGCCGCGCATCTACCGCAAAGTCTTGCTCAAGGATGGTGTGCCGGTTGGGGCGCTCTCGCTGGGAGACCGCAAGGGTACGCTCGCTTTCAAACGCGCCATCGATCACAGGGTCAACCTGGCTTCTATAAACTCGCGCCTGTTTGCCAGTGATTTCAAACTCAACGACTGGCTCGATCAACAGGGCGTGCCGCCCGCGCTGCTTGGTGTGAGCCGCGAGGGTAACGCTGCTGTTCGACAGGCCGCCTATGCCGGTGGAACAGTTGTAGCGACCATCATGAAAGCGCCGCCGCTTATCGAAGCTTTTCTCATTCCAGACGCTCCTGGCGCGGAGAAGGCTGATATAAGCGGGGAAACGCCGCTCAGTCAGACGAAAGTTATCAGCATAGGGCGTCAGGTGGGAGCCTACTTCTTGATTGATAATGGTTCGGTCTCGCGTCGTCACGCTGAAATTAGCTATGCTAATGGACAATATGTGCTGCGCGATCTGGGCAGCGCCAACGGCACGCTTGTGAATGATAAACGCCTGGAGTCTGGTAGTACGCACCTGCTCAAGCACAATGATCGCCTGCGTTTTGGTCAGGTCGCCTACCTGTTTATCACGCGCAGTGCTGGCAAACAGGCAACGCGCTCTTCCAGCGATACTGTCTTAGCAGCTCCAACGGCCTTTCACCAGATGGCGACGGGCTTCTATGATCCCGCCAGCGTGGGTCAAGCGCCTCCACCGCAGGGTCAGCCCGTTCTCAATGCCGATGGCTCGCTCTTGCTACCGGGCGCGACGGCAGCGCTACCCGCTTCGGTTGTCGATTCCTTCAAAACCGCGCCCGTACTCGTCATGGTTGGACGCGATAAGCCGGCGGTCTATCGCCTGAAACAGGGCAAGCGCATCAAGATGGGGCGCGATAAAGCCAACGATATTGTGCTGGCTGAGGTATCGGCCTCGCGCCTGCACGCCGAGGTCTTCCACGGCTCCGACGGCTATTATATCCGCGATATGCAAAGTAGCAACGGCGTGCTGGTGAATGCCACAAAGATCGATAATCCCTATCGTCTCGCGCACGGCGACCGCATCACTATAGGCAGTATCGCGCTCTACTTTATCAGCGTGGAGAGCGAACCCGAAGCGCAAGCCGTTGCGCCGACTGTTCCGGCAAGTGTTCAATGCGGCAACTGCGGCGCGTCCAATGCGCGTATCGCGCGTTTCTGCGCCACTTGTGGCTCGCCCATTGAGCAGGCAATAGCGGCGCGAGCATAAGGAAGTAGTCAGGAGAGAAGAGGCTATGCAGAGACCATCGTCAAAGAAAGATGCCCTGGTTGTAGGTATCGAACACCGCGCCGACCTGCGCCCGCTCAGCGAGGACGAGGTGCGTTTCGAGATCGACATGTGTATCGGCTGTGACCGCTGTATGCGCGCCTGCCCGGTTCCCATGTCTTCGATGGTCAATATCGCTGATCTCAACCGCGCTACCATTTCGGATGAGATCACGCCCCTGGTGGCGCGGTTTACCGATGAGTGCGTCATGTGCGGCTCGTGCGTGCCAGTATGCCCGGTAGATAATCATCGTGATCTCTTGATGCTCTCGCTCAAACAGCGCCTCGGCGTACCCTGGGATGGCAAGGTTGATATGAATCGCCTGCTCACGTATCTTCCTCCTGGCTGGAACTTGCCGCTGCTCATCAGTCGTTTGCGCGAGCAGCCCATGTTCAGCGACCCGCATATCGTGCCGGAGAACTACCTGTTGCACATGACCGCGACCTCGAAGATGCTCTCGTTGTTGCCCGGTGCGGCGCTGATGCGCGAGGGTGAGTATGGCCGCAGTCTCTACTTCATGCTGGAAGGGAGTTGCGAACTGACTTCGGCAGGAGCAGACGGAACCGCGTTACCTATAGCTGTTTTGCGGCGTGGCGAGTATCTGGGCGAGCAGGGAATGCTGACGGGCCAGCAACGCAACGCCACCGCGCGCGCCCTGAGCGCCTGCGTGGTGCTGGAAGTGCCAGAGCAGGTGATGCAGCGCCTGATGGAGATTGTGCCAGCGGTGCGGCGCTTTTTTGAACAACTGAATAACGCCCGTTCCATCGAGTCGCTGCTGGGACGCATGGCGCTCTTTCAAGGCATTCCAGCAGCCGACATCCGCCGCATTGCCGAACAAACAGAGTTCAGGCAGTATGACCGGGACGAACGCCTCTTTAGCGAAGATGGTGCGGGCGGGCCAGCGCGCGAATCGATGCATATCATACTGGAAGGTTTTGTGAAAGTGGCGCGGCGTACTGCGGCAGGCACAGGCCATGCTAAAAGCGATGAACGCATTATCGCTTATCGTCAAGGCGGCGACTACTTCGCGGGTGGACTCGATCTACTGGGCGATGGCCGTGCCGTAAGCGTGACAGCCATTACACGAGCGCGTGTAGCTGAGATTCCACACCATACGCTGCTTGCACTTTTTGCACGCTATCCCGAAGTCAACCAGCGTTTTACTATGCGCCTGCAACAATACCGCGATGCTGCCAGTGCCGCCTCGACGGGCATCTTCGATCCGCTGGTGTTCTCGCATACCGAAGTAGTCAATGGGCGCTCGGACGCGGAAGCGCGCATGGGGCTGCGTTCTCTGGTGGGAGGCGGTGTTGTCGAAGGCACCGAGGTACTGGTAATTGACCTCGATAAGTGCATTCACTGCAACGAGTGCGAGGAAGCGTGCGCGCGGCGACATGGGCATTCGCGTATGAACCGCAAGGGTATGGTCGTCGGCAACATCAGCATCGCCACCGCCTGCCGTCAGTGCCAGGACCCGGTGTGTATGCTGTGCAGCCGCGCCGGTATAGCCCGTTTACCCAGCGGCGAGGTATACATCACAGAAAGCTGCATTGGCTGTGGCATCTGCGCCGAGCGCTGCCCCTACGATAACATTTCCATCATGACGCTGGAAGAAGAGGTGAACGCGCCTCCTACCTGGCAGCGCTTCAGCAATTTCTTCACTAAAGGCGGCGGCAAAGAGCGCGGGATCAAGTCGCTGCCCATGTTACAGGCGGCTGCCGCGCCCGGCCCGCTCAATACGCATCAACCGCTCGGTGGCTATGACGAGATGCGCAAGAAACTGGCGATCAAGTGCGACCTGTGCGCGGGTTATGACAACCAGGCATGCGTGCAGGCTTGTCCGACGGGCGCAGCCATTCGTGTGCAACCAACTACCTTCTTTGGTTCAACCGAGGATATTCTACGACAGCGAGCGCTGTAGGTCGCCCAGGAAGAGGAGAATGCCATGTCTATTTCGACAAAAACTTCTGCGCCGCAGCCCGCGCAGAACCGGGTCCTGCGGCGCATCTGGAAGACTCCTACAAGCGGGGCGCGCTGGTTGTGGCTGGCCCTCTCACTGCTGCTCTACGCCGTAATCTTCGCTCTCTACCTGGTTGCCATTAAAACACAAGCGTTTCCGGGGCCATTTAACGAACCGTTATTAAGCTTTGGCAGCGTGGCCTTCGTGCTGGTTTTAGGTACTGCTGCTTATTCGTTGCGTCGTCGCTTCGCGCGCAGCCTGCCGGGGAAGGCGCAGGCATGGTTGTGGATGCACACCTGGATAGGCATTGCCGCTCTGTTGATCGCCCTGTTGCACGAGAACTTTACGCACATCTTGAACAACTATTGCCAGAACCTGAGTTGCTTCACCAATGCGTACTGGGGAACCAGCGCCCTGCTCGCGCTGGCTATCCTGGTGCTGACGGGTATCGTTGGTCGCCTGCTCGATACGTGGCAGGCGCATAGCATCGCCAGGGATGCCAGCGCCAACGGCGTTGGTATCGCGCGAGCTATAGAGGAACGCATCCTCGAACTGGAATACGAGATCGAGCGACTGAGCGCGGGAAAATCGGAGCTATTCAAAGAGTATTGCTTGCAGGCTATCACTATGGAGGCCAGCTTTAACGCGCCCGTACCGCGACTGGACGCACGCGAAATGCCCGATTTTCAACGCGCCGCCGAGACGCTGCAAACGCGCCATAGCTTTGTGCTCTCATTGCAACGCCAGCAACGCGCCCGGCTCATCATGCGCGCCTGGCGTTACATCCATATCACGCTGGCCTGCCTTGCCTTGCTCGTCATCACGTTTCATGCCGTGATGGAAACGCTTACCAATGTACTGCATATCCTGCACTGATAAAGAACATAAAGGAGAAAATACGCCATGCGATGTCCAAGATGTAATACCGTACTTGATGATGATACCGCCTTTTGTGGCAACTGTGGCACGCAAATCGCGCCGTTACATGCGCAAGGCGCTACTGTGGCTGCTTCAATTGATGATGATGAAACGCTCAGAGTGAATACAAATGCTGTAAGGAATAGACAGCCCGCGCAGCCCCCGGTAATACAGGGCTTTTCACCACACGCCGCGCCCTATATTCCATCGCCGGATACGCCTCCTCAGAACCGCGCTCCACAGGCTCCCAGGCGCGGCAAGTCCCCGCTTGCCAGCGCACGCGGTAGAATCATTATCGCCCTAGCGCTGATCGTACTCGTCGGTGGCGGGTTAGGTTTGTTTGTGACCTTGAGGAATAACGGTGGGAGTACGAACCTGGGAGCAAATGCCACAGGACAAATTGCTTTTAGTGATAGCTCAACTGGTTTACCAGGACACACGGACGCGCTCACTATGAATATTCAGAAGCTGGAAGCTCCACCCTCTGGTTCACAATATGATGCGTGGCTGGTCAACGATGCCAGCGAGCAGATCACCGCGTTGGGCAGTCTTACGGCTAACGGCTCGACATTTTCATTGAGCTATGCCGGGGATGCTAAAAATGGACAGGCGGGTACCAACCTGATCGGCGCGGGAAATAAAGTGGAAGTTACCCTGGAACAGGGCAGTGTCAATGCGCCGACTGGCAGGGTGATCCTCAGCGCGACCTTTCCTCCCAAAGCCTTTATTCATATCAGGCACCTGCTTTTCAGTTTCCCCATCACGCCGGGGAAGATCGGATTGCTGGTGGGTTTGCTCGGGCAGGTACAACTGTTGAATACGCAGGCCGTTTTACTGCAAAACGCCTCCGCCAGCCATAACACGCTGGCGGTGCAGTGCGCCTCGCAGAGCATCATCGACATCATCGAGGGCGCGCAAGGCTCAGCTTTTCAACAGTTACCTCCGTCGTGCTTTTCCGTGAATGTTGGCAACGCTGGCGATGGCTTCGGTATGCTGGGCAACACTGGCTATGTGTTGCTTGCCAGCGAACATGCATCGCTGGCCGCTACCCAATCAGATGCGACCGACAACATCCGCCTGAACGCGGGTCATGTCGAGGTTGCCATGTCCAATATCAAAGGGTGGGTGACGAAGATCGAGCAAGATGCGCTGGCTTTACGCGCCACGCCCGGCAATACAACAGCTATCCAGGAAATGGTGACGCTCTCCGATCGCGTGCTTCACGGCGTCGATACCAACGGCGATGGCCGCGTTGACCCCGTAGCTGGAGAATCCGGCGCGATTACGGGCTACGATCAGGGGCAGTTGATGGCAACGCTCCAGTTTGTGGCGGGGGCATAAAGGCTGGCGACCGTGAAGGGGGCAAGACGACCGCGAAGGGAACATGGCGACCCTTGCAGTCATCTTGCCTTTTTTAATAGCTCCAGTTCAATCCGCATTGCGAGCAGTGCCGGGCGGGGTGATCGCTCTCGAAGGCGCGGCGAAAGGCTTCGTAGCGTTCGCCGTGCCAGATAGCCTCGATAGGTTCCTTGAAGATGTTGCCGATTACGCGCTCCTCCTGGTATTCGCGCGCGCTTCTATGGCCGAAGGGGGCGAAACAACAGGAGAGTACATTGCCGCTCGATGTGATGTAGGTCAACGTGTAGGGGCGCTGGCAGCCAGACCAGGGACGCTCGCCAAAGTCGCGTATGAGGCTTTCCACAGGCGTAGCTGAACCAGCCGCAGTGAAGGAGATGCCGCGCTCCTTGCATGTCTGCGCGCAGCGTTCTACCAGTTCCAGTTCTTCGGGTGTGGAGCGGCGGAACAGGGCCTGTTTCGAGAGGGCCAACCCTTGCTCGAAGTAGACAAGGCGTTGTAGATGAACTTCGCGGATACCATGCTCGTATGCCAGGTCAATCAGGCCAGGCAGTTCGTGCAGATTCTCTTTCATGGCAGTGAACCAGAGCGAAACGGCTGGTTTGCTGGCGTTCTGTTCTTTCTGGCGGGTCACGAATGCGCCTATGTTGCGCCAGATTTTGTCGAAGGCGTCCACACCGCGTACATGGGCATACGTCTCGCGCGTTGCGCCATCCATCGAGAGGCGGTATTCATCCAACCCGGCCTCGATCAGTTCCTGCCCCTTCTTCGCCGTAAGTGAGATGCCGTTGGAGTTAAAGAGTACATAGGTTCCGCGCTCTTTGAGGTAACGAATCATGCGCGGCAATTCTTTGTTGAGCAGCGGCTCGCCCAGTCCATGCAGCACGACACGCTCCAGTATGGGGAACTGATCCACGATGTAGCGGAAGTTGTCGAAGCTCAAATCGCGGTCATCCTCGCGCGAGAGCAGCGTGCGCGGGCATTGCTGGCAAAATTCATTGCACCGGCTGGTCGGTTCGATGTAGATCGAACGTGGCAGTGTAGAGACGGCAGTAGTACTCATACAAACTCCTTCATCGTTGCTAAATGAGCGGCGGTAGCAGGCGCAAAAGAAGCGTCTACGCTCAACAATTGCGCTAAACGCTCCAGTTCTGGCAATTCATCAACATCAAATAGTGTTTCCAGGGTACTCACCCTCAGACCCTGACGTTGCGCCAGGTCGATAGTCATTTGTAAGGCCAAACTGGTACTCATGGGTATATCCTGAAAAACATCATGCGGCTTTTGCATGGCGAGCAAATAGTAGCCGCCATCCTCCGCTGGTCCGAGTACGACATCGGCTTCATTGAGCGCATCCTTTGCTTGCGCTATCGTGTTTCGGCAAATATGCGGCGAATCGGAGCCGATCAGGATTGTATTTCTGTATCCGTGTTCATATGTCCAGCGAAAAGCGTTGAGCAGACGATTACCAAAATCCGTTCCCCGTTGGGGAAAGAAGCGCATATCCTGGCTGAGCGACGGCGCGAGACTTTCAATGAATCCCGCGTAGTCAACTTCGGCAGGAGTGAATGCCCAGTGCAGGTCATAGGCGGATTGGGCAGCAAACCTTTGAGCCAGATCAGCAAGAAAGGCACGGTAAAGTTGTACCGTCTCTTCGTTGCCAAGCGTGCGCGCTAATCGCGTCTTGGTCGTCCCATGCTGTGGGTAACGAGCCACGATGACGAGGGCGGTATCAGCCATTTGTCCTCCTCGTGCCTGCATAGCGCAAGGTTGTCTTTAACATGAAGTAGGCCGCCTTTACGCTGCCTCTGAGCGTGCCTGCAACTTTTGAACGTCCATGACTGCGCTGCCGATAGTGCAGGGGTACTTCTACGATGCGATACTCCGCTCGCGCCGCTTTGACCACCATTTCGACGGGCCAGCCATACGTCATTTCATGCATCTCCAATGCTTCTAGCAAGGAGCAATGCAAAGCGCGAAATGAGCCTATATCATGGATACGCGCGCCAAAGCGCAAACGGATCAGGCTGCTTACCAGCCAGTTGCCCAGGCGCGCCTGCGGTGGCACCGCGCCGGATTCGGCGTTTTTGCTCACACGCGAACCAATCACGAAGTCTGCCCGTCCTTCCCAGATTGGTTTCAGCATCAAGGTTAGATCTGCCGGATCGTCGCTTCCGTCGCCATCCATAAAAATCACCAGTTCGGCTCCAAGTTCGCAAGCCTTTTTGAAGCCGCTCAAGCAGGCACGACCATAGCCGCGTTGTGGTTCGCTTACCACAACGGCTCCCGCGCATCTGGCGACGCTCGCTGTGGCATCGGTACTCCCATTATCGACAACAATCACCCAACGGGCAAAAGTCTGAGGAATTTCGGTGAGCAATTGGCGGAGCGCGTCTTCTTCATTGAGGGCCGGGATGACGATAGCACTATTCTCAATCATTCTCTGAGACTGTAACTCCTCTACGCATTTCCTTTTTGGCGATATATTACCTGGCCGGTCATATATCGTTGCTATATACTACCACGAAGCAGCAGGGAGTATATTTACAGAGTACGCAACGAAGAATGCGCAAGTTTCGTAGTCCCGTTCACTGGATAGCTAAAAATAGTCAGAAAGTCATGCCGCACTTATTGCCGTAGCATTGCCCAGATGCGCAATCCGGTGCCGGGCGCTTCACCATCGCTAACCACAGAGAAGCCATGTCGTTCATAAAAAGGTATATTCACGCTATTCATCGTCTCCAGATAGCATGACATGCCCTCCGCTCTGGCACGCGCCAGTACTGGCTGTGTGAGCAAACTGCCAAGTCCCTGTCCCTGGCGCGCCGGTTCAACACCCAGCGCCCACAGATACCAGTGCGCTTGCGGAGCGGAAAACATATGAATCTTCTCCATATAATGCGCAACCCGCAAATAGCGTCGCAGTCCTGGCAATCCCATGCCAAACGGTGGGCTGCGCCGTCCAATCCTCGCCAGCCGTAGAAAAGGAGGATTGGTCTCGCCCGGAGGAAGCCAGCAGACCACACCATCAAGTGCTGGCATTGTATGTACTTCGCCATAAGTCAAGCAATAGCGTGCCACAATGCTAAATAACGAGGGCAGCCAGCGCGCGCGCCGTTCCTCAACCGGCATGAGGTAGTGCATCATCGGGTCATTGTGAAAGGCGCGGGCCAGCACTGCGGCAGCATTTGCGGCCTGATTTGACGGGAGACGAATAATTTCTGAGGAATCAATTGTCATTTGTTCCGCCTCTCGCCGGTATCTTTATTGATGGTCAGAATACTATGCATCATTATACATCTTTTCGGGGTAATAATGGTCTGACACTGGATGAAGGAATTGTGCTATTCTAATGAAATTTAACAACCAGGAGCGGTCATCGGGTGTCGCCCTGAGCGCAGCGAAGGGTCTGGCTCGAGGAGCCGAGAGAAGCTTCGTGGCGCAGATTCTTCGCTGCGCTCAGAATGACATTCCTGGTTTTGGTCGGTAAAATTCATTAGAGACGCTTGCGTATCTCGGCCTCCCCAACCCCTGACGCCCGCAAGGGGCGTCACTACAGGTCTAGTGGTCCCCTCTGCCACTCACCCCTGTTAAACCTGGGGGAGGGCAGAAAGGGTGGTTTCCTCATATGTAGGGATGCCCCTTGCGGGCATCCGGTCCTCGCTTTTGCTGTATTGGATACAATTGTGCCTACACGGTTCCCGTACAGTACGCGGGTAATGCTCCCGTAAAACTAGTGGGGTGAATGATCTGTGCCAGGCATTGTAACCCTTCAACGAGGCGTGGCCCGGCTTGCTGCGTGATGTTCACGTTGATACGATACACCTGGCGCATCTTGATGGCCTCGATACTGCCCCAGTTGGGGCGATTATACACCTGGGCGGGATTGCCGCCGAAAGACGGGTCTTCGGTCAGGATGATGAACTGGGGATTGGCAGAGATAACGGCTTCGTCCGTCACCTGCGGATAGCCGCCGTTATTGGTATCGCTGTGGAAAATGTTGACCCCGTTGGCATCCTGCAAAAGTTCATCGCCATAAGAGCCGCCGCCGAAGACATATGGTTTGCCGGGCGAGCTATCGTCGATTTCCATCATCACGCTGGGCGCGGTCGTGCCTGCCACAGCTTTCTTGATGGCATCAATTTGCCCCTGGAGCTGATGTACCACACTCTGGGCCGTGCTTTGTGTGAAGGTCAGACGACCAACCACCAGGATTTGCTGGAGGACTTGCTCCAGATTGGCGATGGGGAGATCAACGACGTGTAACCCCAGGCTGCGCAGTTGCTGGTCGTACTGTTTGGTCAGGCCACCATAGCTGAGTACCAGGTCGGGCTTCAGAAACTCGATTTGCTCGATATTGTACTTGCCATTGACATCAGACACCTTCGGCAGCTTTGCCAGCGCGGGCGGATAGGACGTGTAATAGTCCACACCTACCACGCGGTTTTGCAGGTTCAACGCTCCCAGAATCTCGCTTGAACTGGGAACTAGCGAAACGATACGCTGCGGCGCGGTTGCCGGGAAAGCGACAGGCGTGCCGTAGTAGTCGTCTACAGGTGCCTGGGTCGGCGATGGTTGCGTGCCGGTCGTTGTGGCCGTGCTTTGCCCGCAGGCTGCGAGCAGCGCGAACAACGAGAGCAGCAAGACGAGAGAGAGACGATAAAGATGATGTGGTGAGACACGGGAGAACATCGGGTTGTAACCTCCATGTTATTACAACGCTCGTTGTCTCCTTGCGTGCAATGGAGGTCAACCTGAAACAGGGACAGACACGATGGGTGAAGCGCAATGGCGCGTCCCACGCAGGTCGGTGATGTTCCGGCAGCCCGCTCCTCTTACGCGAAGGATTGTGAGCATACTTCACCGGGCAGGTCTCCTGACTTCTGGCTACCAACGCCGCTCATCGTGCCTTCCCATTCGATCGCGAACAGTGGCATAGTCTCTTCATCAGAAGAGGATGAGCCGCTCACCAGTTACAGTAGCGCGTGAGACTGCGCCGGAATCGCACCGGCTTCCCTATTCTGCCTGTACCCACAGGCCACCCGATGAGAACAATATGTAGTGACGATGACAGTATATGCATTGCATGGATGAGATGTCAAATATTACTCATCCTCTTTTTCGCTCACCCCGGCCTCAGCGAATGTCGCCATCTCGTTATGCGCGTGTAATGCGGCCTCGATAATGCTCATGGCAAGTACGGCTCCCGTGCCTTCGCCGAGTCGAAGTTGGAGGTCGAGGAGTGGCACGAGGTTCATGCGTTCGAGCATCAGCCGGTGTCCCTGTTCGACGGAGGTATGCCCGGCGAGGAGATATTCACGGATTGTTGGATTCATCTCGACTGCCAGCAGGGCCGCCGCGCCTGAGATCAGCCCGTCGATGACGACTGGAACGCGGCGCGCGGCGGCGGCAATGATGACGCCGACCAGCCCGGCGATTTCGAATCCTCCTACTTTCATCAGCACGTCGAAAGGGTCCTGCGGGTCGGGCTTGTTTTGCTCAAGTGCGCTTTCTATTACCGAAATCTTATGCGCCAGTTGCTCGTCATTGATGCCCGTCCCGCGTCCGGTCACAAGCGCGACTGGCTTCCCCAGCAGCGCGGCGGCGATGGCGCTAGATGCGGTGGTATTGCCGATACCCATATCTCCGGTTGCTACGAGATCAATACCCTGCTCGAATTGTGCTTCAAAGACATCCATGCCAACCGAGATGGCCTCGACCATGTGCGCTTGCGTCATGGCTGGCCCTTTTGCCATGTTAGCAGTGCCGTGGGCTACTTTGCGCGAGAGCAAGTTCGGATGAACTATGTCGGCAGCAACGCCAATATCGACGATGACCACTTGCGCCCCGGCATACTTTGCAAGCGCGTTGATGGCCGCGCCACCGCGCAGAAAATTGTAGACCATCTGGGGCGTCACTTCGGAAGGGTATGCGCTCACTCCTTCGGCTGTGACGCCGTGATCGCCAGCCATGACAATCACCGCTTTGCGCTCGATCTTCGGCAGCGCGTGGCCGGTAATACCCGCGATTTGAATGGCGATGTCTTCGAGCCTTCCCAGGCTGCCCGCTGGTTTGGTCAACTCTTGCTGGCGCGTTCGTGCCGCTTCCATTGTATCCTTATCAAGAGGTGTAACGCTGGCTATCCGGTCAAGTATTTTCTGCATGTAGCTATCCTTTGCTTCGCCTGTCATTCGTCGCCTGGCCTGTCATCCTGAGCGCAGCGAAGGATCTGCGTCCGGCGAGAGATCCTTCGCTGCGCTCAGGATGACAAAGCAAAGCAAGAGATGACAACTAATGATCGGTCTTGTTCGTTATTATTCATTATGCTATACAGTGCATTCTATAATAGCACAGCAATCCAGGTCCAATTGAGGGAGAGCAGCATGGCGAGAAACACAAAGCGTTTCTGGTTGGTGCGCCATGGTCTGACGCAGTGGAATGCGCAGAAACGTTTCATGGGGCAGAGTGATATTCCGCTTTCAGCCAGGGGTCGTGTTCAGGCGCAGTGGCTGGCGCGACAACTGCGCGACCGGGAGATAGCCGCGATTTATACGAGTGATCTGGCGCGGGCGCGCGAAACGGCTCAGATCATCGCCTCGCAAAGAACGCCTGAACTTCCTGTACATGTCTCGCGGGCGTGGCGCGAATTGAATTTTGGCATGTGGGAAGGCTTGACCTATGCCCAGATTGCCGAGAAATATGAAGGCCAATTGGGCTTTTTTAGCGATCCCGCAGGTAACGCGCCACCCGGAGGAGAGTCCCCTGCGCATTTGTTGCAGCGCGTGCGAGCGGAACTGCTATCTATCGCGCAAAACCTGAACTGGTCAGTTCAAGGAGATGTGGTGATTGTGAGCCATTCGGGCGCTTTGCGCATGTTGTTATGCGATTTGCTGGGCATACCCCTTGAACGCCAGTGGCAATTGCGCATCGATGCTGGCTCGTTGAGCGCGCTAGATGTCTCGTTGGGACATGATGCGGAGACACTGCTGGTGACGCTTGTTTTGCTCAACGCGCACCAGCTAACTGCCCGGTTTTAGTGGAAGGAATAGTTTCGTGGACGTGAAGCAAGTAGCATTGAAGCAGTATCGTGAATTCGTTGCGGCGTTACGCTTCCTTTCTGTGCTGCCTGTTCCAGGGAGCGCCTTGCTGTTTGACAAGAATGAAACCGCGCCACAACTTGTGATTGGCTGCGAATACTTTCCAGTTGTGGGTCTGCTGCTGGCATTGATGCTCTGGCTGCTTGTACTACTATTTTCCAGGCTCATTCCGCAACTTGCTCTCGCGGCGTTACTGGTAATCGCGCTGGTCATGCTCACAGGAGGACTGCATCTTGATGGCTTGATGGACACCTGTGATGGACTGTTCGGTGGCAGGACGCGCGAGCGCAAACTGGAGATCATGCGCGATAGCCGCGTTGGGAGTTTCGGTGTGCTTGGCGCGTTATGTACCCTGCTGCTCAAATTCGCGCTGCTTGCCAGCATCCCCGTTTCATCGTTGCCATTGGCTCTGTTGCTCATACTCCCTGTGGCTCGCTGGTCAATGGTCCTTGCATTGTACGTCTTTTCTCCAGCCCGTCCTACTGGTTTAGGCGCGATCTATCATCATGCTATAACAACCCGGCGACTACTCATAACTGGTCTCATCGCGCTCATAATCGCGCTGATTGCCGGACGCTTTACCGGTCTCATCGCCTTGATTACGGGTAGTCTCGCGGCGCTAGTGATAGGATTAGGGATCACAAAAAGCATTGGCGGTTTGACGGGTGATAGCTGCGGCTCCATTGACGAACTGGTTGAAGTTGTGACATTGTTGGTGCTGGTTATGCTGCATGTGTGATCGAAAGGAATGTCCTCCAATGAACAACGAACAAACCGGCGCATCACGCATCATCCTCATAATAGGCGGGGCGCGCAGTGGCAAGAGTAGCTTCGCTGAACGGCTGGCGAGCAATAGCGGGCGTTCCGTCGCCTTCATTGCTACCGCGACGGCGGGCGACGAGGAGATGCGCGAACGTATCGCCCGCCATCGCGCTGCACGCCCTATAGCATGGCATACCGTTGAGGAACCACTTGACCTTGTCGGAGCCGTGCAACGGGCCAGCAAAGTGGCGGATGTATTGCTGCTGGACTGTATCACGCTCTGGTTAAACAATCTTTTTGCGCAAGAGTTTGGTAAACACGAGAGCGAAGAGGGACAATATACGACGGGCAAACTGTATGATGAAACAGCCTTACAGGAAGTCGAAAAGCTGCTTGCGGTTGTACCATCGCTTGCACCTGAAAAGATACTTCTTATAGTCACAAATGAGGTGGGATTTGGCATTGTGCCAGCGTATCCGCTTGGGCGGCTGTACCGCGATACGCTTGGATATGTCAATCAGCGACTTGCGCAGGCGGCTGACCGGGTATATCTCATGGTGGCGGGTATGGGTGTTGATCTCAAACGTTTGAGCGGGGAGGCATTGTTATAAGCTTAATGATGCTGATGATTTTTTAGCCAACCCCTTTAAGATGGCTCTTTCATCAGGATTTTTCCGTCGAAATTCTCCTCAAAAATCACTATTGAAGGCTTTGTTCGTGGGTGGATTCTAAAAATCCACCCACACTGCGCCTTTCTGCGAACTCTCAACCACCCTCGTAATGAAACGCATCCCGCGCAGGCCATCGTACACGGTCGGGTATCCTCCCTGTGCTTGCTCGCCCGACTCCACGCGGCGAATATCGGCAATCGCCAATTTGTATATGTTGGCGAAAGCTTCGAGGTAGCCTTCGGGGTGTCCGGCGGGGACACGGGTCAATGCTTTTGATTCTTCGCTCATATAGGGCATATTGGTGCGGAGCAATTGGCGCGGCTGGCCCGGCTGCTTGAGGATGAGTGTGTTAGGTTCCATCTGGTGCCACTCAAGGCCCGCCTTTGTGCCATAGATACGAATGCTCAGCGCGTTCTCTTCGCCCGCCGCGATTTGCGAGCAGGTGAGGATGCCTTTGCCGCCGTTTTCCAGGCGCAACAGCATATTGGCGTCGTCGTCTAAGCGTCTGCCCTCAATGAAGCTGGTCAGGTCGGCGCATAATGAGGCGATGTTCAGGCCGGTGATATAGTTCAGCAGGTTTTCGGCGTGCGTGCCAATGTCGCCAATGCTGCCCGCGATACCCGACCGGGCGGGGTCAGTACGCCACTCTGCCTGCTTATTGCCTTTAAGCTCCTGCGGTTCCATCAGCCAGTCCTGCGCATATTCGACCAGCACTTTGCGAATTGTGCCAATAGCTCCTTGCTGGACAAGGGAGCGCGCGTGGCGCACGACGGGGTAGCCAGTATAGCTGTGCGTCAGCGCGAACACCAGCTTTTTCTGCTCGACTAGTTGCACCAGTTCCTGCGCCTCTGCCATGTCAAAGGTCATGGGCTTATCGCATACCACATGGATGCCATGCTCTAAAAATGCTCGCGCAACCGGGTAGTGCAGGTGGTTGGGTGTCGTCACCATTACAAAATCGATGCCATCTGGCCGATTGGCCTCGACTGCGGCCATCTCCTCGAAGCTGGCATACGAGCGTTCGAGTAGCCATGCCTGCGCGGAGGCAGCGGCTCGCTGCGGGTCGGCGGACATCGCGCCCGCCACAACTCTAGCCTGCCCATCAAATTCGGAAGCGATGCGATGCACTGCTCCGATGAACGATCCCTGGCCGCCACCAACGATGCCGGCGCGTAGTTTTCTCTGCGAAATATCCTGTTTCATTTTTCTAACCCCAATATACGATAATTAGCCTGCTCGTCCCGCGCGCCTCCGGCGAAGTCGTCGAAGGCATGGGTAGCTACGTCGATCAACATGCTGCGAATGAAGGCCGCGCCCTCGCGCCCTCCCTGCACGGAATCTGTGATGCAGCATTCCCATTTTAGCACAGCCCAGCCGTTAAAGTCGTTCTGTGTCAATTTGGAGAAGACGCGCTTGAAATCGACCTGCCCGTCGCCTGTACTGCGAAAACGTCCGGGGCGATCCTGCTAATCCTGGTAGCCGCCATAGACGGTCGAACACGATCATCCAACATTGCCCTCACTGGAAAGCGCAAAGATATCTTTGGAGTACTTTCGCTAACGAATCGAGCCTGCACGCAACTTCTTTACTTGCTGAATCGTGCTAGAAATAAATGTAGTGAATCGTCAGCAAGAAATGTCTTGAGGAATGGAATGGAGAATTCATATGCAAAAACCACAGGCGATACTCTTTGACCTCGATGGAGTTTTGACCGACACTTCGGAATACCATTATCGGGCCTGGAAACGCCTCGCCGATGAGGAGGGTATTCCCTTTACTCGTGAAGATAATGATGCGCATTTGCGCGGAGTCAGTCGGCGGGAATCGCTGATGTACATTCTTAGAGGCCGTAAGGTTGCAGAAGAGCAAATTCAGGAGATGATGGACCGCAAGAATCGTTATTATAATGAGATGATTAAAAGCATGACGCCTGCTGACCTGGTTCCGGGAGGCAAACAACTGTTGCAGTCGATACGCGACGCCGGTATCAAGATGGCTGTGGCCTCCGGCAGTAAGAATTGTCGCACAGTGTTGGAGCGTCTGGATATTGTGAATGTCTTCGATGGCATAGCGGATGGCTACAGTGTCTCTAATTCTAAACCCGCCGCCGATCTGTTTGTCTACGCAGCGGGCCTGACAAAGACGCCCACCAGCGCGTGCCTGGGAGTTGAGGACGCCGACGCTGGCATTGAGGCTATCAAAAACGCAGGTATGCAGGCGCTGGGCATCGGGCCACAAGACCGTTTTCATAGGGCTGACAAAGTTATGTCCGCTCTTGCAAATGTCAGTTTACAGGATATACTGAACTGAACAAATAAAATCAATCTTATTGAGAAGGGGTACTCTGTGAATCTTTGGCAGATTGACGAAGATGCATTCGATGCTGACAAACTTCGTAGTTTAGAAACTTTGTATACTATCGGCAATGGCTATTTTGGGACACGCGGCGCTTTTGAGGAGGGGTATCCAAAGACGACTCCTGCTACCCTGATAGCTGGCGTATTTGACAAGATTGAAATCGGCAAAGAGGAACTGGCGAATGTGCCTGACTGGTTGCCGATCAAGTTATTTGTGAATGGGGAGCGTTTCTGGCTCAGTAAGGGGAAAGTACTTGGCTACCAGCGTGTGCTGGATATGCAGCGCGGCGTACTCAGGCGCGAGGTGCATTGGAGGAGTTCCGCGGGCGTGGGTCTGCGGGTGGTGACTGAGCGTTTCGCCAGCCTGCATGATGAGCATGTGGGCGCAATTCGCTATAGCGTGACTATCGATGAAGATCAGCCAACCACTATTGGGCCTATCGATATTGTGTTATCGGCTTCGTTTAACCTGGCGGTAGGTAATTATGGCTTGATGCACTGGGAATCCGTCGCGCAACATCATGATGGCGAGATCGTCTGGTTGCATTCGCAAACGCGCAAATCGTCGGTACAGCTTGCGCAGACCATGAGTTTTTCCAGTGAGCGTTGCGATTTCCACAAGGAATTGATCCGCTCAGATATTACGCCCATGATTCGTTTTTATGGCGCACTGGCACCAGGGGAGACCCTTACCACTGAAAAAGTAGTGGTGATGTATACATCACGCGACGTAGAGAAACCTCTGGCAACCGCGCTGGAGCATCATCATCGTATTATGCAGGCGAACGGTGCGCAAGTCGAGTCTGGTGGCTATTATACCTTGCATCTCGAAGGTATTAGCAGCGAGCAGCCCTGTAAACAGACGCGCGTTTACGAAATGCTGCTCGCCGATCATCAGAGAGCGTGGGAACATTACTGGGATATTTCGGATGTGATAATCGAGGGCGACGAAAAGGCGCAGCGAGCTATACGCTTCAATCTTTACCAATTGCGCATCAGCGCTCCCGCGCATGATAGCCATTTCAGTATTGCCGCTAAAGGTTTGACCGGCTTTGGCTATCGCGGTCATATTTTCCACGACACCGAGATATTCATGCTGCCCTACTTCACCTTTGTTCATCCCCACATGGCGCGTAATCTGCTGCTTTACCGCTATCACCTGCTGCCTGGCGCGCGCGCGAAGGCCAGGCTCAACGGCCACGAAGGGGCGCAATTTCCCTGGGAAAGTACGCTGGACGGCGGCGAAGCCACGCCTGGCGCAATCATACATCCTGAAAGCGGCGAACTGATCCCCGTGTTAAATGGCTTCATCGAACTGCACATTACCTCAAGCATCGCCTATGCCACCTGGCACTACTGGGATGTGACGGGCGACGATGAATATATGAGGCAGTACGGCGCTGAACTTCTGCTGAGTACCGCTATGTTCTGGGTCAGCCGTGTTACTCGTAAAGCCGGGAGTGGCGAGTATGAAATTAACGATGTGATTGGTCCCGACGAGTGGCACGAGCATGTCAATAACAACGCTTATACCAACGTCATGGCGCAATGGAACATCTCAATGGCTCTGGATACGCTGGCCTGGTTGACGAACGTGGACGCTCCCAAAGCGCAAGCGTTGCTGCAACAGCTACAATTGGACGAGCAGAAACTGCACCACTGGCGCGATGTCGCCGCGCATATCCGTATTCCGCAGGATAAAAAAAGTGGTCTCTTCGAGCAGTTTGATGGTTTTTTCCAGCTTGAACATTTCGATCAGGAAAAGTATCGCGGGCGCAAAGCGTCTTATCAGGGTCTGCTGGGGGTCAGTGTAGTTGGCCGCTACCAGATTATCAAGCAGGCGGATGTGCTTATGTTGCTAACGGTACTCCAGCATCACTATGACCTTGAGACGAAGCGCGTCAACTGGGATTACTACTACCCCATTACAGACCACGACTTTGGCTCATCACTGACACCCGCCATGCATGTGATCCTGGCCTGCGAACTCGGCCTGACCGGGGCCGCTTACGAGCTATTCATGAAGGGCGCGCTGGCGGACCTGGAGGACCCACGCGGCAATTCCGACGAGGGCATTCATGAAGCCTGCGCTGGCGCTGTATGGCAGGCAGCTATTATGGGTTTCGCCGGTCTGCGTTTCAGCGAGGATGGCTATACCACGCATCCCCACTGGCCTGACAACTGGACGCGCCTGGCCTTCAAGTGTTGCCATAAAGGGCAGTTGCTTGAGATTGATCTAAGGCGGCCATAAGCACACGCCTCTCGCATGATATACTTTGACCAGGCAGAGTATTGTCATAGAGAAGGAGAACGTTTCACATGCCAGTAAAGAACAGTGTGGGCATCTGGGCATTTGGCCCCAATGCGACCCGCTTTGTGCCAGTCGGCTACCATCCAGAGACGATTGACGAAGACATGGTGACGCGCACGAAGCGTGTAGTTGATGGACTGGCCGACCTTATGGACGGACTGGAGTACCATTACCCGGGCGAGATTAACGAAGATAGCGTTGATGCCATCAAAGCAGCACTGGGGCCGATGGATATTTATTGCCTGGCGGCGGGACTGCATCCCGACCCGACCTATAAGCTGGGAGCGTTCATCAATCCCGATGCGAATTTGCGACGCCAGGGCATCGAAACGCTCAAGCGCGGCGTCGAGCTTGCTGCTGCTCTGGGAGCGCACTTTATCATCTGGCCCGGCGCGGAAGGCTACAACTACAATTTCCAGCGCGACTATGCGCAAACCTGGGAGTTATTTGTTCATGGCGTGGGCGAAGTGGTCGCGCACGCGGCAGAGAAGGGTGTGACGGTTTTCCTGGAACACAAAAACAGCGAGCCGGCCATGAATATTTTGATGCGCAACATCTCCGCCTGTCTCTATACCATTGACCGTGTGCGCCGCATGGGCGTCGATGTTTCGCGCCTCCAGGTCAACATGGACTGGCAGCACCTGATAATGAACGGCGAAAATCTGGCCGAATACGCCGCGTTGTTGCATGTCGAGGGCAAGCTGGGACACCAGCACGCCAATTCCGGCTGGGGAACTTTTGATGATGATAATATGGTGGGCGCGGCTTTCTTCATGCAAACGCTCGAACTTGCCATGACGCTGCAAGATGTGAGCTACGGCTCGCGGGGCGAGCGTATCGGCTATGATCTCTATCCCTATACCGAAGATCAGGTAGCCGCTGTGCGCCGTTCCGTACTGCAATGGGCCTTCATAGATGATCTCGCCCACAAGCTTGATCGCAACGCGCTAGCCCAGGCGCGCGCCAACGCTGACGCCGTCGAGGGCTATCGCATCGTCTATGAAGCGATGGGTCTGGATAAGGCGTATACTGATCGCATAATCAACGAACGAAAAAGATAAACGCGGAATCTGTAGGGGCGGGGGTGGACGTGGGGATGGGAGGGGACGCTTGCGTCGCCCAGGGTGGGGTTCGGTAGGGGCGGGGGTGGACGTGGGGA
>JBOGTO010000437.1:0-94085 GCA_050695155.1 Ktedonobacteraceae bacterium
CCAAATGATTAGCTGTCTGTACTGACGGTTACTATAAACCGTTACAAATTTGTCTCACCAAATGATTAGCTTACTGATTCTGCCCTCTGGTGATCGTGCGAAACACACTTTCGTTGCTTGCTCGGTCTTCGTCTATAGCAACCGTCAATTATTTAGTGAGACAAACGACTAGCTGAGATGTATTTTCTCCTGGCAACGCCAAAGTCGGCTTGTCCTAGTTTGTCTATACTGACAGTCAGTATAGACAGCTATATAATTACCCCACCAAATGGTTAGTTTCCACCGGGCCCCTGAGCCTGAAAAGGGTCGAATCTGTCAAAATCGCGGGATTCTTGCTCGCGGGAGCGCGTGACCTCACCTGATGCCAGTGGTGCATATGGACAAACGAGCCTGAGAATGGACCCTGATGTAAGCTAGCTGCCTGTCTCACCAAGCAGCTAGCTTATCCTCTAGTCTTCATCGCCATCCGCCTCAATGTCCACCTCCCACTCATCCTCTGGCTCTGGAGCGAGGGGGGGAGCGACTTCATCGGTGAGATCCCTGAAGCGCGTCGTCTGTGGTTCAAACGCGAGGCAGAAAGTATCCGTTGGGCCATTCCTGTGCTTGGCCACAATAATATCGGCGATCCCTCGGCGCTCGGTATTTGGGTTATACACCTCATCCCGGTAAATGAACATCACAATATCCGCGTTCTGTTCGATGCCTCCTGATTCTCGCAAATCTGAGAGCTGCGGCACTTTCGACAGGCGGCTCTCGACGGCCCGGGAGAGCTGGGCCAGCACTAGGATAGGGATATTGAGTTCGCGGGCCAACAGCTTCAAATTGCGGCTGATCTCGTCAATCACCTGCACCCGGTTCTCCATCTTGCGCTTGGAGGAGGTGTCGCTGCTGGGTTGCATCAACTGGAGGTAGTCGACGATAATCAGATCCAGGCCATGCTCCACCACCCAGCGTCTGGCCCGGCTCCGCATCTGGACCGGCGAAAGGACAGAGGTGCCATCAATACGGATGTGCGCGTCGGAGAGTCTATCCCGCGCCACCACCACCCGGTCCCACTCCTCATCTTCCAGATTGCCCGTACTCAAACGCTGGAGGTTGATGCCCGTCTCTATTGCCATGAGCCGTTCGGTCAACTGTGCCTGGCTCATCTCCAGACTAAAGATGCCGATACGCTGTCCGTAGTCTAATGCCGCATTGTAGGCCAGGCTCAGGACCATCGAAGTGTTATGGACAAATACATCCTGTGCGATAAAGTTCGCCCCATCCGGCACAGATAAGTCATAGACCTGGTGCTCCCCTATCGCCTCGATAGAAACAATTTCATCCCAATAGACATCCGGGCTGGCGATCCAGCGTAGCCGAGGGTCATCTAATACTTCTGCATAAGCAGCAAGCCGATAGCGGGGAATATTTCGGTTCGCGTGAGGATTGTAGCCAGCGTATTTTCCTTGCCTGATCGTCTCTCCGCTCCTACGTGCAAGTTCGGTCAAGGAGAGGCACTGGTGCCTAGTTGCACTACGAACAAACTCCCATGTCTCTCGCGGGGCATGGCCCTTATTTCCACCATCTTCTTTCAGGACCTTTCGTTCATATCCTGCAAAACGTGTGCTTTTCTCGCCGATCCATCCTATTTCTTCTTGATAGATTTTGATACTCTCTGGGCTGGTGATCTCTACACGCCAAGCATCAAACATCTTGCCCTGGCAGGTCGCGACTTTTTTATAGAACTTCGACACAATACCAAATCGCACAAGCAGATGATACACATCGGCAGCAAGCTGCTGGGAAGCAACGCATAACTCTATAAAAGGGCGTCCTTGACGGGAACAAATGGAACCGTCACAGCTCATCAATGTGCGTAAAAACTCGGCCAAATAGCGATGGCTCCACTGCCAAACGCACGCTGGGAAACACTTCTCTTTCGCCAGTTTGTCCATCAATCCCAGTTTAGCCAACCAGACAGTCACAGGATTTTTGGGGAAAACACTTCCTCCCCGTATCGTTTCGGCATTCCTTGTCTGAGTCACTGCATAATCTATCCCGTACTGCTTGACGGAACAGACAGGAAAGTGGGTCGCAATACTCCTCTTGAAGTCTTCCACAATTTCGGGATCAGTATTGGTGAACCTGGGGGAGCCATGGGTAAGTCCACCCTCTGCAATAAAGTAAGCGAGCAGCCTTACCTTCTCCAAGGGAAGACTTTCGTCGTTGCCAAAGCACGCGACTCTCGTCGGTACTGCGATAAATTGCCCGACCTGTAAATCATGTAACGGCCTCCACCCTTGAACGGTAAGAAAGGGGTGATGCCCTGTGACCTCAACCATTCTTCCCAATTGTGTCCGAACTCGATAGCACGGCTGTATTCCGCTATCCACCCAATCCGCAACCATTGTAGGGCGCACCTTTCCCTCTGTTGAAAGACCAAACGCTATCGGCAAACGACGGCGCACGCACTCCTCAATCGTCACTCGGGCCCCTGTTTGAGGATCATCTATAAGAGTTCCAGCTGTGAGGCATTTTCCGATCGAAGGCCTGGCTGCCAATACGATCAAGTCGGAGCGACGCAGGCCTCCCGTCAAGCGGTCCAGGTCGGCGAAGCCCGTCGGTACGCCCACGACACTTCCCCGCTGTTGTGAAAGCCGATCCAATTGATTCATATAGGATGTGAGCAACTCCGCCAGACTCGCGTCCGTTCCCAGGCTCAAGGAGTGCTGGCTGATCGCGAAGATGAGTTGCTCAGCGCGCTCCACGATCGGGGTGGCATCATCTTCAGCATCATAGGCCAACGCGGCAATCTGTCCGGCAGCATGGATGAGGTTGCGCAGGGTCGCGGTGCGCTCAACAATTCTGCCATAGAACAATACATTCCCTGATGTGGGTACCCGGTTGATCAGCGCAGTGATGTAGCTGGCCCCTCCCACTTCTTCTAGCTTCTCCCGGCTCTCCAGTACATCGCAGATCGTAATGAAATCGGCGGGACGCTGCTGGTTGTACAGGTGCAGCATCACTTCATAGATGGTACGGTGCGCGTCACGGTAAAAGTCCTCGGCGCGCAGAAAGTCAGCCACCAGGGAAAGCGCCTCCGGATCAATAATGATGCTCCCTAGCAGGCCCCACTCGGCCTCGATATTCTGCGGCAGCAGCCGTTCCATCGCTCTTGGCGTCTGAGTCATTGTGCCGCTCTCCTCTCTTGTAACATGTCGGCCAGGTACCGTCGACCAGTACGTGCTACCCCAAAGAGTTCAAAACAGTCCTGGATGGCAGCAGTACGCGTCTGCCAGTCCTGTAGCGAATAAAAGTACGTCTGCCGTGGGATCGCCGTGATGGTATTATCGAGCAACACTGCATAGCCATCAGCCAGCGGCTCCAGATCAACATGACACATCTTGGTGCGACGGTCCCCCTGCGCGAGTCTGATCACTTGCAGCGCCGTCTCTCGGCTCATCCCCGGCCGATCGTCCTCAACTCCGATGAACCGCTGGATCGTCCCCCAGCGCGGGAGCGGTGAGAGTGACGCCGGAGTCACAGGTGCTGGGGGATACCCAGACCCGGCAGGTGATGGAGCGCCTCGTGCGGGAGGCGTGAAGGACGCGGGTTTGCTCAAAGCGTCCAACAGTTGCGCATACGTCAGCGATCCATACTGCCTCACGAGCGCAGCCACCTCGTCTGGTACGCCCTGCTTGTGATAGTCTCTGCACCTGGTCACAAAGACCGCAGCGGGATTATGCATCGTCCCATCCCGCCTGTGAACGAGCGTGAACAGGAATGCAGCGCTGATCGCCCGGGCGTCGCGTTCGCAGTCGCGGAAGAGCTTGAGATAGACCGGTTGTTTGGAAGGCGGCTCACCCAGCGCGTTGCAGCAAAAGGTTGCGACGGGCTTAACGTTTAACGTAATAGTATTAATGAGAGTAATTACGTTTACGTTAACGAGGGGACTGGAATCTACCCGAACTGTGGGATCAGGTAGATTCGAGAGGGCTGTTTCCTGTCCGAATCTACTCTTCTCGTCAGGTTGGGTAGATTCGGTGGCATGTGTGTTCGAACCGGCGAGAGAGGAATCTACTTGGTGCGGCAATCTGGATAGATTCCTCGTGAGGGCCTTTCCCTCGAATCTACCCTGTGTGAGAGGATGGATAGATTCTTCTGCTGTGTGTGATCTGGGAGAATCTACCTCGTTCGGTCCATCGGGTAGATTCTCCGTGGGAGCCTCTCCCTCGAATCTACTCTGTGTGAGGGGGTGAGTGGATTCTTCTGCCGATTGAGATGGTGCGGAATCTACTCGATGTGCTGATTGAGGGAGGTTTCTGTCAAAACGGGAGTCGTCGGATCTTCCCGCCCGAACGCTTTGAGTAGATTCCGCGGCTTCGACAGTGCCAGGAGGGCGGAACCACTCGGCATCTTCCCGTCCCCGCGCTTTGGGTAGATTCTGCATGGAACTAAGCACCTGGCCGAATACCTGACCGGCTTGCAGCAAGCGTTGCTCTAGCGTGCGCCGGGTCTCCCCTGGCTGTGGTTGAAGCAGGTTTTGTAGAAGCGCTGCGGCTGCCTGGAAATCCTGGTTGATCAGGCCATATACCTTGCAACGTGCCAGCACGTCGCCCACTAACTCGCGCAATTTGTGACGGCCCTTTATTCTCTTCAGAAGGTGTTGGAGGTTGGCCTCTAGGAGATCTGGGGGATGGTAGATTCCTACAGGTATGACGAAGGCGATCTTGCCCATGAGTTTCCTCTTTTTCATCAGGCCCAGCGCTTTATACAGTGCCACATATTTCTGAGTGGTATCGAAGCCGATTTCAAGGTCCTGCGCGAGCGTGGCGATGCTCTTCGTGCAGGCGACCACGACATCCGCTGGTTCGTCAGGCAGGATCGTTTGCTCACGGGAGGCTCGTTCGCGGAAGCGTATATAAAAGAGCTGTCCAAGCGTTGGCGCTGGGAACAGAAGGGCGATCACCTGATCGACTTCCAAAAGTGCCGGGGTGTGGTGCGTGCTGAGAGGAATGTACTCCGATGCCGAAGACGTTTCAACTTCTGCTGTTTGCAATGGAATGGACATACTACGCAACCCTTTCTCTTTACAGGAACTTCCGAAGGAAAGGTGTGCGCGTTCCGTCTGGCCTGAGCCGCTTATAGAGTACAGTCCCTTGACATTCCCATCAAGATGATATACTGTATCTATCGGAATATATCGTGTAATCCAAACGTGGACTACACACCTTTCTCAGAGCATTCACGCGGTTCCAACTCCGGTTGCTCCTTGCGCGAATGCTGCCAGTTCTCAGTTCGGCGCTACGTGGGCTTTGCGGGCACTCTAGGTAGCGTCGATGCTGCGACTGGCTTTCTTTTTGCCTTAAAAATGTGCTTTGAGACAGATTATCGTGTCATGGACGTATCGTCTGAAATACCTACAAGATGTTTCTCGCTACCCGTTGCTATTGCTCTTCTTATTTCCACAGAGAAGCGGTCATCCAGCAGGAATAGGCTCTATACCAGCAAGTATACTAGAGCCTTCTGTAGCTGTCATTAGGGGCGAAAAAACAATGACACCTTTTTCATGTTGTTGGTAGACTCTCCCTCCTGCTCAATCGGCTTCCTGAGCCGATTGAGCAATTTTTTTGATTTTTGGCGAGCCGCCAGATAACGTCGCGCGAGCCGCCAAGTAACGTCGCACAGCTACCCTTCTTCCTTCCCTGTTTGCTCTTCATTGCTCTGTTTGGTCTCGCGCTGAAGAAGTCGTTGCTGTTTCCGCTGCACCTGAAGATGCTCCATAAGGTCTCCTGCTTCCTTCGGAGGTAAGGAATCTGCCGAGATCTCCAACTCGTACTCGAGCCAATTTTTGATCCAGCCGTACCGTGGGCGCGCGTCCATGGCGCGCTGGTACTGGTCTTCCGGCCCCCAACTGGAGATGATCCCATCCTCTTGCAGTCGGTCCATTGCTCGTTCAAAGCGTTCTTTCGTCTTTTTGGGGTCACCCTCATTCACCGTCAGAGCGAGTTCATCGATGAGGCCACCGATCGTCCGCCTGATGGTCGACCCACCGAAATCTGGGTTCATCCTCAGCTGAAACGTGAAATAGCGGGCGAGTCGCTTTTCCCACCGTTCATGAAGCGGGTCATAGTGGAGTGCTTGCTGGAGGAGGTAGGCTGCCCGGTAGTTTGGGCTCACAAGCAACCCTTCCAAACTCGTGCCAGGCTGGTAGTACCAGGCGACGGCGAGTGGCTCGCCGAAAAGCTGCTCCCCTTCGAGTACCATCTGAGATTGCTGGATGAAGTCGGAGATCGTGATAAGATAGCTTTCTTGCTGGTAGATGCGCCTTCGTGTTTGCTTCCCGCTGCCACTCTTCCGTTTGTGGCTCTCGCGCCAGGCACGCACCGTAATATGCATGTCTCGGATGCGGGAGACACCCTCCGCAATCTCTTGCAGATCCTCATAGCGGTGTCCCACCTGCCGATGGGTCGGCTCATCTGCTTTCCGGTTCTCTACCTTGTGGGTCTTCGCCTTGATGCCGCGGTATTCTAAGATTTGCTGTCCGGTAATCCAGGTTCCTCCACGCGCGTCTCTCGGCGCTCCAGCCAGTTGCGCGAGCATAGCAAGAACGATATCGCCGTCGACGTCGTTAAATTGCCGGATTCGTTGCCAGAGCTGGCCAGAGAGGTCTGGAGCAGCCACCTGCACATCGCGTGGACGCACCGTCACTTCTGTGATACTGGTTGGCCGCTGGTGAGTGTAGGTCGGGACTTTGTTGATTTCTTTCCATCCGCCTCGCTCCTGCTGTGCATGGCTGAGCGCAAGCAGGACCCCTTCAACCGAATCAAGTTGGGGAATAATAATTCCCTGGCCGCGCAAGACGCTCGTCGTTGGTGGGAGGGCGCGTGGAAGTGAAAGCGTCGTGGCGTTTTTCATTTCCTGGTGCAGCTGCCAGTACTGGATGGCCAGCTCCCTGGCAGCGGGCTGCGCCCGTTCCCAGAGGTCGGCTTTCACGGCGTGTTCAGTCGCCATGTCCTCAGCTGTTCGCCGGTCTCCCTGGAGTGTTCCCCGCAAAGGAATCACGGTCGTTCCCTGTTTCAAACGTCTCCAGGCATTAGTCCCCGCTTCGTCGAGGCTTTCCAGGGTGCAAAGGCGAAGAGCATTTTTCTCCAGGATCAGAGCATGTGTCCCAATCTGCGCTTCCGCTGGTGGCTCCGGGGGAACTGCCGCGACGGCCTGATGCGCGAGGAGAACCGGGAACCGCCTGGCGAACTCGAGGTCTTCTGATCGGACGAAGTAGCGTCCCGTTGATCCCTGCGCACCCATGCCTGCTGCTACCTGGCCAAGCTGACTACAGAGGATGAGAAAATCGTCATCATCGATAGAGGGGACTTCCTCCCATCCATCGAGGGGTGTGTCGCCAAAGAACATATCCATCACCATCCACGTCCAGAAATACACGCCAGGGAATTCTTTGAATGAGATTGGTCGCGCTCGTAGCGGCCCAAACGGCGGATTCGAAAATTTCAGTACCATGTTATACCTCGGCCCCTTTGACGGTCGCTCGGTCGCGGATAGGGAGGTGATACTGCCGCCAGTGCCACGGTGAGGTGACTCGTGGAATGTCAACAAGTAATGAGTGCGAGAGGCACATCACTGTCGAAACTACTCGGCCTTCATAGCTGGGCATTTTTTATTGCTTCCTCTCTCTGTGCAAATTGATGTGACTCTACTTGCAAGGCTCTTCCTATGAACAGTTTGCTATTATTTGCGCCTCTGATCGAGTTGCGCTTGAAACCACTTCACCGCGCGTGGCCAGTCTAGTTCAGGGATATCAGCATATTTGGCAACCCTGAAAGCTGTTTTGAGGTTCTCCCATATCGTAGGGTATGGTTTGCCTGTCTGTTCGTGGAGCTGCCTCGCGTAATCTCGAATGGTTTGTTGATGCTCCGATGTAAGCGTTTGTGGTCCTAGACGTTCTAAGATTTCAGGGATCAAGTTGGTCACTTCCTCGAGGCCCTCTAAGCGCGATTCGACGCTTCCGCGCCACTGCTCGATGTCGCGCTGCCAATCAATCCAGAGAATCATCTGTTGGTAGTAGGCGCGCCAGGCGTCCATGTCTGCATCGTCAGCCGGGGCTGTCGGTTTGGTGATCTGCTCGGCAGGAACGAGGCCAGCAGACGCTGGTATCGCTTTTGGGGATTGCGCCCAAGCATAGAGAACATCAACCACCTCGCGCTGATAACGCAAGATTTCCGGGCGAATCTCCTCGCGCACTCGTTTCGGATCAATGCCAGCAAGCCAAAATGGAACGGCATGAAGCACCAACGTCGGCATAGTTTGCGGCCCACCCTCAGTCTGGACCTGGGTATACACCAGGTCATCAGCAATGACTTCGGTGCGTTTGATACGCGCGACCTGGCCAGTCGTAGTAATCTGGAGATTATCGCATAAATAGCGGAGAACGACGCCTGGACGACCATCGGGCAAGCGTACCACTATAATGGGCTTGCCGTAGAACAGAATGGTTTGTTGCTCAGTCGGAATCAATGGAGATGATTCCTGCTCTTGCTCATCGCTCAACATACACCTCTTTCAAAGGGGTAAACATCATATTGACCCCTTTCACATAGCTAAATGATAGAAGACTATGTGCTCTATTCAAAACAGTAGTTAAAGGCCTTGCCGTATGTGAGGGGCCAATCTCGTGAACAGCTGGGCCGCTCTTCTTGTAGGCAATCTTTGCTTCTTCCATTGGCTTCTGAAATTTCTGCCAGATTGAATAGCTGAGGAGCTTGTAGAGTTCGTTCGCTCCAGTATGGAAACATATAGCTTCGAGTGTATCATTGAACGTCTCTCGCCCTTTCTTCAGGCATGGCTTCTCTCGTCCTCCTGTCGACTTTCCACAATTTGTGGAAAGTCGAATGTGGTTTGTCTGATACGTTCGCCGAAAAGGGCCTTTTTTATGAGGAACCCTCTGCGGGCGAGGATATGCGTCAATTTCGCCGCCAATAGTCATAGCCATCCGCTGAATACAGGTTGGTGTGTCCGCGTAGATTCTCGACCATCACGACCTCTGGAGCTTTGTAGAGATATTTCCACTCACGATTCTGATAGTGCCAGAAATGGTAAGAGAAGTACATCGGGTCGATGTCTGATTGTTCCACTTTTACCCGGTAATCCCCGGGTTGTTCTTGATAGGCCATCATTACCTCTCTCTTTTGATACGGAAAGGGGGCCATTCTACCTCCCTGGAATACTTGACGAACCATCGATTGCCTCTGGTCAGGTGCCATACCCCTTCACATTTTGTGAAGAGTGATCTTCTTTCACAGAAAATGTCCCTTTCGAGAAGAAATGTCTGACACACTTTCCCTTTCGTCCAGCCTTGTCGGCTGTTGATTAGTCTCTCCTCTTCCTGTCAGCTAGCTATTTATCTGAACAAATGACTAGCTTTCTTCAGGTTGAGGTTCTGGTTGACCGATCCTTCATTCTTCCTATAGCCAGTAACTATACAAAAATATCTCTCTTTATGCCACCGCCACCGGGTATCCCGCAACCTCAATCAGCATGCTTGAGACCCGGATTCACTGGCTCCTCCAGGAAAGTCAATTTCATTAGTCATACTTCCCTTTCACACATCCTTAGGACCAGCCAAGTTGGGGTAAACCCAACTCCTCAAGCGCGAGCTGAACGCCTTCTGCTGTTCGTACTTTCAGGCTCAGATCGCAGGTAATAACCAGCCAGCCCAGTTCCTCATACCCAGTAATCGCACCTCGATGATCTGGCGTAAAAACAGCGTTCCCACCTGCTTTCCGTTGCTGCTCCTGTGCTTCATGCCATTGCCATCGTGTGATCATTCTTCTCTTTCCTTGTAATTGCTAGTGCCATCGGGTCACTACTCCCCGGAGGCGTTCCCTGGTTAATCATCTCTCGTTGCGCGCGCTGCGAGCCAGAAACGACAGGTGCAAGAGAACTTTTACAAATCTGCGGGAGGCTCCCTCCCTTTCACAATAAAAGTTCGCGCCTCTCGCGTTGCCTGCTGAGGATCATCGCGTATCTCCAGGCCACTGAAGCGAATAAATCGCCATCCCAGTCGCTCCAATGCGCGCTGACGTCGATGATCGTGCCGGATACTCTCTGGCTTGCTATGCCCTTCGAAGCCATCTATCTCAATGATGGTTTTCGTGGGTAAATGGGCGAAATCGACCCGATAGGTGGTTTCCGTCGTTTGGATGTGATACTGACGCTCAAGCGGCAGACCTGGATAGGTCCAGCAACTGAAAAAGACCTCTTCGGCCAGGCTGTCGTACTTTGAGTTGGGAGATTTCTGGTAGTGTTGCCAGTCAGGTCGCTTGTGCGTGATGCGTGGGGGCAGGTGGTGCTTTGCCCGCTTAATCAGGGTGTCCAGGTAAGCCTTGACCAATGTGGGATCGTCTTCCTCGATAGTGTAATAGCCGCCCCCGGACCCCTGCATCACATCCAGGCGGATACGACTCAAGTCATCAAGCGGGGTCGCCAGAATAGTGCGCCATTTGATAGGCATCCCGCGTGCGCCAGGCCGCTTGAAGTACAAGAATTTATTGGTGATGAGCCATTCACCCGGCTCTGGCTCGTTAGGCTTGGTCTTGCGCTTCTCCGTAGACAGATATATCACCGCACACGTATAGTACGCCTCTTCATCGGCATCGAGCGTCTCGGCGACCTCGATCGGCTCAAAATCGCCTCGGCGAACAGCCATCAGACGCTGAAGTCGCGCGAATCGCGCTTGAAGCGCGGCAAAATGGTGGTCATCAAGCGCGAAGGCTGTCTGAAGAAAGGAGAGATACTGCTCATCTTTTTGCTCCAGCATGTCCGTTTGCTCGCAGGCCGCCAGTGTCTGTTCAAAGAGGATGCTCGCTTGCGGAGAGAGAAAAGATTGCGCTTCATGGGCTTCAAGTCCCCTTTGGAGGGCAATTTCTTGCAGTTCCTGCCAGATGGTTGCTGTCAGTGATCCCTCTGCAATCATGGTCTCAAAGAGGACCTGTAGGCCCTTCAAGTTCTTTCGTGCCTCCCGATGGCAGCGAGTACACCGCGCCATCAGGGTGTTTCCTAAAAGAGCATCAAGAAGCCCCAACTCTTTTCCGCACTGGCGGCATTCATTCATCTCTCTCGCTCCTGCTTTGGCAACCAGGCCATCACCTCCCTGAAATACAAGGGATGCGCGGCTTCTTCCGAGATTTCAAGGTGGATTAGTATCCCGATAATCATTGATTCAACCCTCAGCTTACCAGTAGTGGTAGACTGCAAGGCGTGTGGAAACGCATATTTCCGCATGTATGGCCTGCTTGCTTTGGCTCGCTGCTGCCAGCAAAGGAGCAAGCACTTCTTCATCGTTTTCATCCTTAGAGATGGCATTCACCTCTCGCCAGGACGGTCCAGGCGGTGCAATGCACCTGATTTCATCTGCCCGACCATGACCTCCAGCTCACTGCGATGTTCGTTCACCCAATCAGCGAGCTGGAGCGCATCTTGTGCTGCGAGATCAATCTCTGTGCTTCCGTCGGCGTCTACCAGGAGCAGACCTACTGAGGTGCTACGGATTTCGGCGATGAGCAGATTAATGAGCATAGGTCACCTTTCTCCCCAGAGTATTATTGGATGACCGCAGCGAGAGCCGAGTAGACCTGCTCTCCAAGTACATTCCGCAGTTTGTGGCCTACCTCATGGCTTTCCTCGTAAAAGGCGCGCGCTCCTTCTTCGCCCAACTCGTTCAGGTAAAATGTCCCGTCCTCGGCGAGCCACCGCTCATAACTCTCCTCCTCCGCGTGTGAAGCCGTATCGAGGAGCCATCGGAGCGCAAAGCCGAGATCGATATCAGGATGCATCGTCCCAATATAGACGGCAAAGCAGTCGCGACGATCCTCCCGCTCTAGTTCCACGCTGAAGACGCGGCTACTCGCGTCATAGACGCGACTGGTCGGACCGCCAGCAGTGATCGTACCGGTGATGCCATAGTGAGTCATCAATGTGGCTATCTTCTGATCCACTGGACTCTGGTATGTACTCATAACAAATTCTCCTTCACCTTTTGTATTGTTTCAATCCTCAGCGGCCCAGAATGGCCGCTGCAACGCAGTCACGACGATCCTCCCATTGCAACTCAACAGTGTTTCAATCCTCAGCAGCCATTCTGGGCCGCTGCAACGAGATCTCGTTGCTTATTCTTTTTCTCTGTGGCGAAAAATAAATGGGCTATTCGCAGCAGTATTTTTCCCAGCGAGAGCGATCCCATCACCGACAGCCAAGCGCTCAAATCCGGCACGTACCATCGTAACAACGACCATGGACCATCTACGCTCCTCGGAACGCCCCAGATCGTGAGCAGCGGCGCGGCCACCTCACTGATCAGTGCCAGAGTGCTGCCAGGACCAGACCGCGCAGGACGTTGGATAAGACGAACCAGCGACCACAGATGCAAGGCTGACACGAGTATGACCACCAGGCGTACCAGAAGTGAGAAACTCTGGAATGTGATGGCGCGCTTCGAGGGGGCATGTCCCAAGAGCAATCGAACAACATCGAGCGCTATCTGGTCGAGGCCAAGCTGGGCCACGACGCCATTATTACAGTTCTGGAGGACTACCACGCCGAGCTTGCGCCCAGGCACCAGGACCATGTCGGCGCGGTAGTTCGAGACTTCGCCGCCGTGCCGCACGATCCGCCCACTCCCCAGCTGCTCGACGCGCCAACCCATCGCTGCTATCGACCCCGCTTTATTCGTCGGTACCTGTGGCCGGTGTAACTCCTCGATCCCAGCAGTCGAGAGGACCGACGCGCCATCCACGCTCCCGCCATTGAGATGTGCAACGAGCCAGCGCGCCATGTCCTCTGCGCTGGAGATCAGAAACGCCGCGCCGAGCGCGTCGGTGAGATACGGAGCGCGAGTAGGGCGCGGCCAGCCGAACCACCATCGGTAGCCGGTTGCCGGGCCGTCGCGCAGCGCCTCCTGCTCGGAGACATGGCTATGGTGCATATGTAAGAGACGGAAAATATGTCGCTCAATATAGCGTTCGTAGGACTCCTCAGCAACGATCTCGATGATGAAGCTCAGGATGAGATAGTTCGTATTGCAATAGTCAAAGGCGACGCCAGGCTCGTGCGCCAGCTTGACCCGCTTGAGCAAGCGCACTGTCTGCTCTCGCGTACTGCTTACGCGCCGACCCAGGAGCTGGCGGCCAGTATACAACGACAGGCCGCTCGTGTGGATCAGCAGATGCCGAATGGTGATATGAGCCGACGCGTCAGGGTCAGCGACGCGAAACCACGGAAGGTAGCGCTGCACTGGCGCATCCAGGTCGATCTTGCCAGCCTCGACGAGCTGCATGATCGCCAGCGCAGTAAATGACTTTGAGAGTGAGCCGAGGACAAAAGGCGTCTGAGGCGTCACAGGACGGCCAGTGGTGTCAGCAACACCAAATCCGCGCTGGTAGATCACCTGATCATTTTGCACAATCGCCAGAGACAGGCCAGGGAGATGCAAATCATGCATCTTTGCCTGGATATAGGCTTCGATCTGCATGATGCTCTCTTGTTTCTTTAACTCCGTGATATCCACTTTGTGCTCCTACCCGCTCTCTTCGTTCGCTGCTTCTTTCTGCTCATCGGGCCTCCTTCATTTCAACCCTCATCCGACCTGCTGGCCAAGTGCCATGTGCTAGGTTCCTCGGCAATTTGGACAATAGTCCCAGGCTCTGCCCACTGCTTGGTACAAGTCCTGATAGGTTGCTGCATAGAGCTTGTTCGTGTACGCTGTAAGAGCGAGAAGACGAGCACATGGTGCTGTTAAAGGGAGAGGATGGACAATGTCTCTCCGGTCATCTAAACGCTGGTTGATCAGATAGCCTTGCTGCCTCTTCTTCACCTCATCCAGTTCAGCGTCACTTCGTATCCTCTCTATCATGGCTGCTTCTCTTTCAACTCCAGCAAGCTGGCTAATTCGTGTATAATCGCCGTGTACCAAGCGCATACCTCCGGGTCGCGGGTGCTTTGGGCCAGCTCTCCCAGGTGCGCCAGCGCCACACCCGGTTGATCGACCAGGCGGAACAGCACCCGTTCGTACAGCCGCTCAGCCGCCACGTTGCCTGAGCGCTGGCCAGCCAGCCATTTGGTTTCGATAGACCGCCGGAATGATTCGTAGGTATTAAGCGACATGGCTCTGCCCTCCATGGCTGTGCTTGGATGCTATAACTCTTCTAGCTTATCGATCATGATTTGATAGTAGTTGACTTCTTCTTTCCTCCACTCAACATTGATGCCTTGCTCTACTGTTCTCTCGCTGCGTGCTTTGGCCGCTTTGAGCGCTTCGACAAACGCCGCCGGTGTCTTCACGGTGGTGAGCAGGTGAGAAGCGCTGCTCAAGGCGATATATTCAGGATAATCAGTCCAATCCGCTTCTGGGACATGTGCGGTAATCGTCCTGAGTTCTTCCTCCAGGTAGGCTTTGATCCGCTCGAGTTGCTCGTGCTCTAACCAGGCCAACATGCCATCCGCCTGCTTCTTCTCTGCAAACAACCCATATTTGGGCCTGGTCTCATCATTCGTCAGTAGCACATAGTCATTCGGGGTAGGTCCGAGCAACTGGCAGATCGCCCAGCCCTCGTCTCCCCAGGACTTGACTTTTCTTACACAGTACGTAATCATTTGCTTTCCTGCTTTCCTCTATTTCTTGTCTATTTAGATGTGCTTCCTTAATTGCTTACAGCCTCTCAGAGGGGCGAGTCTACCTGGTAGGTAGACCTGGCCCTCTTTCATGTTTCGGTGCCAAAGCATTGCCTTTCCCCATGCTAGGAAGGGCGAGAGAGTTACCAACTTGTAAGAACTGTTCGCAGAACATGCTCAAATTCCTCTTCCGCTTGCAGAGGCACAGTGCGGATCAATCCAGATGCCACACAGTCCATAGCACGCCGATCACTGACCGCTTCACCACGAGCCGCTACAGAGAGTTGGTCAGCAACACCTCCTGTCCCATCGACCGCAAGAACTCTGCGATGTTCTGCAAGCTGCGTGATAACATCCTGCCACGCTGTTTCTCCCCCTCCAATCAGGACTGCCACGGACCCGTGACGTTCAGCAAATGCACTCGTGAGAGCGGCTAACCACATGGCTTCGTCAGCTGTTTGCGTCCCTGGAACCACAAAAATATTTCTGTGATAAGTTGGCACGTCATCGGGCAACTTGATCGTTCCAGCACACACCACGCCTGCACACACAAAAACGGGACTCTCTTCTAGTGATTGATAGACCTGTTCCAGCCAGCGGCTGAGTACTGTTGGTCTCACACGATCTATGAGTGATCCTGCTGTTCCCCGGAGCATTTTCATCATACAAGCACAGAGGCGTCGAAGCGAGGCTTGCGAAGCCTCATCCAAGTTAAGGGGATCACCAATCAGGACGGCAGTCTCGCGGCCATGAACGTGATGGAGCGAAAGCGTTTCGGAAGCCAGCTCCTCGATAGTCTGTACTGGAACGAGAGAAGCGGGCTTTCCATTGGAAAGTGTTACCTTCGCATAGCTGCGATACCTTCCCATCGGCAACGACGGCGAGAGTTGCTGATGGGAAGGTATCGCGCCTCTGGGTGGAATCACCACCCACTCTCCATCACAAAATATCTCGACAACACGTTGTTCATGTACCTTTGTCTCAGAAGGAACTTTCTTGAGCTGGGCAATCTCTTCTTCCGAGAGCGTTAGAGTACTCAGATACGCTCGTTCTACTGCCTCAAGATCGTTATCGCTTCCTGTGGCAAGGAGGGCTTCATGCCCTGTATTCCACAACATCTTGATTTCATACTGGCGAGGAGGATGAATTGATATATGAGAGGAAGTCTTCTTAGATTGGCTGACTTCCCATTCGTCTTCAAACAGTTCTTCTGGATCAGGATCTGTTCCCATATCGGCTTTCCTTTCCTTAGCCTGGAGCTTTCCCACTAATGATAGCGAACGTCTATTAACAGTATGCCTGGAAAGAAGCGGGAGTTACCAGGAAATAGTTTCCAATAAACTTCCCAATAACATTAACGACAGTTTCCCCTATCTGTTCTTTATCTTGCTGAATTGACTGGACTCCTCTTCCGCCAGCCATGCCTCAGCATCTTTGGTTCTAACCATCTTCTCAGCCTTCTCGTCGCGTATCTGCACATCAAATTCGTCTTCGATAGCAATGATGAGTTCAACCAGATCAAGAGAATCAGCGTCGAGATCATCTACCCAGGATGCATCGGGAGTAACGTGACGTTCAGCCACTTGCAAAGGAATTGCTCCCGCCCTAATGCATAGTTTGAACCCACCGCTCTGCTTCCCCTACCCTTCCTGTGTGATGTATGTGCGCAACGTTCAGATGACCTCACGATTTGATGAGTTCTGTCCACCTTAGTGGAGACTTTATGCCTCACTCAGTTATGACTGTTGCTTTTCGATCATCTGGAGACAGCGGAGGGAGAGAGCCTTCCGCTCCTGCTGCATCTGTCTTCAAGCCATGATATTCCAGGTACTGCTCATGAGTATAGTACCTTCTATTCGTAGGACTGCGCCTTGCTCTCAAGATGCCTTTGCGATCCCAGCGCTGTAGTGTGACTACTGATCGCCCAATGAGCTGTCCAAATTGTTTTGGAGAATACACTTTCTTTTCCATGACTACATTGTACTACTTTTGACTACATTATTTCATTAATGTTCCAAAAGTCCTATTGCCAGAGGAGGAGATCAATTAGGAGCAGGATAGTAGTGAAACGATCTATCCTGCTCTCATGCAAAGAGTTAAGTTTGCGGAGCTGCTGTGCCAAGGAGAATTAGGCTTGTCTTCGTGTCGCATAAATCGAAGATGCCAAGAAAAAAAAGATGCCTCTCAGTTAATGGCCGAGGGGCATCTCCTTTACTGTTTTTAGCTAGAGGACGCGGAATTTAATCCTCGTCGTCATCTTTGCCACGCGGGTCTTCATCATCTTTTCCAAAAGCGATGAGGATCTTTGTGAGCGCCATTCGGCATCTCCTTTCGCGCGAGAACATTCTGGCGATTTGTCCTATAATCTAGTATACATTACATTGGTTGTATTTTTCAACCGTATAGCGCTCAATATTGCTGTAGCATCTCTTATATATATATTTACCTTTCATATGAACCAAGTCGTTCTGCAAGATCGGTCGCAAGAGCAAGTTGCTGGTGCGGATAGTTAGGTGTCAGAATGGCAAGTTCAGCCATATCTTCTAAATGCTCGATCCCAATGCAGCCAACGTATAAGCGTTGTATTTCTCCACCACGAGCCAGGTAATTGCTCACCTCTAAGTGTCCTTGGAGGTACACCCGATCTTTGAGTGAGAGACAACCTGCGCCTCGAAATACGCGGCAGCAACGTCTCCAGGCAGCTTGTCTTGCGAATTCAAACGCATCTTCCCACGTCTCATCATTTAGCAATTCGCTAACCAAAAACATTTTTTCCAAGAAGTTTCTCAGCTCTGGGAATGAAAGGGCCGGGGTAAGAACGCCAGATACAAACCCGGTTGTTAACGTAGCGTTCCACTTCTTTTCTTCGTAGCGACCATAGACTTGACGGCTAACGCTCTGGACATAATGATAAGCAAGCCCTTCGTCGATAGCTAAGTGATTTGCAAGTCCTGAGCCAAGCAGGGCCAATGGAGAGTTCCGCCCAGCAATAGCACGAAATGAATGTACCTCAATCTCTTCGGCGAGCAGTTGGCGAACTTTCTGGACGGAAAAAGATTTTTCCGGTAAGATCAATTCACGAATATCCGGATCAACTGAGGTATGGTCCCGTGCAGGTTCGACATACACATTCCAATCATTTTCACCATACATTGCCAGAACATCCCGAAAAAACTTGCAAATGGTGTTGGTTGAGAAAGTTCTTTTCTCACTTGCAAGTAGTTTGGGATTAGTCTGCTGTGGGATTGCGTCGAACATTGGGATAAACAGATATTCATCCACTATCTCTTGAGGAGAAATGCCCCACTCTTGCAGTTGAGTGAGAGCTTCCAGCGCCACAGAGCCAGCAAGCTTATGGGTACGTGCCTCAAAAAGCATGGAGCATAGCTGTTGCAAGGCAATCTTAAACTCAAGCTCACTAGGCTTACCATAGAGTTGCAGATTGCATTGCATAGCTGTGGTCTGATCCTGTAAAGCTGTTGCTTCACAAAGATGTAAAAGCGTGAAATGATCATCAATAGCATCACGGTACAAGCGGCATACGACCATATTTGATTCTTGCGCTTCTATTTCCTGGCGCAAAACCGTTAAGCCACTCATACGATTTCGAACATCATTTAGGGAGAGATGGGGATAATGAATGATAGGTTCACAAATTTCTTCCCGGCTACGAGTAAATTCTCGTTTTCTCGATAGTGCAATTAATTTCGACATGCCAGCACGGCTTTGCGCATCTTCTTGAGAAGCAAGACGATTCCACTCAATACTTTCCTCTTCAGTAAAAGGGCCTGCCTGAATAAGCATTTTTGCGTCATTATAACTAATGAGATCAGAGAAACGTGTGAACCAGCGCCGATCTAATTGATATGGCCTAGAGGAGCTGAGAATAAGCTCTATCTCCTTTATCCGTGTGTTTGCTCGTTCCTTATCTTTTTGACGCAATGGCTTATCTGCCATCAACTTCACAGCCTGCTCAAGGAGAGGTTTCGCTTGCTGCAAGCGAGCTTGTTGCCAAAGGATATCAGCACGCTCTTTCAGAATCAGACCAAGTTCTGGTTTATGTATATCATCTCCACCTGCGATGGATGCTTCTAAGATCTTTTTTGCCTCTTCGTTAATAGAAGATCCTTGAAGGAACTTTCCTTGCGCAGCAAGTATCTGAGAGTATTCACTCAATGCGACGGCAATTGAGTGAGGGAGCGCGCCACTCTTTTTCTTTAATTCAATGCTTTCTTCAATGGCTGCCTGTGCATCAGTATAGTGCCTTAGAGTGCGCAGATCGCAAGCCAAGTCGTTGAGTGTGCGTGCAAGCTTAAACTGGATATAGGTCTCCTGTAAAGGCAAGGTATTTTTGAGACATAACCGCCAATTGGCAATGCTTTCTGTGACACAGTCCACACTTGCTTGGGTAAATCGTAACGACGCCTCCAATTGCTTCTCACTATCTGCACAGTAAGACATCAACCGAGCTTTATCAAAGAGGAAGGAAGCATACGCTTCAGGTGTCATTTGCCCCGACTGCTGTAGACGCGCAAGTGTCTGATCAAACACCTGCTTTGCTTCTGCCAGCTGTCCGCTACGATTATAGAACAAGAGCATGTTATGCAATACTTCTAGCTCCGAGTGAGGTTGCAGCTCCACTTTTCCTGCGACAACTTTTTCATAAGTACTCTGGTAGATCCTATCGCGTTCAGTACGCTCAAACGGCTGCCTGCTACTGACGGCAATACGATGCTGGAGCAACAAGCGTCCGACCTCATGTCTAACATCCTCTTCTTTTCCCCTATCCTCTTTGACTACTTCGTCGAACACGCGCTGAATGCGTGTGACATGTCCAAAGAGAACACAAAGCCAGCCATAGCTAATGAAGAGTTCGGCAGCTTTGAGGAGTTGCCGTTGCCTAATGTATCTTACTATCATTTCAGCGATCAACCCGGCTTTTTCAGCGTCGTCGCGAAAGTCCTGGAGCGTTGTGAGCCAGTACGCATAGAGATCAGTCACTCGCTGATCAATGCTCTCCCAGCGACCATCGTGCAGGAGCAATTGCCACTGGGCCTCGCGCACTAATGGAACAATGGCAGCGCGTTGAGATGCAGCGGCATTGAGGTCCACTGCCGATGCGCTTGCCAATTCATATAAAGCGTCTTTGGCGCGGGCGAACTCCTCTATTAGAAGTGTAAATGGAAGACCCAACGGAGACAGTGCCAGGCACTCGAGCATTTGCATGGCTTGGTGAGACAGACGACTGGTGAGGGAATGTTGGAGGACCATGTGTGCTTTAACGTCCATGCGAGGATCAAAAATGGTCTCCTGCGCCAGAAGATCTTCCAGTCGCTGCGTATGAGGACTCTTTTGTACTCGTGCCGAAACTTCCCCTTCTTTACGCCAGGCGAAAGACCAACTTTGCTTCTTGCATTGGGAGATGATCATCTCAATGAGCTGTGGATTATATCCATACCGATGACTTACCTTGCGCAAAAGATCCTCCGGAACGTCTTCAAACCCTTTGCGTCGCCACATCGTGACACTAGCACCAGCCGAAAGTTCTGGAAGTTCCGTCTCCTCAATATAGGCAAGTGCCAGCCGACGATCCTCCCATCCTGGCCAGGTGCGTGTCATCATATAGAGCGTGGCGGTGTGCTGTTCGCGCACCACTGCCTCGAAGAACTGCGCCCAGGCTGGGAACCATTCCGCCGCCGAAGGGAAAATGACCTGTGCGTCATCCAGGAGCAACATCACCTTTTGCCCCTGCTCGCCTCGCTCTTTAAGGGCTGCAAGCACTTGGTCAATGCGTTCTTTCAGCGGCCTTTGCTTTACATCATCGCTCGTTGCTGTCATAGTAAGGTCAGAGAAAATGGTTGCAAGAAACACCTCTAAATGATCTTCAGGTGTCTTACTCTCTCCAGCTTCAAAAAGGTAGGGGATCAAGTAATACTTCGACTCTTTTGCTAAGTGCTGGGTGAGTAAAGCTAAAGCGTGCGACTTACCCGTCCCCATATATCCCTGAATCACCACCAATTTTCTTTGTGGGGTAGCTTCGGGATACGTGAGCATTTTTGCCACCCATTCCTCGCGTTCGAGCAGATGGGAAGTGTCGGTGTGAAGAGCCTGGTCGATAGCTTTCCGACGTCGGGATTCCGGGTCTTCTGTGATTATATGGTGTTCAGATGCGGGTTCGTCTTTGATAAGATAGATTTTACGGTTACGTTTGCTGTTATTGATATGGAATAAGGTCTCTGTCAAAGCCTCCCATTGCGGATCATCTACACGCTCAATACGTTTGCTTTTCTGAGCCATGCGCTCTTTGGCAAGATGCACATACGTAGTAATTTCTACATCGGAAATCTCGTCTCTACAAACATCGATGAACGTGCGGAAGAGCGGTTCCATCTCTTTATAATACGGAGCACGTCGTCCGCGTTCCATATCGCCATAGATTCGTGGCCGCAGCATAGGTACCCCAGCTTTTATAAAATGGACATCAGATGCTTTTGCAATCTCTTGCTGCGTGATATTATTATGCTTGCGAATGCCAGCAAGTAACTCTCCCCAGGTGCTATAGGCCGATAAGGCCGACAGCCGGAAAACGACTTGTGGGACTGGATAGTCACGCGATGGTTGAGATAAAACCATAGTCTGTTGCTTTCTCAGAGAGGAGAGATAACCCTCCTATTTTCTGTATACATAATTGCGGTATCATATCAAATTTCCTCACGAAAGATATGATACCGCATCGACGATCACTATTGTGAGAAAAAAGTCGCAAAATCCCCTATATTTTGCGACTTTTCTCAAATTGATAGGAGAACAGTACGCTACTCTGCATCAATAATAGGCTCCAACGTGATGAATTGATCGCCTAGATGCATGGTGGAGTTCTCCGGTTTCAAAATGGCTGCCACACGATGAGGGACTCGTAAGAATGGCGGAACGGTAATCTCAATTTCGCCGTAGGGCGCATCTACTTCTAACAAGGCTGTTGGATGGTTTGTATTTGGCGGCTGGAGAATATCTCCCTCATGGACATACCAGTGGAGAACCGTTAGTGTATCCGGCCTGGTCATCGTAGGAAAGATTTGAGGCAAGCGCAAGGTAAATGGCTTAGCGCTACATGTTTTTGTGCTATTCGCTTTTGAAGGCATCTTGAGTATCCCTCTTCTTTAGTATTAGATTGAAAAGACTTCCCACATGATCACCATAAAGAGGTGGAGCAGCGGGTTGATATGACTGTACCAGAAAATCCACCGCTATAGTGAGAGAAAACTACCAAATCCATATGCGGCATTTTGTGATTGAGATGCGGAAGTCGCACAAGACGAGATAGCGAGATCTTCTCCCCTGATTCTGCGAAATAATGTCACACAATCTTCTTCCCATTTTGGGAGAAAAAACCTACGTATGTCGCAAAATACTCTGCTATCCTTGCTCCCGTGAGGCTGAACGGGAATATGCATGATTGTCTCTGGCGATTCTGTCCTACATGTCCTCGTTCTCTCACATCTCGAGTACACACGCTTGCAGACGCCACTGCTCAGGTAATGATATGCAGGAGGATCGACATGGCACACACACTTGATCGTGACGCAAATCAGACTGCCAACGCCGGTGATGAGCTACATCCTATCCGTATTGGCATGGTGGCACGCCAGCCGCAACCAGACATCGATGATGTCATCCATCTTGGCCTGGCGTGGCTGTTGCCAGAGGCGCTGCGCTCGCTGTGTTCCTGCGCGGGCCTCTTTTATGCGCGGATGCTTAACACCTGTGCTGGCGGACCGCTCTATCGCATTGAGGTCGCCGCGCTCCTACACTATTTTGTCGCTGATCCTCAGACACGGCAGCGCCATGTGCGAGAGATTTTTCTGCCGGTAGAGCAGGTAGAGCAATTACTGGAATGGGAGCGTCGTTTGGCCGGGCTGCCCACTGGCGATCTGCGCGAGCTGGTCGAAGCGCACGCAGCTTCGGCGATACCCCTGTTGCCTGTAGAGCCAGTATCAGCGTTCGAGACCACACAGACCGAGGCTTCTTCTGTTCTTGCGATGGCTGGCGATGAGGAAGAGGCAGATCTTGCACCGCTCCCCACCATTTTTGTCTCGCGCGCTATGATCCACGAATCACTGGAGACGCTGGAAGTGGCGAGTACGCGGGAGCGGTACGTGCAGACGGCGCTGTTACATGCGATCCTCCAGACACTTGCCATGCAACTCACGTATTGTGGCAGCACGCGGGAACGCCGTCGCCTCCAGAGCCAGTACGATCAGGTGTGCGCGGTGCAGCAGTGGCGCAGGCTGCGGCATGAGAATGGACACGGCTGGCAGCGGGTGGTGACACTCGAGCCAGCCTGGGAGGAAGGGCGAGCGGGTTGGGATATTATTGTCGGTGTGCTGCTGGCGGCGTAGGGGAAGCAAGCAGACATGGGTAATAAGGAGAGAGTGGACGGGTATTTTTGAAAAGCGAAGGTGGAGAGGGTATGTAACTGTTGTCAGGGGGCGACAAATCGACCAAGACCGACGCCCCCTTAGCTGACCCTGGCCCGAAAGACCGAAGAACCAGCTTTTTCATTGTTACATAAAGCTGGCATTCGGTCAACGGTTCAAGTTGTTTCACGATGCACCAAATGGGTGACACGCAACACGGAAGGAGACCGAACCAGCTATGTATGTATTTGCACGTTCCCGCACCCGCGCAGCAGCGCCTTTAATCCCTACTCCCTCAACGCACCACGGCTTTGACCGTGTCGAATTCCTGTGCTTTTTATTCCGCCTGACAATCCTCCTGGGTGTCGCGACTCTGGCGATTCAGAGCCACGTCGTCCATTAGTCGTCTCACGAGACCAGGGAAGGAGGTCGATCATGTCACAGGCGGGATACGTCGAATGCCCATCGGCGAACGTCAAGCTGCCCATCAGGCTCTCTCTCAGAAGCGGCACCTTTAGCTGTGCCTACGCCGGAGTCGTGTACGAGGATACCCAACTCCAGGGCTTGAAGGACAAGGTGCTTCAGGCAATCAAGCAAACGTATGCCCTCGCCTGGACTCCGATCATCGAACTCACCCTGTCCGTTCCCGTCCATCGCTCACAGGAGACGACCTCCTTTTCCTTGACCAGGGTGCGCAAGTACGTCGCCCGCCACCAGAATCTCGGATATAAGCAGGTTCACTGGTCAGCAACCCCCGACGGACGTTTCGCGAACAGCCGCCCGTTTCCCTGGCCGGCCGAGGAAGAGTTCGCCATCCCAACAGGTGTGGAAGGCTACGGCAAGCAGACCATGTATCTCCCCTATTCTGACGCGCTTTGGCAACAGCTCGAAGAGATTGAGCAGTACTTGCTGCTCGCAGCCCGCAAGCTGAAGCGCGGGTTTGGCAGCGTTGAGCAAGTTGGCGCGACGCTCGCCCTCTGTCGAAGCCTGTTCGATCACTTTGCAACTCGGGGAGAGCTGCCCGAAGACGAGGGTGAGTAAAGAACTAGGCGACTGAACACAGTGAGAAAGGCAGGGAATGATGAAACTGAGTGATATTGTCAACTACCGTGAGCCAATGAAGAAGTGGCGGGAACACTGGACAGCGACCCTCGTCGGCGTGGGTGAGGAGGTGAAGGGTGAGGGAGAGACTCGCGACGCCGCGACCGAATCTCTGTTCAAGCGGGTCGCCGCTGCGCTTGTGGGCAGTTCTACCCCTGTACTGATCTCTGCTCACGGGTTGACCGCTCTTGTTTGGCGCGACCGAGCCGACTGGTGGTACACTGTCCGATTCCCGGAGTCGAAACAAGGAAACGTCACCACCAACACACACCTGATCGGCGGAGATCGCACCGAGACCGAACGTGCCTGTCGCCGCCATCTCGCCGACTACATCCGCGATCGTGAGATTCCCATTGAGGATGCTGCGCTGGTCATCACCCACGAGGGCGACCGTGCGCAGTGGATCGTACAGGCCCACTATAGCGACCAGTTGCAAGCCTTGATGGCAGGCGGGCTGACCTGGGAGCAAGCTACACACGAACTCGACGAGCGCCGCAGGAAGCAGGGCCGCGTTGTGATCCAGGATGGGGCGATGGTCCCCTAACCGACATCCCGAACAGAGCAGCAAAGAGGAGGTGATCTCGATGGCTATCGCGGTGGCAGACCTGTCATATCAGACTGAATTTTCGGTTGCTGTGTCCAGCAAAATAACCGTGCTGATTATCCACGGGTGTCCACTTTTCCGTGTAGGCCTTCGCTCGCTGTTGGCGCAGCAGGACGATTGTCAGCTTGTTGGAGAGGCCACGCACCTGGAAGATGTGCTTACGCTGGCCAAGGAGCAGGGTCCCGATGTCGTCCTGTTGGATGGCGGTCTCACCACAGCTGATCCGCTCGATATAGTGGCGCAGCTCCGCCAGGCGGAAGTGCCGGGCATCATGGTGTTTGCTCCCCCGACGGGAAATGAGGAAACGCTTTTCCGCTTCCTGATGCATGGGGCCATGGCCTATGAAGATGGCACCATCTCCGGGGAAGAGCTGCTGGCGAAGCTGCACAGAGTCGCGCTGGGAGAGTGCTTAGTGACGGGCGAGGTCTTGGTTGCTCAGGCTGTCAGGCGTTCACGCCTTGCTCATCTTCGCTGGGAGGCCTTGCTCGCCATGAGTCTCACGGAGACCTCTCTTCCTGTCCCGCAGGCAGCGGACAGCATATGTTCTATTGCTGCGGATGCTTCCCCGCTCTCCGAACAAGAGCGAGCCATCCTTGAGCAGATTGCCAGAGGGAGGACCACGGCGCAGGTCGCTCGGGCATTAGGGATTGGTCCTCACATCGTTAAAAATCGATTAGATCGGCTTTTTAGGAAACTCGACGTGCATGATCGAACCAGCGCGGTGGTCATGGCCCTGCGCAACCAGTGGATTGCGATTGATCGCATCCCCTCAGTGTCTCTGTAGATTTGTGTCTTGTATGTTGTCCGTCAAGCCTGAGCGCACCTGCTTGTAGACGCCCACTGCTCAGTTGACGGCCGATCAATGGAAAGGAAGAAGAACTATGGGAAGCACGACAGTTGACCGCAGAAAGACCAATGGCGTTCCTGGCTCGGATGCAGAGGAGCAAGTCAAGGCGATGGGTGGCCCTGTTGCTCGGCGGGCGAGCAGAACACCAGCGGATGGACCTGCGCCAATGACCTTCAGGCAAAAAATCAGAAGCTGTAGCGCGCGCCAGGACGCGATGGAAGAGCCGCTCGACGCAGACGTCCTCCCGGAGACCGAAGAGGACGACGAATGGGAGCCTGTTCGCTCCTCGCGTACCGAGGTGAGGCGGCGGCTGGCCGAACAGAACGCGCGCGCGAGCCAAACGGTGCCGGAACGCCGCACGACAGGGAATCCGATCCCGCCTCGGCGCAGGACTGACGATCTTCCGCGTCAGCGCAGGCATCTCTCTGGCCAGGCAGCGCTTCTGGTGGGCGCGCTGGCTTTGATCGCGCTCTACATCGTGTTCGGCTGGTTGTACTCGGCCTGGGTAGGGGTCTCGAACCGCCTGAGCTACGGCCCGACGCCGACCTCCTACCTGGAGGCCGTAGTCGGCGATCACGACGCGCCGGGCCATCCGACCTGGATTGTGGCGATGAATGAACATGGCACGATCGTTCTCCAAGTGGCCCCTGGCGGCGACTTCACCAAAGCGACGACCTATGTCATGCAGGCACAGACCACCTTCCACAGTTGGGGCAACCTGGACGACATTGTGATCACCCTCACCGTTGTCGGAAGCGGGCCAGCACCCAATATTCTGGTTCACCTACAGGGAGATCCTGATATCGGGCATTTCTACGAGCGGCCCTCGGCCACCTTCCTCTTGCTGAATCAACAGCCAGGCTTCAAGGTCGGCCCTTTCGTAGACCAGTAACAGTGCGGCCAGCTCTGGCTGGCCGAGGATTGAAACGTGGACCAATGATTAGCTCATACACACGAGGAGGACATACCATGTGGAACGCGCCACTCACTAGCGGAACAACTCTTTCAGTCGCGATCGGCTGTGCGCTGTTTCTCTATGGTCTGTCACTTGGCCTTCTCGTTGCCGGGGCATGTGTCGCATGGGTCGCTGCATCCGACGACCGTCCGGCAAGCTTGCCACAGGAGAACGACGCGACGATCAGCGATGATGAGGTCGCGATCGTCCTCGAACTGGTTCGAGACGCTGTCGCCGGGGGCGGCTGGTCCCTGTGCGGCGACTGCTACACGCGCAACCTGCTCATGCAGCTCCCGTTGCCCACAGCACTCCTCGCCAGCAGGCAAGAGGACCTCGCCATGCACTCCTATGCACATCAGCAGCAGGCGGCAGCAGTGAAGACAGCCTCTAGCCCGTTCTCTGTGGAGAGTATCGACAATACACGCGAACGCCCAGGGAGGAGCGAGTCTACCCACAGGGTAGACCTGGCACTCCCTCTAGCGCATACCATGCCCGCTTCGGGCAAAAATCGACCCGAACAGCACCTCTGTGAGTGCCAGGCCTACCATGTGGGTAGACTCGCTCCTCCCTACTGCATCGCGAATGAAAGGAATGCATTATGAGCATCATGACATCATCAAACATCGTTGAACTAACCGGGCAAAAGATTGATCTGACTACTTGGCTTGGGTGGGCGACCTGGTGGGAAGCCTCGCTCGATATGGGTAGCGGCATCACCACCCTGTACCTACAGCCGGTCAAAGCCATTACCAAAGAGCGCACCGAACGTGGTCCCATTTACCGGCTGTCCTTCCCCAGTGTGGTGGACACGGGCGAAAAGCTGCTGGAGACCATCGCCAACGGGCGCAACGCGCCCAGGGGCAGACCTGCCTCCGTGCTGACCGCGGGCGAGTTTGTGCTGCGGATGCAAAACAGCCGGTACGAGCACCTGGTTGGCTCGCTGGCGGATCTGGAAGGAGAACATCCCACCGACGCGAAAGGCGATCCAGATCGCTACTGGGGAGAACATATCAAGATCATCGCTTGCACCGCCATCTGTGCGACCATCCCTGATGTTCACGCGGAGGTGCGCCTCAACTTCTGCATGCCCTTCACCCTCTACTCCCCCGAGCGCAAGGAGCGCGCCATGAACAACCTCGATGGCCTGTATTACTGCTACGTCAACGAGGTGTACCACGAGATCGACCTGCGAGTGGGGACGGTGGTCCCCGAGGGCTTCGCGGCCATTACGCGCTTCGGCAGCCCGACCGGCAATAACGTCAGCATCGACGTGGGAGATCGTACCACCGAGATCATCTTCGCCAGCGGCTTCAAGCTCGTCTCCCGCGACTCTGTCGGTCGCACCTACGGCGTCCGACAGGTGATCGAGCACATTAGTGACGAGATCAACCAGGATTACGGGCGTGTCCTGGAAGTCGAAGAGGTGCGCATTTTGCTGAAGGCGTACACCGCCGGAATGCGCCTCCCACGCCTGAAGGTGGCCAGAGGGACAGCCGACGGCTACCTCGACGGGGACAGCCAGCGCGAGATCATCACCCGCAAAGTCATCACCATGGCCCGGGCGCTGGCGAAATTCATCCGCGCCACCATCAACAAAGAGGGCGCGGAGATTGGTTCGAACCTCGACACAGCGACGATCTACGGCGGCGGCGGCTACCTCTTCTACGGGCCTCTCAAGGATGGTGTTGCGGGCGATAACGAACTGGAAAACGGAGTGCTACATGATCTGTACCTGCCACCAGAGGCAGAGTACCTGAATGCCGCCTATATGCAGGAGCTGGTGGCGCAGCAAACGGTCCTCAAACCGGGCATGTGGGAGAGGAAGAGGTAGCTGCATGTCGACCATCAAACAGGGACAAAAGCGAGTCCAATTTGTCCTGGACGAGGACTCAGAGATGCATCTGACCCTCATCGAGTGGGCGAAACAGCGCGGCCTCACGGTTGGGAAAGCCACACGAGTCATTCTGGCCGACTGGTCGGATGCCATCAATGGCAGGCCCAACCCGTTCGCCGCCGCCATCGCTGCTGCAACTGGCCAACCGATGCCGCCATCACCAGCAACACCGGCACAAGCGCCAGAAATCAGCGCAGAAGAGCGAGCACGTCAAGCCGCTCTTCTGCAAGCCGCCGAGCAGTTTATGTAGCTGTATTGCAGCCCTTGGCAAAAGGGCTGAGGATTGAAACATGTAAAGCGTTCAGAGCGCGCAGGAAACAGAGAAAGAGGAAAGTGAGTGAGTACTCGTACCATCGACCTCGAACAGAGAACAGCCCGATCAGCACAGCGACGACCTGGACGGGTCAGGAGAACACGCAGAGGGAGAATGCGCTCCCTCCTGGCTTTGGCAGGCCTCTCCCTACTTACGATGATTGTCCTGTTCACCCGCCTCTCAGGCATGAGCTACGCTGCTTCATTGACGGCTCTCTCTGTTCAACAGGAGATGCAAACAGCCGTTACACCCTCAACCCATCCGAGTCCTTCTGCGACTTCGATGAGGAACGCGCCTGTTATCGTGTCGAGTGGAAATGTTTCTCTGCGCCTGGTGCGTCTCAACCAGCTTGATTGCGGCCAGTACGCTACTCAAAACGAATGCGATACTTGGGCCTATAGCGCGTGCAGTGCTGCATCGATGACCGAGGTGGTTAATGCCTATGGACATCAGTATCGTGTTACGGACATACTCCAGGTAGAAAGCGCTTTGGGGGAGATCACGCCACAGCTTGGTCTGGTTGAGGATCGTGGGGTAGCGCACACGCTGGCGCACTTCGGGTTCACGACCGAGTGGGGAGAAGACCTCTGGACGCTCGATCAGTTGATCGCCATCGCCAACACCGGCTTTCCGGTCATTGTGAGCTTCCCGCCTCCGCTCTGGGGACATATCCTGGTGCTGCGCGGTGGGGATGCCAGCACCGTCACGTTAGCCGACTCATCGCGCTATAACATTGTCATCTATCCACGCAGCAAATTCCTGTACTTCTGGCGCGGCTTTGCAGCCATTGCACTCCCCTACGGCCCGAGTTACTACCAAACCCTGGCCCGGCAGGATGCACAACAGGCAGGCATCCGCCCCGATATTTTCTCGCGGCAGATGAACCAGGAAAGCGGCTTTCAACCCTTTGTGGTGTCGCCAGCAGGGGCCATTGGCATTAGCCAGTTCATGCCAACGACGGCTGCGGGCATCGGCCTTAACCCCTGGAATCCCGTCGCATCACTCCAGGCAGCCGCCCGGTATATGGCGAACAAGCTCACATACTATGCGGGCGATTACCGCAAGGCGCTGGCCAGCTACAACGCAGGGAGTGGTGCTGTCGCGACCGCCGTTGCTCTGTATGGGAGCGCCTGGCTGGCTCACATGTCAACGGAAACACAAGGATACGTTCGCGACATTTTAGGATAAGAGTTTCCATACCTGATATGGAGTGGTTGGGGAAGTTGCGGTCAGAAACAGAAAGAAGAAGGAGTTCCCTATGAACAGCAAGCAAGAAACAGACAACATCATCCCTCTTCAGAAACCGTCATCCAGCGGGAACACCGGCGATCCTCGCATTGAAACGGCACTCGCCAAACTGCAGGTCTTCATCTGCGACTTTCAGGCAGAAGAGCAGGCAGTGAAACGGGCTGCGCAGACGTTCCGTGAGGCATTGCATATCAGCCCCCGCCAGTGTAGCGACGTGATTACCGTCTTGCAGACGATCCGGAAGAGAGCCGCCGCCTGCAGCGAATTGCTGGATGAGCAAGAGCAACCAGTTTTCAAGCCGCTCAGGTATGAAGTGCTCTCACCCCTGTCTTCTCTCGATGGGGAGGAGACCGCCCGCCTCATTCTGCAACTCGATGCGTTTCGCATCCTGTGCATCAAAACGGGGGCAGATCGGGAGCGGATCAACACCCATGTGCAATTGCAGACGGCTCTCGCAGACTCTGTCAAGCAGATACGCGACCTGAATACGGCCCTGGAGAAACTGCCTGGAAAGGTACGTGAGTTTGCGCTCAAAGTTCAGGGATACTACCGCTATCCCCCTTGCACACCAGGCAGATAGAGAGAAGAAATATGAGACGCACACTGTTTCCCGCGAAAACCCTCACAAAAATACTGCACCACCTCGGTCGTCAGGAAGACTTCGAGGCCGAGATCACGCTCTCGATCATCACCCAGGACGCGAAAAACTGCTGGGATGAAGACGAGGTTCGCATGGGCATTCTCCTCCAGTATAGCGACCCCGATGATGGCAGTGCGCGCGAAGTATTTAATGGATTGAATGATTCCATGTACGACCCGATTCGCTGGACACGCGCCATATGGGTTCTGGAGGCGCTGCCGGTCATCAACCTCACGCTCTTCAACTGCGACCTTTTCTGGGGTATCGGACACGAGTCCTCGACCACTTTCCAAAGAGTCGCGGCGAAAGTCCGCCAGGCCGTGGGAGACCAGGCCTACCGGGAAATCATGGCCCGCCCCATTCCAATGGAAGTGATTGAGTTGCTGATCCATATGGCAGATGCGGGCCACAAGGTAGACTCAGCCATCTATCACGTCACCGACGAGATCGACGCGGGTACGATCCGTTGGAGTCAAGAACTCAAGCGCATTGGTGTCGTCCATCCCGATTACCGGAGAGCCTACGTGGCAGCACGGGCCGAGATTGTCAGCCGGTATGAACCCTATCTGTTTGCCTACGCTACGTACCGGGAGGCCCCGTACAGCCGGGAAAGCGAGGGCAAGTGCATGATTATGCTCGCCATCGAGTCGATCATCACAGACTGCATCGAACGAGGCATCGAGCAAGACTACGGGGCAGATATCGCGGCTCTCCTTAGTATCCTGAAGGCAGAAATCGAGACGGATGATGTTCTAGAAGACCTGGAAGCTCTGGAAAACCGCTGTGCAAAGCGAGACCGAGACGATACCAGGGATCGCGAGCCATTCACCCGCCCTCGTCCCGAAGAGCGCTTCCAGCAGACCATTCCCTGGTTCCTCCAGAGTTTCGCCGAGGAGCCGCTCTCAAAGCAGCCGGTGCAACGCTCCAGAGATGACTACCAGAGCATCTTAGAAAGGCTTTTCCAGTGCTGGAAAGAGCTTCCTGTCATACACCCGCTTGTCAGCTAATTGTCTCTTCTCCCCAGAGTTCACAAGAAGGAAGGTATCAACATGAACACGAGGCGCAACCACCAGGAACAACTCCATCAAGACGTGCCTGCCAGCATTCCTGAACTGACGCACCGCAATCTGGAGGCTGTGTTGCCAGTACTCAAACGCGCTCAGAAACTAGACGTTGCCCTGATCGAGCAAGCGGAAGCGCAATTGCGCCAGATCATCGTCGCCATCAAGCCCCTCACACCGGAACTGCTACAGCAGCGGCTTCAGATGAAGCGCCTCACCAGGCGTCGGCTCCTGGAGGCCTTGCGCGATGCGTGCGACGCCTTAAACGTGGCGCTCGACGAATTCGATGAGGGAAATGCCCAGCTCTGTACGCAGCAGGTTCAGGGCTGTCAGACCATTATCACCGAGATATTGACCACCTGGTAGTTCCAGGCAAGAACAGACGGAAGGAATCATCATGGATCAAGAAACCACCCAGCAGCAGGAACAGCCGCACATCCTCGACCAGGTCATTGTCCATGCATTACCGCCGGAGTTTCACCACTCTGACATCGCCAAGCACTACCAGGATGGAGCGTTCACCAGCAGGCTTGATGCTGAAGTCGCGGACATCCTGCGCGCTTGCCAGCCTGCCGAGGAGTCAGGCGAGGGAGCGCCAATTCCTCTGACTGGTGAAGCTTTGGAAGCCATGAGACAGCTCAACTGCATCGCGCTCATCCAGGATGGTCAGGTACTCCCTCTGCTCGATATTGAGCAGACGGCTGCGCCTATGACTGCGCTGCAACGGGTGCATCTGTACCACTCCGCGGCGCGGACATTGTTAGAGGCTATCGCAGCCATTTATGAGGACCGCTTCCAACAGACAAAGATCCAGGATGATGACAACGAGGATCGCTGCTCTGTCTAAACACACACTACTTGGCAGGCAGCATATATCAGTATCGCCCGATGTGGAATTGCAAGCACTGAGCCAAGCAGCCAAGCACAACCGGAGAATCCAAGAGCTGGGCAACGAGCCGTTTCCCTCAAGGCGCTCTGCCAGCAGATTGTTGTGTTGGCGCTAGACATCCTCGAACGCATGAAGCAGTTGAACAGAGCGCACATCATGCCAGAACCCGGAAGGGCAACCCTGGCCTAGCAAAGAAGCCTCCTATGACACGCGGAATCGAAACGATCACTCATGCAGAGACGACGACAGATGCCCCTCCGACGCTTCCTTCGCACATCACACCGATAGGTGAACAACGCCGCTTTTCACCCTACTGGTGGATCGGCTGCGCTCGCGCTGCCCCGGAAGAACTGAGGTCGCTACAGGGCATTGTCATCTACAACACGTCCGAGTGTTTCTTTCTTGCCGAAGACGAGGCCATACATGCCGCAAGCATCATTCTATCGCTCCTGGCGCGACCCAGGAGAAAACAAGAGAGTCGAGTACTCAAACCTGAGCAGCGCACCTAACCTGAGAGGAGTAAAGAGATCATGGAAGAGCATACGACACACCAGCATGGAGAAGAAGCTCGCGCGCTCACTGCGCGGATTGACGAACAACTGGCGATGCTCCTGGGGCCGCTTGGCATTCGAGCAGAAGCATCTTCTGAGCCTGAGCCGCGCCTCCTTCAAACAACGACCGGCGAGACACAAGCACGCGTCAGCGTCTCCTATCTGCACCTGCGCTGTCGCAATGTTCAGAGGCTCTCGCTCCTCGCCGAGGTCATGACATTTCTCAGCTTCCATCTGAGCAGCGCCACCTGCGTCGCTCATGGAGCCACAGGCAAGCAGAAAGAAGGCTACATCGTCCTCGCCAGCGCCACACCGTTCCCAGAGTCGGTCACCAGGTGGATCACCGCGCGGGAAGCCATTCTGGATTGCTACAGTCACACCGTTGCCATCGATCTGGATATAGAGTGAGAGGAAGGGAAGAAGATGAGCTTGAGTACGAATCCACCGGAAAAGCAGGACAAACTGACCTCACCGGACCTACGGTTGCGTGATTCGACGACCCTGTGGGGGCCGCTGCAACTCACGGTAATGAAACACCGCGCGGGGACGGAGTTGGGCTACCGCGCCGGTGAGGAAGCCTACCAGGCCGTTGCGCAGCAATATCGCCGAGACATTGGCCTGCCCAGTACAGAAGCCTTGCACACAATCATGGAGACCTACTTTGCTCTTCCCAGGCATCGGCCGCGCACAATCACGGCCAAGATCACCGACGAGTGGCGCGCCATGTTTCTGCTCGGATGGACAAGCCAGGTGCTACAGGTTCCCTCCTCCCTGCGCGCGGAAACGGGGCTGCCTTCCAGCGAAAGCAGAGCAATCAGCACGGCCAGATACCAGCAGCGGGAGAGAACGAGATAGGAGCGAAGAATCTGTATGTCAGCGCCAGCACTCTTATTTATGAGCCGTCGGGAGTGGGAAGAACTCAAGCTCGCCTGCAAGGAGGCAGCGGGTTGGCAATGCGAATATATCTATGCCAACGGGATGCGATGTAGCAACCACGAAGGGCAAACCATCTATAAAGGCTACATCACGGTCAAGGGCAAGCGGAAACGCAAAAAGAGCACCATGCATATGCAGGCGTGTCATCTCGATAACGATCCACAGAACCCAAAGCCGCGTCTGGAGTGCCGTTGCCCCATGCATCACACCAAAGTCGATCGGCAGGAGGAGAGCGAGGAAAAGCCGTCGTGGCGGCGGCGAGGCTACCAGATCACGACAACAGACCGCCTGCTCGAAGAGGTCAATACCTCTGGCGTCACCATCAGCGAAGAAGAGGATGGCTACCACTGGCAAGTTGACGCGATGGAGGACCTGAAAGGAGTCAGCACGACAGCAGTCAGAGCTGTCGGCGTGACGATTCATCAAATGCGTTGCCTGCTGCACATCAAACAAGGCGAGGTAGATGCTCTCCATCGCGAGCTTGAGTACTTGCACAGGAAGCTGACCCAGCAGCAATCCATCATGACCGGGCTACCTGAACTGATCCCTCTCCAAAAATAGACGTTGTGGTTCCTTTGTATGTTGGCATTAGGAAAAATACTGTATTGTTCCGCATGATCTGCGGAGCAGAAAGGACGAATGGTATGCTGATGCGACTGAAACCTGATGTTGTGGTTGTGGAAGTCACTCCTCTTCCCGAAGCAATAGCTGAGGGTTTCTGGACTCCCGGAAATCTTGTCTTGTTTCGTAAGCCGTTCTTGCCAGAAGGGAGGGAGGCGCTGCCACCTATCCCACCTGGGGAGTGGATTGGCTACACCCACGGCATTATTGTACAGGTCTCCGAGGAGGATGTGATCGTGGTTCCCTACTCTCCGAGCTGCCGGGTTTTTGACTCGACACCCTACTCGCCTTTTTACGGACACCCGACCTATCTGGTTGGAACAAAAAGCCACTTTCTTCCGTACCAGGATTTCCGTCAGAGCGTTCACAGCTACGTAGAGCCGCGCAATGATTGGTATTCCGTCTATGACCCAAACACACGGACCCGAAGTTGGCATCTGGTGCTCGACATCGTTGATGCGCCCGATGGTTTCCTGTACGGTCAAGTGGTCGTTGAGGGAGAATCGTCAACAGAGCCACGAGTGTCCCCTGTCCATTGTGGAGGAGCGCACTCGCATAGGTGGAGCTTCTAGTCAAGGGTACAGTGTTTCCTATCGAAAGCGAGAACAATGATATGGCTGAGCAACAGTTGATTACAGAACACGAGTATACATCCGAGGTGTTAAGAACCTATGCCGGTACTCCCAATAGCACGCTCGACAAGCTTACGCTGGGCGCGTTGGGTCTGGCCGGGGAGTCGGGCGAAGTCATCGATATGATTAAAAAGCGGCTTTTCCAGGGCCACGATATCGACCAGAATAAGTTGCTGGATGAGTTGGGAGATGTGTTTTGGTACTACACTCTCATCTTGCAGTCCATGGGCTACTCCTTGCAAGAGGTGATGAGCCGCAATATTGAGAAACTGCGCCATCGGTATCCTGATGGATTTGAAGCCGAGCGGAGCGTCAATCGCTCAAGTGTCTAGTCGGGCGTCTGTTGGAACAGATACCCGGCGGAACAGGAGAAAAATCACATGAGTACCCAGCATAAAAGTCGCCTTGACCGGGAGCTTGATACACTCTTGGAACACCTCGGCGTCCAGCGAGAGATGCAGGACGCCCCATCCCAGCAGGATCTGCATATCACCTGTCTCTCTAGCAACGAGGATCGCCTGCTCTGGAAAGAGATTCAGAAACATCTTGCTTTGGTGAAGCATCCGACGGGCGGAGCCATCCACTGGCACGCACATGAGGTTGATGCAACCTCTCGGCTTGCTACCTGGCAGACGAAGCGCATTCAGGAGCGTCTCGGTCAGACTCATCTCATTTTACTCTTTGTCAGTATTGACTTGTTGGCGGCGCTCTCAGGCAAGGCAGAAGAGATCAACCGCGCCATAATCGAAACCATCCGCCAGGAACAACCGCCCAAGTTCATCGTGGTAGCCGCCCGCCCGACGGCCTGGTACGACGATTACATCGTCGATCTCCCACGCTCGCCGCGAAAAGGCACCCTCACGACCATGCGGCCAGCGGAACGCGGCTATGTCGAAGTTGCCCGTGCTGTTCAACAGGCCATCAATGACCTGTGTCACTCATTCTGAAGGAGGAAAACTATCATGAACGAGTCAGTCATGCTGAAGAGGCTGGCGGCTATCGATGTTGTGGCTGTGGATGCCGCCGTTACCACTGGCGCAGCAGGGGAGCGTGCGCGCCGATTCCTCCAAAATAGGAGCCAGGTTGCTCCCGATCGGCTGCCCTGGTTGCTGCTCACAACCCATTCGGAGGCCGAATCCACCACCGCCTGGCAGTTCGCAGAGTCGGTCCGGTCGCTTTATTCTGAAATTGAGGTTCTGCGTGAGCAGAACCGCACCGAGACTGCGACCCTGGCGCTGGCTCTCCATCGGGCGCACTTCCCCGGCCTGACCGATCACGAGCGCAAACAACGTGTGTTGCTGCTTGGTCGTCGCGGCGGGGGTGGCAAGCCCCAGTTTATCGCGCCCTTTGTCGGTGGAGCTGGTACGACCTGTGGAACGTGGACGCCCATCGTGGCCTACCAGCGCGGCAAGACCACCTGGATCGCCGGAACGCGCCCGAAAGCAGAGGAGCAGGGAGCCACGCCGATCCGGGGCTTCCTACGTGGCAACTACGCGCAGGGGGTCTGCCCTGCCGAATGCAGTTTCTGTTATCTGCGCGGCGTGCAGGGCATGGGCATCAAGCAGGTGTTGCTCAACCTGGAAGATGCCATTCCCGAACTGGATGCGCTCCCGCGAGGGAGCGTGGTGAACTGGGCAGAACTGGGTGGGCCAGTCGAGCAAGACCCCTGGTTCGTGGATGAAGAGGGCCGAGGTTCGCTTGTCCAGACTATTCTCGATCTTTCAACAGAGCGCGGTGTTGTCTCGTTCTTCCTGACGAAAGGAGTCTATGAGCCATACTTACAGTTAGATGGGCGACTGACGCTCCTGGCGATCAGTCTGAACGCTCCTGCCATCTCATCGGTCTTTGAACCCGGAGGAGCCAGACCTGAGGCGCGCTTACAGGGGTTGGCATGGGCAATAGATCACGGTGCGATGGATCATACCATCCGCCTTGGGCCGATTATCCCTATCGATGGATACGAACGGCACTACCGCGAGGTATTCGCCATGATGCGTGACATTCTCGGCACCCGGCTGAAACGCATCACAGTGGACCTCCTGCGCTTCTCGCCACAGATGCCGGGCATTCTCAAGGCGTCCTTCCCCGATGAGATCGTCTCAGCACTGCTCGGCGAGATGGAGTCTGAGGTGAAGGCACACAAATACCGCCCTGCGGCTGATCGACAGCAGCAGATGTACCACTGGGTGAATACCATGCTGGCGGAGTACCGGATGCCGCGGGTGAAGACAACACCCTGTAAAGCTGATCCCGCTGAAGCGATGCAGTTCCTCAAAGCCGGCGATATTGGCAGTATGCCCTGCGCTTGCCACATTTCGTATCAGGATCGGGAAAAAGTGCGTCGTGGCGAACTTCCTGTGCTTCCCACTCAACATCTCGTAAAGTCCGTGAACACAAGTATCTCCGAGGAAAGGGGAAAGTAGACGATGACAGACAGGAACCAGGAGGGCATTCAGCAGGTGGCCGACACGATCCTTGAACGAGTGGGCTTCGGAGAAGCGACGCAGAGTGACGTGCCTCAGCAGGAACAGACAGAGCAATGCATCCACTTTGCCTGCCTGTATCATACAGAAGATGAAAAACACTGGAAGCGCCTCAACCTGCATCTTGAAGTGGTTTCATGGCAGGAGCAACGTTACCATCACTCATGCGGGATCGCATGGCACGTCCATCGGCTTTCGACGCCACACGCAAACGATCCAGCGAATCAGGTTGAGTACGCAACGCTTCGGCAGGCGCATGTCCTGCTTCTCTTGCTTTCCGTCGATAGCCTGGCCGCGTTGAAAAGCGACCAGGAACTCTCCCATGTTCTTCGTGAAAAGGCCCTTGAAGACCGTCCGGCGGGTTGCCCGGCCCTGGTGGGCATTCTCGTCAGACCTGCAGCGTGGAAAGAGATGGAGATCGGACCCTGGGGCGTGATCCTGCCGGCGAATAGGCGACCTCTCGCCATGTGGCGCGAGCGGGACGCAGCTTGTATCGAGATCGCTGAGCGGGTGAGGACGTGGATTAGAAGGGCGAACACCCTTCTGGATCGAGGGATGGAAACAGCATGATGCAGATGGTCTTACCGACATCAAAGCAGAAGGGAAGAGAGAACACGATGACGCACGAGATGTTGACCGGAAGCCAAGTGGCAGCCCTGGTTCGAGTACAGCCATTTTACAAGCAGCTACAGGCAGAACTGCGCCGCAATGAAGGGGACATCGACCCGGAGCACAGGAAGCGCGGGTATAGCCATTTTGTCGATGCGCTCCCTGCGATGCGCGTCCTGCGCTTCCTCGAAACTGCTCCTGAAGGCGTACCGGAGAACCTGGCGGTGGCTGCGCGCGTGTTCTCCGTCTGGTTCGAGCATGATTATGATTTCCTGCCGGAACGAGAGCATGGGTTCCGAGAGTACTTCAATCGGCACCCGCTGCGCTTCGTGTGCGACCGACTCGCGGAGGTGAGTAGTGTGGCTACCCGTGATGGGGAGCAACAAGCCGACGCCTACTTGCAACTGGTCCAGATTGTGAAAACGGGCGGTACGCTCCGCTGGATTGCGCCTGAGCAGTTGCCAACCCCGGTGTCTTATATTCTCACGCGGGAACACACCACCTGTGGGCCGGTCTACTTTCTCAGGTATGTTCTGGAACGAGATGATCAGGGCGCGATCCTCTCCACCGGAGATGTGGATGCTCGTCTGGGATATGGTGATCTCGGCATGGCGCTGGACCATATTCATGTATTGAACAGGCAAAGCGTTCAGGAAGCCTACCAGCACTTGCGCCAGCTTGTCATGCTTGGCAGTTCCATCCGCGTAGAGGAATTGCATGTCTTCAGTGAACACGATCGGCTGCTCTCCTTTGTCGTCGTCGGATCAGACGGCGAACGCCACGATATTAATGTGCAGGCTTCCTGCATTTTCGAGATGCCGCTGGAAGCAGTTCCTGGACACCCCAGTGTCTACGCGTTGCGTGTCAGGGACCTGGAGAAACAGGCGGGCTTCGCCTTAGCGGAGATCTTATCAACCAGGCTCTCCCGCAGGACGGATCCCATGCGCTCTCCATCGATGCAAGAACATGAACGATCAATGCAAATCCAGGAAGGAAATAGATATGATAACACTTGAAGAATCACAGGAACAGCAGAGTACTCCCACCTACATCATGAGCGATCACGAGGGAGGGAGCCATGTCATGACAGTAGAGGCCAGGGCACTGTGCCTCGATGGCGATCCCGCCGATATTGTTGCGATCGCGGCCCAACAGATCAGTTTTGCCACCAAGGATGGGACGATCGCGTGTCCTGTCGATGCCTTTGGTGAGGCTCTGCTTGGTGGAAACACACCCACATCGGCGGACCTGGGCCAGCAGCTCGGGCAGAATCTGGCGCGCTGGTACGCCCAAACGCGCCTGGTCGAGCGCCTGCGTGCTGCCCTGCGAGAGGTGCAGGCAACGCTGGACGAGTATGAGCAGGAACGGCCAGAACTCCTCCTTCCGCAGATGCGCCTTGATCCCTATATGGTGAGAGTGCTGGAAAGTTACAAGGGAACAGAGGAATCCGCCCAGGCCATCGCGCTGGTGCTAGATCGTCCCATAGAGCAGATCCGGGCCATGCTTGCTCAGGCGGCTGTAGCCATGCGTGCGCTTGTAGGCCCATCACCAACTCCTCTTCAAGAAAAACAGACTGCCCGGCTGGAAAGCACGGAAACACTGGCGGCAGATTCTGTTCACCCTCTTCATAGGTCAGACCAGAGCGATGTGTTGCCCGGCTGGATAACGAAACCTGAATCCAAAGCCACAGAGCCACAACCGCATGATAAAGAAGCGGCAAGCGATCAGCTAGAAGCCAGAGAGGCGGCGACCGACAGGGAGCGGAACACGTTCCGCTGGGAACCGGACCTGGTGAAGCGCCTGAAAGAAGAGGTATGCAAAGAAGTGGATGCGGCCTCCGAGTCAATCAGCGTTGCTGCGGTCGCGCGTGCCGTAGCTGAACGCTGCCAGTGGCCGTACAAGACGGTCGATTACAAAATCAGGACGCTTGGGCTGGTGCGCGTGGAACCTGAGCCATCGTTGCCAGAGACACTGGCGTTTATTTCTGTTGCCAGCCAGGAGCAGGAGGAAGTCAGAGATGACGAGCTGGAGATGAGTGGGCAGAAGACGAGAGAAAGCGTTGCGCCAGACTCTCAGGCTTCCCCTCTCGCCTGGTCCTCTTCATCCCTTTCCCAACAAGAGCAGGAGACACCAACGCTCGAAATCGGCCACACGCTGTGGGATGTCGTCGTGAATGGGAGAACGGAGAGATGGCTGCTGGACTATGCCTATGGGGCCTTTCCTTTCACGCGGGCGAACAGCCAATTTATCTACCGAGGCCGAACGTATGATTTGGACCGGGCCTATACAAGCAAACTAAAGGTCACGGTGCCTGTACGTGCTGAAGTCCTGCGTGAAGCGGCTGGAGTGGCATAAGATAGGCATTCAATTGGAGAGGAAGGAGCCTTCACTTTGAACGAGCAACAGCGAACAACACCAACGGATCAGCAGGAACACACCGCTCTCGCAGAACAAGGAATACACGTTCGGGTCCTGTCCTGCTGCGGAAACACCATGCTGCAAATCACCGTGACGCTGCCCCTGCGGCGCATCTGCTTCACCCATGGTCGGGGTGATGCGGGAACAAGGCATTGTATCCATGTACTCCACCAGGGAAAGCAAACACTGGCCATCCTGCGCGACGGCGAATACGGCCGCTTCATTCTTGACGTGGGCCGGGCGGGGGATATTCCCAACGAGCAATTTATCACCTTCCAGATGCTGGATGTAGAGTTGGCCGATCTAGACAATCCCGCACGTTTCCCTCTGAAAGTCGAGGTGCTGCCATGAGCGCCACTTCAACCATCCCACGCACCAAAAAAGAGGCGTATCAACAGTTGCGCCAACTCGCTCATGTGGGCAGCATCATCCAGGTAGGCGAGCCGCATACCGTCGGAGAGCGCGACCGACTGCTTTCCTTTGCGGTTGTCGGTCCCGACGAGAAACTGCAAAACATCAACATCCTGGCTTCTCGCATTTTTGATATGCCATTGGAAGAGGTCCCTGAGCATCCAGGGGTGTATGCATTACGCGCCAGGGACACGGGAAAGCAGCCGGGACGCTCGTTCGTCGCGATCCTATCGTTCAAACTGTACCGTAGGCCGGATGCCTTCCGTTATCGGTCAGGCACATCCAATCACCCAGTAGAAAGGAAAGAAAATCATGGAAAACAGTAAACAAGAACAAGAGAAGCAATTGGTTGAGCACCTCGCTCACGCTGCAGCGGAGATCTTGTTTCAGGACAATATCGGCGCTGACGTTGATCCGCAAAAAATCCTCCTGGTTGCCTGTGATGTTGCCTGTGATTATGTCGCGCTTGCATTTGAGAAACATGCGGGCCGCACACCAGCAGAGGCGGATCAGCGTCTGGTGTTACCGGCAGCGATCGCTGCAACGCACACCTATCTGCGCCAGCAGGCAAACGGGTTAGGGCTCCTCTACACCTTTGGGTACACCGATGTGTGCGCTGATGCAGTCATTGCACAGTTGGTTGCGCTCGATGTTCTGATCGTCGACATTCGCTATTCTCCCAACTCGCGCCTTGCCAAGTGGCGTCAGGCCCAGCTGCAAGAGCGGCTTGGTGAGCACTACACCCATATCCAGGCGCTTGGCAATGTCAACTATAATCGGCCTGGCGCTCCTATTCAACTGTACCAGTCAGAGGTCGGCGTGAGCCTGGTCGGTGAGAGATTGCGGCGCGGCCAGCATCTTGCCATGATGTGCATGTGTCGTGAGGTTGAAGAGTGTCACCGCCTGGAGGTTGCGCGCCGGGTGCAAAAGCAGCTTCCGGGCGTACTCGTCATTCACTTGTAGTATGGCATTCCAGCGGGTACCGCCATCTTTGGCACGTCAGAGAGGAAATACAAAATAGATGTCAAACACATCCCCAGCACATACCATTGAGACCGTTATTCGTGTCCTGCTCATAGATCAGCAGCGCCAGCAGGTCGTCCTGTGCAAGGAACCAGGAGATCCGCACTGGTTCCTGCCCTGTGGTGAATTGCCCGACGAGAAGACGCCACGCGATTTCCTGACTAGCCTGGTGCATCGCCATCTGCCACGGACAGCGCGTGTGGCTTTGCAGGACCAGCTTGAAGAAGCCCTACCCGTCGCTTGGCTCTATCCGCCTGCCTCGGTACTCCCCTATTCGACGCGCATCCTGCAAGTCGTCTTTCTTTTGACGCTTGATCCAGGCACCATCCCCGCATCAGAAGACGCTTGGGCGCGCTTCTGGCCTGAAGCAGTTTTCTGTCTGGAGCCGCCGGTGATCCAGACCGTCGTCGTTGCTGAGTCCCATAACTGGCTGCCCCTCATCGACCTGCGCCCTACAAGGGCAGTCATCGACGACATTGCAGACATCCGCTTCGCTCGCTATGAACCAGTGCGTGTTATGGGCGGCGATCCGGAGGCCGAAAGTGTCGAGGACTATGTAGGGTACGGCGGCAAAGTCATCGGGGTGACGAATACGCTTCCGCGCTGGTTCTGTGTGCAGCTTGCCGACGGTCGCAAGATCGCAGCCCTCCCGCATCATATTCAGCCGGAAGCCGGGCCAGAACCGGTGCAAGCGCACAGACGCCCACGGCCCGCCGCTCGCCAGGTCTGGCCAGGCCAGCCACTTCTAGATATGGAAGAGGCCGAAGCCAACTTGCAAACGCTCACCAGAAGCTTGCAGGTCCAGACCAGCTCTAGCCGGGCGGCTTGTCGAAAAGCCTTGCATCATACTGCTCCTACGGAGACAATTATCGCTCTGATACGCGCCATCGATGAGTCGGCAACGAACCAGACCATCGTGCAACAGTTCCGGGAAGCAGCAGAGAAAGAGGATGGTCATGATCAAAGATGAGCATGATGTACAGAAGGAAGAGGAACAGGAAGAATTTCATGAGCAGGCCATTCTCTTCTCCTACAACCAGGGAACCGAATATAAGCCGGAAACAGCGTGCATGTATCGAGATTCTGGTCTTGGGTACCTGCCAACGGCCGGGAGAAAGTTTCAGATCATCCTGGAAAGCGGCTACACGCTGTGCCGCTACGCTCTGCCCACTCGCTGGCAAATAGAAGAGGCCTGCCGCCGACTCGCGCCTTGCGCGAACTATCGGGGGCCTGCCGATCAGATTTTCCCCACCTATCGCCGGGAGCATGCTGGCGAGAAATTGAGCAGGGTCATCGAGACCATCTTTATCGAGGTGTACACACTGGCCCAGCCGCTCAAGGAAGAACGCTCCCAGGACGAGCACCTCGAGGCAATAAAAGACTGGGTACTGGAGCGCGGGGATGCATCTAATGATCAGCCCCCACTTCTGGCGTTTTGAGTAGTTTTGCAAGCTGCAAGCTATCCGTTTGGTGAGACAAATAGCTAGCTTGACAAACAATAGAATGTATGCTAGACTTCTACCGTCATCCTGTTGTCTGAATGTATGTTGTCACTGTTATGGAAACCCATCACACAAAGGAGCCATTTATGAGCCACATTGTGCAAGCCAAAACGAGCGTCAAGAATCCTGATCTGGCACTTTTGACCCAGGCAGTTACTTTGGTCGCCCAGCAACACTCCGGCGGTCGGATCGCTGATTATTACCTGACGTTTGCCCGCAGCCGCCGAACCGACGCGCAGTTTGCTATTTTCACCAGTGAACTGGAGCGAGGCATGGGCCTCAAGATCAAAAAGACGACCGGTGAGTTGACCTTTATTGGCGATTACTGGGGTCACGAGGAGCTGGCCACCCAAATCCAGCAACAGATCCTCCAGACCTATGTCAGCCTTGCCACGATGCAAGCCCTTGCCGCCATGGGCTACCAGGCAACCGCCATCGAGGGTGAGCAAGGGCAGCTGGTGCTCACGGGGGTCAGCTATGAGTGATATGGGTAAGAGGATTATCATTACCGTCAATCCAGATGGGACGGTCAAGCACGATTTTGAGGGATACGTGGGAGCCGAGTGCCTGGTCGCAGGAGATCGACTTAAAGCTCTGCTTGCTCAGCTCGGCATCCAGATCGAGCAGACAAACTTTGTTCCCAAGCCAGAACTCCAGCATGGGCAGGAGCAGTATCTTCCCACCCAGCAGCAACAGATTGAGGGAGGAGCATAACATGGCTGCACAACGCGCGCACAGCTTACATCTGATCATTGAGCCAGATGGCTCGCTGAAGGTCGGCTCCTGCGAACACTGTGTGGTCAAAGAGGTCGGCCGACCTGATCGTGCCTGGGACCCAATGGGCGACAGCGAACTCGACTTTGACCGCGACCAGATGATCCAACGACTCGCAGCACTTGGCGTGCAGGTGACGATTACTCAGGAGTATGTGTGTCCTTAGTTGAGCAAGTTCGACGTATTGGGTCAGCTCATCCAATTAGTTTCAATACGTTCATACAAAAGCTAGCCGTTTGGTGTAACAAATGGCTAGCTGAGTGAAAGATTAACATGATGACAAAAACGAAGCAACATGTGGCTCCTTTGTGGGCGCAAGAACTCTCGGCGCGCTATCGCTCGGGGATCGCACATGCTTTTCTTATTCATGGCAATGTGCAAGATTACGTCGGCGGCATTGCCGGGCAATCGCTCAAGAACTATCTCCTGGCCAGCTTTGCCGAGCGCGATATCGTGGTCTACTGGCACCGCGCCGGCGGCTTCTTCTTCCCCAAAGCAGCGATGAAGAAACGCTTTGCCGAGGTGGTCGGACTCATCTCATCACAACCTGGCACCGGATCGCGATCCGGGGGAGGCCTTGCCGCTGGTATGAACGCGCTGGCTGGTGCTACAGGTGCGGGAGCCGACCCGCTGGCGATGGTCGATCAATTAGGGCGTCAACCGCTGGCCGCGCTCAACCTGCTCAATCAGTTGCTCCACGCCAGCCAGGAGCAGGCGAAATCGCGCCAACCTGCGGACACGCCTCCCGCGCCGTTTCGCGTGGCCGTTGTTGTTGATTACGCGGAAACGATTGCCCCAGCCACAGAGGCGGCGGCATCCCCCGAAGACCGGACGGCGCTGGTGACACTGGCCGAATGGGGGCGCGATGCTTCCATCGGGCAGCGCGAACATATTGTGGTCATGATCGCCTCGGACCTGCACGATCTGAATGAGCGTCTGCGCAAAAGCGGCGCGCGCTGGGAGCAGATTGAAGTGGCATTCCCCTCGCTCGAAGAGCGCCAGGAATTTACGAAAATGCTGATCGAGAACCCTGAGAATCAGGTGCAACTCGCCGAAGGCATAACTTACGAGGAAGTGGCGCGCCTGACGACCGGCCTGCGCTACATCGACATCGAAGATATCGTGCTGCGCGCCAGTTTCCAGCAGCAGCCGGTCACGCGTCGACTGGTCAAGACGCGCAAGGATGAAATTGTCGCCTCCGAATTTGAAGAAGTCCTTCAGGTCGTGGAGAATGAGAGTGGCTTTGAGGCATTGGGTGGCCTGACAGAGATTAAAGAATATCTCATGGAAAACGTGGTCAAGCCCATGCGTCAGGGAAACTATCGCTTAGTTCCACAAGGCATTCTCCTGATGGGTCCGGCCGGGACCGGCAAAACCCGCCTGGCGCGTGCGCTGGCAAAAGAGGCCGGTGTCACTTTTGTCGAGTTGCAGCCCTCTAAAATCTTTTCCAAATGGGTAGGAGATACGGAAAGGCGTCTCGAACGCGCTTTGGCCGCGATCAAGGCGATGACGCCATGCCTCGTCTTTATTGATGAGGTCGATCAGGCCGTGGGACGAGGTGAGAGCGGGGATAGTGGCGTCTCGAATCGGGTATTCAAACGTTTGATGGAGATTATGTCAGATACCACGTTCCGCGGCAAAATCGTTTGGATTTCGGCCTCGAACCGCCCTGACCTCCTGGATGCTGCCCTCTTGCGGCCTGGTCGCCTGGATAAGAAGATCCCGATTTTGGCTCCCGACGCCACTGAACGCGCCAGCATTCTGGAGGTGCTTACGATCCAGGCTTTCGGCCAGGAGACCGACTTGCCGACTCAGCAAGACTACCAGGCGCTGGCCGAGCAGATGGAGGGCTATACTGGCGCGGAAATCGAGGGGATCGTCGGAAAAGCGACCCAGCTTTCCGCGAAGTCACGCGGAACCTGGAGTGTTGCCCACTGCCTGCAAGAAGCGTATGAACGGATCATTCCCAGTACCCAGGATATCGACACCATGACGCGCCTGGCGCTGCTGCATTGCAATGATTTAGACTTGGTCCCGGCTCATTTGCGCGAGTTAGCGCGAGCCGTGCGCAAGCCTGCTGCTGATTCCGATGAGAACGAAGCGCGCTTGCCGCAGGGGCGCAGATCTCGCAGAAGCGAGCTATAGGAAAGAAGGCCTCTTATGAAAACAGGGCTTCACGGAACCCTGAAACAGCGGCAGGCACTGAGAACCGGCGGTATCGGTGTCGGTTTCTTTTTGCTCCACGTCGATGGAGATACGGTGCTGGAGCTTGAGGTGTATGCCGACCGCCAGGGGGTGCTTCGCCGGGTTGATGATGGGGAGCCGTTGCTGCCGATCACCATCAGGAATGCTCTGCCTGGATGCGAAATCAGCACTCTGAAACTCGCGCCACAGCTTGCACAGGCGACACTCCCAGAGCAGCTTGAAGAGCGCCGCTCTGAGGGGAAAGAATACCTTCCAGTATCCACCGATATGACACCACTCGTGCGAACAGGTCTGGCAGCGCTGGACAGGTCTGAGCAGCTTCTCCAGTCACTTGCGCCGTTGGTGCAAGACCTGCTGATCCACGGCACACGAGCTCCCGGCCAAGCCAGAGCGCTGGATGTCGCTGAGAATATGGTCGCTGTACTCATTCAGCAACTCTACAGAATCGACGAGGGCCTCGCTGAGCGTGCAAACCTGGACATCCTGGCTGAGGTCGAGGCCCAGGTGTCGCTAGAAAGAAAATAGGTATGAGCCAGCAAGAACAAAGTGAATCACCAGCTCCGATTGACCAGGTGGGCGAGATGGCCAGGGAGAGCATTCCACCTGATCCGCCGCAGGATGTAGAACAGGCCATAGCCCAGTTGGCGCAGCAGATCGCCGAAGAGCCGAGGCGGATCAGGAAGCGGCAGGATGTGACGCAAATCCTTGCGTCCATGTCCGAGGGCGTCATTGCCGCCCTACATGTTAGCCGCCCACGCTTCACCGCGACGGTTGCGCCCAAACGGAGAGGGACCGCGCTGGGGTTGGAGAAGCTTGGGATCTCGGGCAGTGCTGCTGGGCAGCAAGTGATCAAAGACTACTTCACACTGGGCAGACACAGCTTGTTGCCAACTGAGCTGCAGAAGGAGCTGGCAACCATCGAGAATGCAGCCCGGGCCTGCCTGGATCGCTATGCCTTCCGCACACACTGGGGCTATTTCATCCCGGCAAGCAATTACGCCGTCTGGAAGGAGGAAAACAGCAAGCACGAGGAGAAGTTCTGGGAGAAGAAAGCCTACGTGCTTGAACACTACGATGAGATCATCGAGGAGGTGATCGCTGCCTATCAGACTCTCGCCGAGGACGCCTGGATGCAGACCTCCTTCGGGGCTGCGGTGGTGCGCGAACAGAAGGAGCATCTTTCCAGCGAACTCTTTGAGGAATTATATCAGCATCTCAAAACGGGACAGGGGAAAACGGCTTTTATCGAAACGTACCTCTCGTCCATTCGTCAGGCGATACCCCCTCTCGAGGAAGTTGCAGCTGCCTTTGAGTACGACGTGGAACTTGGCTACATTCCTCTGCCATCGCTCCTCGCGCGCGATGTTCTGGAAGCAGATCTGGTCATTCGCGCCCGCGCGTTGCGTGACGCGCAAGTCCGGGCAGAGATGGACACTATCGAGGCACAGCGCCGGGCCGAACTTGAGGCTATTGAGGATCGGCAACGGTTGGAAGAAGCCCAGCGCCGGGCGGAATGGCAACAGCTCAACCAGCAAGAACGCCAGGAGCAGCAACTCACCTATCTGAAGCTGCAAGCCGAGCGTGAAAAGCTCCAGCAGCAACAGGCGATGGATCGCGACGTGCTGGCGACGGCCAAACGACAGAAAGAACAACTGGTGCAGGAGTTCTACACCGGCATTGTCGCTCAGATTAACGAACTGGTGCGCGAAGTCTGCGACAAGACCCTTGAAAGCTTAGACGAGAATGGCGGCATATTGCGTGGACCAGTTTCCACCCGACTGCGCGACCTCGTGGTGAGGTTAGAGCGTCTGAACTTCATTGAAGATGCCCAGATCGGAACGCAGATCGAACGCTTGCGCGCTGTGCTGCCAACCCAGGCGCAGCAAGAAGAGGCCGGGAAAGGAATCGCCAGGATCGACACCTCCGGCATTCGCCGGGTCGTGCAGCAACTCCACAAAGAGGCCGAGGCGACACTGCTTGAACTGGATTTAGGCCCGCTTCAACGCGCACCACGCCAGGTGGACGTCACACCAGACAATACCGCGCTGATCGCCGACGAGCCGAGGAAACGACGGTCGCTCGATCTTGGCGCGGCGGATGGATCAGGCGCGAAGCGACGTGCAAGAAAAACAGTGTGATGAACCGCCAGAAGCAAAGCGAGCAAAATATGGCACAACATTCTTCACAGGAACCGGGAGAACACGCTTTGATGAGTATGACAGACAGGCAGCAGCAAGCACGGCTCCAGATCGATCGTGACGGCGCGCTGCCCTTTACCAAAAGCCGGCTGAGTGGTGCAAGTATTACAATCCTGGGACGAAAGGGGACTGGGAAAAGCACGACCCTGGCAGTGTTTGCTGAAGAATTGCTCAAACAACATGTTCCCCTGGTGATCGTGGACCCGCAAGGGGAGTACTATTCGCTGGCCCAGCAATTTGACATTATCGTGGCTGGCCGCGCTGCGCACGCCCTAGTTTCGCTCGACCCTGAGAAAGCAGGGGCACTCGCGGAGTTTTCCCTGACGCACAACGTTCCTGTGGTGCTGAGCCTGCCTCGGTACAGCGCCCAGGAGCGCTTTACTCTGCTGCGCTGCTTTTTCGAGCGCCTCTGGACACTTGAGGAAGACCTGCGTAAGCCCTACTTCGTACTCATGGAAGAAGCTCACACGTACCTCCCGCAAGTCGGGACGACCCCGGTATTTCACATACTCTCGGATATCTTCCTGCTCGGCAGGAAACTGGGGCTTGGCACCATCATGGCGACACAGCGGTCCCAGAAAATTCACAAGGACACCATTTCGCAGTCAGAGATTTACCTGCTGCATAAAGTCACCCATCCGAAAGATGTGGAAGTGTACGAGGAACTGATCCCACTTTCTGCCAAAGAAGTGCGCGCCATGATCGCGCGTTTACGCAAGGGGTCGGCTATCGCGGTCTACGAGGATGAAACGCTGCCTGAAGAGGTGTCGAGCGATGTCGTGGTGCAAGTCCAGATACGCAACCAGGAGACGCATCACGTTGGCTCGACTCCAACTTTTGAAACGGCTGAACCTCTTGCGTTACGTCAGCTTGACGAGGCGCTTGTCAAAGAACTCCAAGCGCTCCTTGCAGAAACGCAGCCCGGCGAGTCGGAGCGGGAACAGGCGCTCTTGCATGAGATCACCACCTTGCAAGAGGAACGAGCACAACAAGAAGAGGTGATTGGTGATTTACGCCGGTCTCTCGATGAACAAGAGGCACAGCTAAGCGACCTGCATAGGCAGGTGGACCTGCTGAGCAAAATCACCGTCACGCTCGATGGCGCGAAGTTCCCTGCGCTCAACCTGCCTGACGTGTTGCAACTCGACCGCATGCAGACGCACGTTGCACAGGCAACCATCGAAGTTTCTCGAGCGGAAGGGCTACAGATCGCTTCAACTAATGGGCCAAGCGCATCAGCAGTTTCTAAAGTCGATGCGATACCATCAGCAGAAGCGGTGGGAGAGTTCATGCCGGTCACGCTGCGCTTCAGTGAAAACAAACTACTGACGCGCCTGCTTCAGCAAGTGGAGGCCCTCTCGCTCTCAGAAAAGGCGCTGTTGACCTGGCTCCTTGAACATGACGGTGAGGAGATTTCGTCGCAGGATCTGGCCGATGCCGTGGGCAGGGACGTCAGTGTAACCCGGTCGAGACGGACCACAGGCCTCGTAAAGTTCCCTTTCGTGGCTCGATGGGGGGCGAACAAGTTCTGGTATAAGGGGATATTCAGCGAGTATGCCCGCAAGCACTTTACGTCAATATCCGATCCGCAGGTCATCGCTCAGCAGGTAATCCTGGCCGCGCAATCGTGAAGGGGGTTTGGGATTTTTGATGGCTGATAATTGCTCGTAGCTGAAAGAACGAGCTGTTCGCTAGCCACTCTTGGATGCCAGAAAAGAAACTATCTGTGAGGAGTCAACGACTTGGCTATGCTAAAAAACCGTTTTACAAGGAGCATGAACGATGACAGATCCATTAGAGAATAGGCAATCCATCCTTCTTGATCATGGTGATCCGGTCAGAGACCCCAACCCTCAAGCGGCGGGGCATGTGAAGAGCATGCCTGGCTCTGACCAGCTTCCGCACCTGAGCCTGACGACCAGGCGATGAGGGTACGAACGTTGCGGGATGCCCAAGACCCACGGCAGAGTGCTTCCTCAGCCCTGCCCTCTGGAAGTTCCGATTGCAGACAACCTCCGGGGTGTGAACGAAACGGATCGGAACAGATGGCTGACCAGCAACAGTAGCAAGGGGAACGTCGAGCAGTGTCGGACTCGACGTGTGACCAGGCCCGTAAGGGCTCCCGAAAGGGAAAAGAGAAGCATGAGTGTGTTTGTTCTTGATCAGCATCATTGTCCACTCGATCCGTGCTCTGAAAAACGGGCGAGGCTGTTGCGGGAGCGTGGGCGAGCAGTGGTTCACCGCATCCAACCATATACCATCCGCCTCAAAGACCGGTGCGTCCAGGAGAGCGTGGTGCATCCCTACGTGCTCAAATTCGATCCAGGGAGCAAGGCGACCGGCGTGGCACTGGCGCGCGAGGAGCAGACGCTATCTGGCCCGGTGCATCATGCCGTGTTCCTGGCTGAGATCACTCATCGTGGCATGCAGATCCACGAACGTCTGCACAAACGGGCGGGCTACCGAAGGCGGCGCAGATCCGCCAACCTGCGGTACCGGTCGCCCAGGTTTTCCAACCGCCGTCGGCGCAAAGGCTGGCTGCCCCCCTCTATCGAGAGCAGGATTGGCAATGTACTCTCCTGGACGGCTCGCTTGCAACGCTGGTGTCCTATCAGTCGGCTCGCGGTCGAGCGGACCAAATTTAATCCGCAACTGTTGGACAACCCAACCCTCACGAACCTGGACTATCAAAGAGGAACCCTGTTCGGCTGGGAACTGCGCGCATATGTCCTGGCAAGGTGGCACTATCAGTGTGCCTATTGCGAAGCGAACACGGTGCCTCTGGAACTCGATCATGTGGTGCCTCGCAGCCGACATGGGTCAGATCGCGTGAGCAACCTGGTCGCGTGCTGCCGCCCCTGCAATGAACGCAAAGGCAATCTGCCACTTGAGCAGTTTCTTGAGGAGCGGCCTGCTGTGCTCTCTCGTATTCAGGCGCAGCGCAAAACACCCCTACGGGATGCGGCGGCGATGAACGCTGTGCGCTATGCACTGGTCGAGCGGCTGAATGCCACAGGGCTGCCTGTCGAAGCAAGTTCCGGAGGACGGACCTCATGGAATCGCGAGCAGTTTGGTATGCCGAAAGCGCATGCGCTCGATGCGCTGTGCGTGGGGCAGATCGCCGGAATCCAGAGAGGACAGCAGCGCACGCTCGTGATCGCGGGTACGGGGCGCGGAATGTACTGCCGCACCAATGTGGATGCCTCTGGCTTCCCACGGGGCTATTTGCCACGTCAGAAGCGGATACATGGGTTCCAGACCGGGGACCTGGTGGAAGCGCAGGTGCCTGAGCCACGCAAGACGGCGGGTCGGCATCGGGGGCGCGTCGCCGTGCGCACGAGCGGGTCGTTTCGCGTCGGACGGATCGATGGGATCAGGTGGAAGTATTGTCGCATGGTTCAGAGGGGGGATGGGTATGATTATCAGCTTCAGGAGCAGGCAGCGGACGCTTCCTCCCCGACGATGAAGCCGTGGGGCCTCCGCGCCGAGGAAAGGGTGAGGAATAAAGGCGATGGCAGCATTTCAGTTTTACACGATGTCCGGTGAGAACCAGGCAGCTTTACGAAACAACCCGCGCCGATGCGTGGCGCTGCTTCGTCCCTGCAAGCCGCTGGCTGATCGGCTGTCTATGACAGGTGGTATCTACGCCCCACTTAGCGCAGACGATGAGCTATTGCTCCAGGACTTTCACCTCGTTGCGCAGTCGTTCCAGAACTATCAGCATGAGGGAGCTTTTGACGGGATATGTCAACAAGCCGGGCTGCTCCATAGTGATGCGGGCTTGCTGGAAGGCCGTGTAGAGACGCTCTACCGCCAGCGTGAGCCAGCGCTGTACGAGGCGGAGACCATCTCGATCCTGGAGCAGTGGTTACACAACGAAGAAAAAGAAGGTGAGGAATAAGATGAGCGAATTGACGGAGGTTGTGCGAGAATTGGAGCCGCGATTACTCGAAACGCTCGTGCAGATCCACATTACCTCTGATGGGAGCCGGGCAGAGGCGAAACTCTCGTTCAGCTTGTTTGGACCGCCAGGCATCGGGAAACGTATTGGGCCATATGCTATCTCCATCGACACGAATACCTTGACAGAGGGGATTAGCATGCATGGAATCGAACGCTACCCAGATCGCATGGTGGAGATCGAGGCATCAATGCCTATGGAGGACCAGCTTCGCGCCCTGCATGCCAGCGGTCTGGTCGGCGGCCTCGACGTGATTCGGCTTGATGCCGATACTGAAGCAGCCAGGCAACAGCATGCACTGGTCTCGTGGGTAGTAAAAACACACGCCGCCTCACAGGCAGAGCGCTTGGCCTGGTCGCAGTCGCTACGACGGAAACAGCAATTATCAGGTGGAAACTCATGAACGGAGACCCGTTTCTCCCTGATTAGCCTAGAATGGAGCATGACAACATGGCAAAGAAAAAACCATTCTCAGAAGCACTCCTTGAGTTAGTTAAGGCCAATCCTGGAGAGATCTTCACTCTCACCCCTGAACAATTGGCAGAGCGAACAGGCTACTCCATTGATGAGGCGCGAGACTACTACCAGGGGATTGCCGCAGAGAAGCGGCGACGAGCCGAACAAGAAGAAGAAGTGAGGATTCGTGACTCGGAAGCGGATGTCATTACCTATATCCCATCGAGTCAGCATGTACGCATTATGTATTATCCTCATCTCGGAGAGGTGAAGATTGAGAGTACGTATCAGAGGAAGCGGAAATATGCTCAAAAAACCGAGCGATGGGGAAACGAGGAGGATAGTGTTCTCCTTTCCGCTCAGGACAGCATTGAGATTGGCATCTATCTCTCTGGATTGCAGCCACACATCAGGGATACGCAGGCGAGAATCGCATCGAAACCAGACCCAACAGAACCAGAACTTCCAGAAACCTACCTCCCTCTTTTGACACCTCCTGATAGAATGCGGCTCTCTGACTTTGCCCGGATGCATGGCATCTCTGCGACCGAGGCAGTCAAATACTTTGACAGGCATTTGATCGCTGGTGAAAGAGAACGAAACTCCTTTAGCTATTCCGGGAAAACGGTGGACAGCGTGTTCATTTACTCACAAGGCAAAAGAGATGCATGGCAGCACCTTCATGACTTACCTGGATTTCATAGGTGTCCGCAGTGCCCACATGAAGTAGAGGAGGAGAACGAAGAACAAGCGAACACGCACTCAGACGTCCAGGACCTGGAGCCTTGAACAGTGATGAAGCCCTTCGCCTGGCCGCCCTGGTCTGCAAGATCGCGCTCTGGAAGGATTGTCTGTAGTTACAGACACTGATCAAAACGTAAAGGCGAGGAAAATTATGGTATACTCCTGTCTGTAGCTACAGACAGCATGGAGAAAGGAGACCACCTGATGGCTGCACGAGTTCTATATATCGGAGGTTCTAAAGGCGGTACCGGAAAGACAACCACAGCGCAAAATCTGGCCGACAAATTTATGACGATGGGGAAACGAGTTTTGGGAATAGACGGCGACGGATCGGCAAGTTGGAGTCATTTGAATGGCCTGTTCCCAAAAAAGGGGCGTCCCAATCTCTATACTGCTATCAGCCAGCTCACCAGTTCTTTTGAGGCGAGATTGCCAATTTATCATCTGCCATCAGGATTGCATTTTATCCCATCAAGTTCAGCACTGCATAAAGTCGTCGTTGACATTGCCAGCGTGGATCGACGAGAATACGTCCTGCAACAGCTTCTGGCTCCTGTACTAGATCGCTATGACATTATCATTATCGATTGCCCACCGGCGCTCAATTCATGGACGACCAATATCTTTGCGGTCTCTGGAGAAGGAATTATCACGGTACAAATTGAGCCGCTGGGCATTGCCTCGGCAGGCGCGGTGCTCGAATATCTCCAGGGTCTTCAAAAACGCGGAGTTTTAGAGCATGATCTCAAGCTCTCCGGTGCTCTCATTACCATGATCGACTCGCGTACTCTGCTTCACCGCGAAATGGCAAACGTTGCTCAGAAGGAATTAGGGAAGCATATCAACTTTTTTGCAACGCGCATTGAACGCACTATTCAGTTCCCTGAAGCGCAATACTTCGGACAGGCCATCACAACCTACAATCCAGACAGCAAGGGCTCTGCTGCTTATCAGGCCCTGGCACAAGAAGTGCTGGCGGGAACATGCCAGAGTCGCGTGTCTGACCTGCGGGTTCCCGCAGGCTTCGCCGATCAGCTCCTCCTATCTGCATCGTCGGTCGAAGAGCAGACAGGGGAGGGTGGAACTGAACTTACCTGGGAGGAAATCGATGTCCACGTTTAAGAAAGCCATCAGAGAGCGCAATAAACAGAAGCCATCAGAGGGAAAAGAAGCAGGTGAGGATGCTCTTGTTGTAGTGAACACTGCCAGCACCCCTGATACCACTCAAGAGCCTGAAACCCCTCAAAGGGATGGAGACGAGCAGTTCTATGGAGATGATCAGGCAGACAGCCGAACGAAGCAGAAATCGCAACGTGCCATCCCGGTAGACCGCATTCTTCCCAATCGCTACCAGAAACGGCTCGATTTTAATGAGGAAAAGCTCCTGGAGCTTGCGAAGGGAATGAAAGAGCATGGATTTGTAGGCCCTGGTGTGCCAGTCCGTGCTCATCCCACTCTTCCTCATACCTATGAGTTAGTATGGGGAGAACGCCGCTGGCGAGCTGCGAAGCTTGCAGGACTTACCGCCGTTCCATGTGAAGTGAGTACTTATTCTGATGCTGACATGATAGAACTGGGTCTCTTGGAAAATATCCAGCGCGAGGACCTGAGCAACATGGAGGAGGGGCGGGCATTCACAAGCCTACTGGAACTGAAGGATGGCCAGGGAAAGGCTAAATATTCGATCCGGTACTTAGCGCAGCGACTCGGAAAGGATAAGAGCTATATCGAGGACCGCCTCCAGTATGTTCGTGTCCCCGAAGACGTGCAGCGGCTCGCGATTGAGCAGCCCAATGTCTCACCAAGAATCATTCGCGAACTCGGCGAGTTATCGAAAGTGCTGGAGCCGGAAGAGCGCAGCCCAGTCATTGAAGGTGTTCGCGAGGGAAAGCTCCGAATAGAGGATGTCCGTGAAATCCGCAGGGATGTTGAGGAGCATGCCAGGAAACCTTTTTCTTCTGAGCCAACAACTTCCAGCTCACAACCAGGCGTTAAACAACCGTCGGCAAGCTCAATCCTCCCTGTTGCAATGTCTGTAGCTACAGACAGTTTGCTTTCCTCTCCACCAATCACAGAGCAAGGAGGAAGAGTTCAGGAGCCAGAACGCTCTACGCCTATCCCACCCAGCCCCTTGACCTCGGCGTCGGCAATGATGGTCAGCGTCTTTGAGAAGTCGTTGAAGCGGGATAATGAAGCTTTGGAACGCATCTTCCAACGTATTATTGCTACTTTTGAGACATTGACCGAGGATGAACAAAAAGTTCTCAGGCAACATGTCAAACGATGGGGCAAAACTATTCAGGAACTCATATCCAAACTTGAACCGGAAGAGCAGTAAGCAACAGGAAAGAGGGGTATCTCTGATGGATGATATCGACGAACTGCTCGAACCACTGCGAAGCTTCTACGCCAGTCTTGCGAAGCTTCACGAGATGTCTGGGCCTGAAATGCTTCTCCCTGGGAGAGTCGAGACCTACCACAGCACCTTGGAAGATGCCTACGCCGCCTACAGCAAAATTGAAACCAAGGTGGATGAACTGGGCCAGCAGCTAGAAGCGGAACATGCCCGGTTAGACGCGGGGGTGAAAAAGTATGGCGAGCGGGGTAATTAACATCCCATCACTCCACTACCAGAAACGTTTCAGATGCTTCTGGACTCTGGGGTAGAGCCACAGTATCCGGTGAATGAACACAAAACGTCGACCGAAACTGTACTCAGATTCAGATACCTCCACCATGTATTGTGGTTGTACCGACTCTGGCAGAAGCGTGGAAGAAAGCTATCCCAGCTATTACCGCTTTTGTCACATCAGGGAAGAATAGCGATGGCAATGAGAGAGACCCGCCTGCGCGGCGCGGGAAGTAGGAAAGAACAGAGACCGCCTGGAATGGAGTATTCTGCGGGACGCACGCCTTCTCAGTCACGTTTTCTATCCTTCCGACGGTAGCCTTGCGCCTGGACGCAGCCGGGAAAGAGAGAAACGTTTCGAGGGTTGCACTATGAAACAACTGATCACCGATCTGGCTCTACTTGTCGTTTTTGGATGCTTCGTCATCATCGTCGCTGCCAGTCTCCCGCCCGGGGTGATCCTCTGGGTCGCCGACCATCTGCCCTCCGGTATCGTCCCGTTGCTGTTTCAACTGGTGGCCCTGGCGCGGTCGCTCATGGCCTCGAAGAGCGGCGGACTGGTCTTCACCGTCGGGTTCGTTGGCCTGGGATACTTTGTCTTTTTCCATTCGTGGCGGCGCGGGAAGCGCGCCTGGTCGCTCGGCCAGGTCGCAACGGTACGCACACCTTCCTTCCCAGCGTACTCGACACCAACCGCTTCTTCTGTCGGCGGTGTGCGCCTCAGTCCCATCGAAGAGGCATTCTGGGAGGCCTGGCAAGCATCTTGCTCCATCCCCCTGATTCCACAGTACAAGATCGGCAAATACCGAGTCGACTTCGCGCACGAACCGAGCATGACTATTATCGAACTAGACGGCTTTCGTGCCCACTCCAGCACGGATTCCATCGCGCACGACCGTCGTCGTCAGCGCGAGATCGAGGCTCTGGGCTGGCACTTCATTCGCTTCGGAGGCAAAGAGATTAAGCAAAACTTGCAGACCTGCGTAGAAGAAGCGGAGCAGGGTATCCGTAAGCGCATACACAGCAACCTCTACCAGCAGTGGTAGGGCGTGCGAGTTCGGTTCGCCAGTGCGACTGAGAAGACGCCTGTGAGCAGATCAAGGCACCGGAGGCGAGCTTGCTCAGCAGCTCGAAGTAGAACGGACCTACTCGAACAGCACCGTCAAGCGAGTGCTGGGAGAGATTGGTACAAGAACATGGCCTGTGTCTACTACAGGCAACAGCGATTGCTTGATGGAGACGCTTTTTGAAAAGAAACGCCAAACGCTCTATGATGAAGAGGGTCAGAGATTTCTCGCCTTCGTCTGGGCAGCTCGCCCAGCGCGCTGCCAGTCGATCCTGACAGGCAGGAGAGTCGCAGGTGAGGCACAAGAAGAAGGAAAGCGTTTCACCAGAGGAAAGGGCAACACATGCCAGAGAAAGAGAAAAAGCTGACCGCCAGCGAAGTAGCGATCAAGACGGCCGTTATTGAGGTCAAAGTCCTTCAAATAGGCAACCGCCAGTTCACCCTCTCCGTTTTTGATCAGCTCGAAGAAGAGCCGGTGATCGATCCCGATACGGGGAAACTGTGTGGAACCGCGTGGGGCCGAGTCAATCGCCACACGAATTGCAAAGAACTCACCAAACGCGACCTGGAGCATCTGCACATCATCTGGCAAAAAGGCAATGAGCTGAGGAAATGTATTGCCGCCATTCCCTGGCAGGCGACCGATAGCATCGCGCGCCATGACGAGATGGTGAAGCTTGTTCCCTGTTCCTACTTTCAGAAACTTGAATATCGCAACATGCTGGCGGAGCTTTGGATGAAAGCGCGTATTCTGGCGGGGTACCGTTTTGATGTTGGCTGGAACAACCCTCCTATCCCATTCAACATTGCCGACAATCGATTTGAACTCAGGCTGAGTCATACTATTACATCAGCGGCCCGCACAGGCGCTGCAAGCTACCTGCCGGAGTTTCGCCAAGATCTCAAGCACCACATTGGATCGACACAGGTGGCAGCGGTCGAGCGCTATCTGATCGACGCTGCCAGCGAGGTTGGAAAGTTCGTCACGACCTGGCTGAAATCCTACGAGCAGCTCACGAAACTCGACCAACTATTCATCGCCGTATAAACGCCAACCTCAGTAAGGTGCCAGAAAGCAGGAATGCCGACACATGAACAGGCCGGAAACGTCCCGACTTCATGGGATTGACATCTCCCTCTCTAAAAGCGCATGACTCCCTTTCGCGCAGAAAGCTAGTCATTTGTTGCACTAAATAACTGGCTTCCAAAAAGACGCCTCCTTGATCCAGTTCATAGAAGCAGCCATTACGCTGTAATACATGACTCATTAGTCTCTTTCTCTGAAGAAATCCAGCTCATCCAATTTGCTACAGATCAACAAGCTCAAATAGTCTAAAAGCCGTCGAAAAGCGGTCTAAAAACAGTTTCTTCTAGCAACCAGATCGATGTTAGACAATTCGCCGCATGCTCCATTCCTCTTCAAGCGGCATTTCCACTATGTCACCGTCGGCAACTCATCCCAGCGCGACAGATAGTGGCCGGAGAGTTTTCCTTGTTTCATCCTCCAGTTCTGTCTGAGGCCCTGGACAGCAAATGTCAGCGTCTCGCGTCCGAAAATACGATTCAGGGCATCAACGACCGCCATGAGATGGGCCTGCCGGTAATGCTCGATGAGCGACACCTCTCCAAAGAGATCCGGTTGCACGATCGGCAGTGGCGTGATTTTGCTGAGCGAGACGCCAACCTTTTTATACCGGTACTCCGGACGGTAGATCGCATGGAGACCAGCAAGCGCCTGTCTGATCAGTTCGGGAGTAAACGCGGTCGGATACAGCAGGTCGATGGTGAACTCGTTGGAGTACTGCAGGGCATCAGAGTCAAAGCCGTTCGTGTGGAGAAACACGCTGATGCGCCCACAGAGCGACTTTTGCTCGCGCAATTTCTCAGCGGCGCGAGCGACATAAGTGCTTACCGCCTCCTGCATTTCCCTCTCGTGGTCGACCTCTTTGCTAAAGGATTTCGCGCAGATGATGTTCTGTTTTGGCGGGCGCTTGATCTCCAGCGGAAGACAGGAAGTTCCGCGCAGCTCCAGCTGGATTCTCGCTCCTACTACTGTCAAATGCTTCCTGAGCCATTGCTCGTCGGCATCCCTCAAATCACGCGCCATCTGGATGCCATAATTGCGCAGGAAGCGCGCATACTTCGGACCAATGCCCCAGATGTCCTCTACAGGGACCCTGGCCAGCGCAGCATTCAGCTGCTCCGGTGTGAATGACGTGAGATCAAGCACATCGGCATAGCGCGGCTCGCTTTTCAGGAGTTCACAGCCGATTTTCGTCAGGCACTTCGTTGGCGCGATCGCGACTCGCACTGGAATACCGGTGTATTGCAGCACCTGCGCTTTCATCGTGCGGCCCAGTTCTTCCAGGTTTTCGATCTGTAAATCAGAGAGATCCAACCAAGCTTCATCAATGGAATATATCTCGAGGCGCGACGTGAACTCGGCCAGGGATGCCATCACTCTGGAGGATATTTCTTGATAAAGCGTATAGTTCGAGGAGAACACTTGCACCCGGTGCTTGCGGATAATCGCTTGCTGTTTGAATACCGGTTGCCCACGCCTCAACCCAAGTTGTTTTGCCAGGCTATCAAGCGCCACAATACAGCCGTCGTTATTGGAAAGCACGATGGTAGGCCTATTGTGCAATGCTGCGCGAAAAGCCCGTTCGCAAGACACATAGAAAGAAGTGCAATCGACGAGCGCAAAGATATGCCTCTTCATCGAGCCTTATGCACGATGTAGGTCACGACGCCGAAGATTTCGAAGTCCTGATGGCTGGAGACCTCTATCGCCTGGTAGTTCGGATTCTCCGGCCGTAAGTACATCTGTGGAGGCATGATCCACAGGCGTTTCAGCGTGAACCGATCGCCCAGCCTGGCGACGACAATCTTCTTGTGCGCCGCCGTCATCGCTCGATCAACGGCGATCACGTCACCGCTGTAAATACAGGCTCCACTCATGGAGTCACCAGCGACACGCATATAGTAGGTGGAAAGAGGATGCGGCGCGACCAGTTCATTCAAATCCAGTCGGTTTTCCCGGTAATCGTCAGCTGGTGATGGAAAACCCGCGCTGATCGAGCCCAGGAAGCGTACATTCGAGAGATCGTCGTTCATATGCACCCCGCTTAGAACAAAATATTGTCTCATCTGTAGTATAGAACGGTTGTTCTGGTGAAAGGTTTACATAATTCGATACTGTGCCTGAAAAGTCGGTGTTGACTTCATAGATCAAGCTGTCTGGGAAAAGAGAACGGGATCACTGCCAATGCTCTCTCGAAGTCCGGCCCATTGCTACCCTGTTGTAAAAGGAGCTGTTGCCGATAGAAAGATTCAAGAGGTGCTAGCGGCACCTTCCTCATTGTCTCGTCCCCTTGCCGATCCACCCAACAAGGAGCTTCCAGATGCTGTTTCTCCGTCGTCATCAGGCCTCTCAGTCCATCACTGAGACCCACATGCAAGCTGTGCTTCATGCCGCTTACTGTACCCTGCTCTATCGCCATGGCCATGTCCACGCCATCGACCAGGATGGATGTGAGTTTCACATCTGTCTCGTCGAACACTTGGCCGCGCTTAGTACTCGCGAGTTTGCCGCGGCAGCCTCCAAGGCCCTGTCTTATCGTCTCTAAGCATAAGCAGCATATCTGGCGAATGCTTCTGTGAGAATGCTGGGCAACGTTTCATTCAGAAAAAAGAAAAGTCGGCAATGATTCAGGCTTCTCGTTCTTCCTTACATGAACAGCTTTCCACTGTTTCTTCCAGCGAGGAACGCTTTTCCTCTCAGCGAACAAGGGAGCGGCACAAATTTATTTTAGTACAGAATATCTAATTTGAAAAGCATTACCGGTTTTTCTTCCATGCAAGAGAATGGCAGAGAAAGAATGATTGTTCGCCACCGCTATGAGAGAAGGAGCATATCTTCGTCATGTACCCCCGCATTGAATGCGGGGGCTTGCGAGGAGCGTTCGCGTTGTTCGCAGGCCCGAGACATGAGCAGACCCAGGCTTGAAACACAGCCTCCGTTATTGGGAAGCGTTGCGGAACCTACCTTCGGGTGCTTCACCAGCCTGAAGCTCTAGAACTGCTCTGTTAAACAGGCGTAACGGGTGAAACCAGTGCAGAGCAGAGAGTACCGCCCAATAACTTCGTCGAGGTGAGCATTACCCGCGCAAGCGGAGGCCCGGCAACGGGTACAACAAGGAACGAAGCATGTCAAACGTCTTTGTCATTGATACCAATCAGCACCCTCTTGAACCCGTGCATCCGGGGCGGGCGCGGCTGTTGCTCAGGGAAGGCAAGGCCGCTGTCTTCAGACGCTCTCCCTTTGTGATCATCCTCAAGCGGCAGGTCGAGGCCCCTGCACCTCGGCCATTGCGTCTGAAGATTGACCCTGGGGCGAAGACAACCGGACTCGCCCTCGTTGATGATCGATCAGGCGAAGTGGTGTGGGCGGCAGAAGTCTCACATCGGGGAGCTAAGATCAGATCAGCCCTGGACACGCGCCGAAGTGTGCGCCGGACCCGCAGACAACGCCACACGAGATATCGAGCGCCTCGCTTTGCCAATCGTCGTCGGCAGAAGGGTTGGCTTCCCCCATCCTTGCTGAGCCGAGTCGAAAATATCCTCTCCTGGGTCAAGCGGCTTTCCCGACTGTGCGCAATCACCGCACTTTCCCAGGAGTTGGTACGCTTCGACCTGCAAAAGGTGGAGAACCCAGAGATCAACGGCGTGCAGTACCAACAAGGCGAACTTTTTGGCTACGAAGTGCGCGAGTATTTGCTAGAGAAATGGGATCATATGTGTGCCTACTGTGATGCGCAGAACATGCCACTGGAGGTAGAACATATTCATCCCAAGGCAAAGGGAGGCACCAACCGCCTCAGCAATCTCACCCTGGCCTGCGTGTCCTGCAACCTTGCCAAGGGGACTCAGGAGATTGGGGAGTTCCTTGCTCATGATCCACCTCGGCTGGCACGTATCCTGGCGCAAGCGAAGGCCCCTCTGCGGGATGCGACTACGGTCAACGCAACGCGCTGGTGCCTGTTTGAGCGCCTTAAAGCCACCGGCTTGCCTGTGGAAACAGGCTCAGGTGGGCAAACCAAATATAACCGAGCAAAGCAGCACCTACCGAAAACACACTGGCTAGACGCAGCCTGTGTGGGGATCTCGACGCCAGAAGTACTCCAGACGGGACAGGTCGTACCACTCCTGATTGAGGCCAACGGGCGAGGCCATCGGCGCATCATGCTCGTGGGCAAGCTCGGCTTTCCTCGCGGCTATCGCCAACGGAAGAAACGCTACTTTGGTTACCAGACTGGTGATCTCGTGCGTGCAGTGGTGCCACACGGAGCCAGGCGGGGCACGCACGTTGGACGCGTTGCCGTCAAAGCCAGTGGGTACTTCACGATCCAGATGAAAAGAGGCAAGGTGACTGATGTGGCTCACCGCTATTGTCAAGTGCAGCAGCGAACAGATGGCTATAGCTATCAGTTTGGGGCGAGGTTGTCCCCTCCCCTAACCAGCCCGAAAGGAGCGCCTGTTTCCCCCTGCGCTTAAAAGACGCAGGTTCCCACAGGCGGGAAATTCATGGAAGGAAAAACACATGTCGGCTTTGCGCTGGCTGGTGCTATCACGCTGAATAACGGCATGTATTTGCTGTTCCCGCACCCTCTGCCAGGGATCTTCGATTCGATCTTTCACGCTATCGGAACGCCCTGGACGTTTCGAGGATTGGCTCATCTCTGGCAGACACAGCAGGTGTTCATGCCCGCTGTTGTCGAGGTGATGGGCTATAAGCTCACCTTCTTTGTGTTCTTAGTGTGGTGCGCGCGGTTGCCAGATCGTCTGGAGCGGCGAAAACGCAAAGGGGCGGAGGCAGGGACATTGAGCAATGTAGCCACCTTGCCAGTCAAACATCGAGGCTTCACGCATAGCTGCTTCCTGCTCTTTCTGTTCATCTCGCTCGTCGCTGGTACAGCTACCTTTCTGGAAATCTACTTCCAGCGGCATCCTGTCGAGTTAAGTCCGGTCATACGTGTTTTCCTGGGAAAAGAACTCTTTGCCGTATTTCTGGGTATCTTCCTGGCCTTTGTGCTCCATATTATTGCCGATAGCTTGACAACGCAAGGAGTGAAAGTCCTCTGGCCCGATGAAACGTACTATGGCTCATTGCCCAGGTCATTCCGGTTTAACAATGATAGCTGGCCAGAGTATATTATCCTCTGGCTGATGATTTTTCTGGTGGGAGGATTGATCTTTGCAGGTATTTTTGGCTTCTAGATGACTCCAGTCCACGTAGCTGCCCTAGGCAGTTTAATTGGCTCTCCTATCGTGGCGAGCAAAAGGGGAAAGGAGTATCGCAACGAGACCATATCCTGCTGCTATCGAAGACCTGGCACACATTGTTCAAGAGGAATGGTCGTCAACTTCTTGATGTACAAGGCTGTGACAAAAGGGATGCGTTTGCATGTACATCATCACGGCCTTAGGCTTTCACTGCCGTGATTTGCTGGTTCTCTTTGAGAGGATATCGCCTACAAGGAGTGATCAGAGAAAGAATCACGCCGATGCATCCTGGAATAAGCCCTCTGGCCATATCCGCGTTACCAGAAGGCTCCACGCGCGTCATAGGGCATAGAATAACATTGATATGGAGCGCGATTGAAGCAGCAACGTCTCATCACCCTCGCCTTACTGCTGGCCATCCTACTGATCTCGATCAGAGTGGCACAACAGTTCCGCGCACTCCATGCACCCACCAGACAAGTCGCCTTCACCTGCGCCGTCGCGGTACAGGACAAAGTCGGCCAGGTCTGCATTGAGGGCGAGCCGGGGGCGCAGTTTCGCATTACCATCACCTACTGTAATCAACAGAGCGTGAGAAGCCCGGTGATAACCGACCAGGAGCCAGGGACCAACGAGTACCGATGGGTATGGCAGGTTCAGCAGCCGACCAACTGCGCAGGGAAATCGGCCAGCGCACAAGCCTCGGCGATATGGGCAGATGGCAGCCAGGCCAGTGCGGAAGCGGTCTTCTCTGTCGCCTTGACGGCGAAGTGAGGCGTAACGTTAGACATTGTGCCGGTGGGCCTCATAGGCCACAGCAGTGTACATGTTGCAATTCACCTGGTGGAATCTTCCTCAGTATCCTGTTGAGGTTGTTTCACAGAGCAGCATTTACAAACTGCTTATCCAGCGGATAAGCAGAAAAATTCCATCAGGTGAATTGCAACATGTACTGTGTATGAGAGGATAATCTGTGCAGGAGGAGGTTACTTCAACATCATGGACGACATCAATGGGTCGTCTCCCCTGGCAAACAGCTACCTCTTCCGGTCAAATAATGAGAGGAAAAGAATGGAGGAGGAGGCTTTCATGCTAGCAAACCAGGACCTACCACTCTGCTCATTCTGTCAAAGTCCTGCACTGGAGGCGCCCCTTCACTATGGGAGCTATGTCATCTGCCTCAAGTGCAGCGAATGCGGCATCGCTTGCTTCCAGTGTAAAACACTCATGGAGGACGATTGGCAGACGGCATTGGCCCAAGATTTTCGCTTCTTGAACCGAGATGTAGAGATCGGTCATTGCGATGCGTGCAAGGAGAGGTATTACCAGGCGCACCGCGAAGAGCTACAAGAGGCATATAAGCAGTGGCTTACTTCTCACTATCGCACACCATCCTTCGTGTACGGTTTGCTCGATCCGCGTGATAGGCTCACCTATTATATCGGGCGCACGCATGATATCACAGCTCGGATGAGAGAACATCGAGGCAAGGGCAGTCGAGATAACGCTGCACGAAGTATTTGGGTACGATCGCTTCATGATGAAGGACTGACATTCGAACATTGCATCTTGGCGCAAGTCGAGCCGGGCTATCGCGTTGCTGAGATGGAAGCACGCTGGATAGCTGTGGGCATCCAGCGTGGTTGGCCTTTGACCAACAAAGAAATCAGCCAGGCCAGCTCTTATACCTTAACAAACATACGCTCATCTTCAGTTGATTATCTTACTTGTCCCATGTATATGCTGAAAGTAGGGGATAGACTGCGGATAGCTCAAATCAATATGTACTCTGCATGGATACAATCGATGCCGAAGCATCTCCCCAATTGCCATCCTTTCTTCGGTATGCGTCCGGGGGATGATCCTGTATCACGCCACCTATAACGCGCTAGGGCTTTTCTTGCTCATCCCGACGTATTGAATCTCTGTTCTATTACTTTCACAAAGGGATTGACAGGGACCTAGTGAGCCGATAAGATGGGTCTGGAAATATATAACTAATACCTGTTAGTGTGAGATGTCACCCTGACACACGCTGCTATAGACTGTTTTTGACCATCCTGTTGGAGTACATATGAAGAAAACGTTTTGGAAGGGGTTTCGTGTTACTGTTGGCCTTATCGCCGCTATTATCGGCTTTATTGCCAGCGTGACAGGTATTGCTAGTTGGCTGGGCATCACAAGTATACATATGGGCAACGTCATTGTCCCTAATCCGATCATTATTGTGGTTGCCACCCTTATTGCGATTCTGCTCATCGTGGCCGCCTTTTGCTTCGGGGCCTATTATATTCTGGCTGTGATAAGTAAGATACTCTCAGGGCTATTCATCCATGCGATGGAAGCGCTTACGAAAGGAGTTCATGTTTCATTGAAAGCAGCTCCATCGGCGGAAACAAGTGAAAAAGAGCAGGCACAAACCATACAGAAATAAGGAGCAAAATATATATGCCATCGACTCAGTGGTCTCTCAAACCGTTTGATACTCGCGGGGGTTTTCAGGGCCCGGCTATCAAGGTTGAGATCGATCCGACGGTAATTTTCGGAGGCCGGGGCATCTTTGGCCCGGTGCTCTACTTGCCCTACACGCTTCCTAAGCCGGATGAGGCATCTGCATCGATGCGCCTGCTTTGGATCGGGGGCTGGCTTGGCTATGGCAATGTATCTGATACTGATGTCAGACTGGTCATCCCCTCCCAGATCATCTGGCCTGACAACCGGTCCAGACTCGAGGTGGCTCTTACAGATGCGCAGGTCGAGGCCATCGAGGAGGCGCGTAAGGGGAACCAAGTAAGCTTGACGGTTTGGCTTAGCGGCCTAGCTGACATAGGCCAAGCCGTGGTACCGGTACGGAGCACCAATTCGGGGTACATCGGCATCGACCGCGAACGCTGGTTGACTGTCTTACGCGACTTAGGTGCTGGCACGCGACGGCTGGTAGAACTGCCTGAGCCGCGCCTCCCACGCGGAATGGATATCTGGGCTGAATGTCTGCGTCTCCTGGATGGGGCAACGGGGTTTTACCAGAGTGGCCTCTACGAGCAGGTCTTAATCAACTGCCGGAAAATTGCGGAGGGCATTCCTCAAGTGATCTGTGATGTGTGGGGTGTTCCACAGAAACCAACACATCAATCAGTTGGGGAGTGGCTCCGGAATACTGTAGCGCCTCAGCTTACTGCTGCGTGGCCAGAAGACAGCAAATCTCCTGTTATGATCCGAACCCTGCTTTCTGGTGTCTGGGAATGGGCGGCCCCAGCTCCCCACTATGGCACAGAAATGCCCTTGCGAGAAAAGGCTGCCTTTGGCCTGGAACTCTGTACGAGTCTCTTGCATTTTGCCGGGCAGGTGCTCCAAGCGCACCCTGACCCTATTGCCAGTACTCTCTGAGTGCTAAGGTATAACCAGCGCCTTATGAAAAAGGCGGCGCTTTCGCGATGTGGAGGGGCAGGCCTGCGACGATCTGCCAAAATATCGTCACTTTTGCCGGCTGGCCAGCGCCTCATAGATAAGTCTGCTGTTATCGATGAATGGATAGAATGCTATGACAGAAGCGCTCACCATCCCCACGCTGGGTAGTCTGGCGCAGGCTCTTGAATTTGGCATCGGCGTCTGAATCCATGAGAAGTTCGGCCATACCAGGAGCGAGAAAACCCGCACGGCCTACAGCGAGACGATCACGGCGTTTCGGAAGTTGCTCCAGCGCGATGGCCTCGACCTGACGTGGGAACCAGGGCCAGGGGAAAGCGAACGGCAAATCTGCCAGCGCCTCGCACTCTACGCGCAGGCCTTTGCCAGTACCCGGCTTGAGGGTAGCCGCCACAAAGGGGAGATCGCGTCGGCGACGAAGAACCAGCGGCTGGCCATCCTCAGCTCGTTCTATCAATTCGCCTACAAGCGCGGCTTTATCACCCTCGGCAATCCGATCGACCTGGTGGACCGCTCGCCGGTGCAACCCTACGCGAAAGCGCAGGGCCTGGAGCAGGAAGAAGTGCAGGAGCGCCTGCTGAAGATCGATGTCAGCACCAGACCAGGGCTGCGCGAAATCGCGCTGCTGCTGGTGCTGTTCACCACCGGGCGCAGGGCTGGCGAAGTGGCGAGTTTGCGTCGGCGACACCTGCAGGTCAATCGCCGCGGCATCGTAACGCTGGATTTTGAGCGCCTAAAGAGCGTGAAGTCCACGCACGATACGCTCGATGAGGTGGTCAGCACGGTGCTGGTCCTGTGGATCCAGACGGCCTACAACAAGCCCATCAAGGATATCGGTGCTGAGGCGGTAGTCTGGATGGACCTGGCGCACCCGACGCGCGCCGAGGAGCCGCTGGGCTACCAGGGCATCGCCGGTGTCTGTCGGCACTATCTCGATACCTTCAAGGTGCATACGACGCGCCACTCGTTCGCGCTGCTCATGCAGGCGATTGGGGCGAAGCTGACCGATATCCAGAAGCCGCTTTTACACAGCAGCGCCGCGACGACCGGCCTGTACCTGGAGACGATTACGCGCAACCAGAACCAGTTCATCGGCAAGCTCACCGCGCTGCTGGGTGTCTCTGGCATGATGGCGAAGCTGTTCGCACCGGCGGCGACTGGCGAATAGAGGACCGCTGTCCGGGGCGACCCTTGCGGTCGGGTTTTTCATAGCCATATGCCTATACGCAACGCTCGCGATGTGTTAAGATTGGCAGGACTTTCACGAACCATCTATGAAGCCCAGATGTGTATTTTACAACGTTGACGAGGAGTATCTATTATGAATAAGCAGTCCGGTGCATCCAGCAAGCGTGAAGAAACAGTGGATGCCCTTTTAGCACAAGCCCTATTTTACTCGATAGACAAGCCAACCACCCCTTGCCAGGGGGAGATTCACCAACGAAAGGGTCAACCTGTACGAGCCTCGTGGGAGGTACACTTTTATGAAAACTTTGAGTTGGCGCGACAACTCCTCGGCCAGGGTGCGTCGAGAGAGCAGATAGAAGAGGCGGTATGGGAGGCGATGTGCAGAGAGCAAGATACCGTCGGAGTCGTCACACATTCTCTCCGTTTGGTCTGTGATCTGTGTGCAGCCCAGCTTGCTGCACAACATGCAGGCAATGAACCAGCTCAGCATGTCATATCCGAAGCGATTATGGCAGAGAATGCTTTCCTCCTGGTATGTGACCGTCGCACACGAGTAACCGCACTTATCGGCGCTCTTCCTCCTGATGTGCAGGAGAGTGATCTGCTTGTCTGGCTGAAGCACAGCAAAGTTATGTCTGTTCTCCGATTTGAGCCGGGGGCCGGTCCCCTCACCAGTAAGGAATAATGCGATGAAGAAGAATTCACGACGGAAGTGGGTAGGAAAACGACGACCACCTGAGATATGGATCCCGAAGGATGAAGTTCAGGATGAATTGAGCTTTATGCAAAAGCTGCATCCTGATAGTTCACTCGATGAGGTCATAGCGGAGCTGGAGCAGATGGGGCATGTAAGCGTCCGTATCAATCCATCCTCCGGCAAGCGGGAGTTTCGCTTGAACCAGGGGGCAATCCAGGCAGCCTTGAGGAAGCTTCCCCCTGAGCAACGAACAGGCCGGGAAATCACAATTCACGAAGATATCGCCATGATTTGTGACTACCATCATGATGCAACGACGCTGCTGAGTGTGATGGTCCAGCAGACGGACCGCCTGAAAGAGACAGATACCATTCCCTGGATCATAAAATCGCCCGAACAGCTCGAAAAAGAGATATTCGGGACCTGCGAAGACCTGCCGGCTGCTTTCGCATTCCTGAAAGCGAGGAACTTTGTGGAGATAGCGGAGCAGGGACCCCAAACGTATCGCTACCGCTTAAACGTGCCAATCGTCCAGGCGGCTCTTGATGCTCTACCCGCGTAAATGTGATAATTATGTAATGAAGCCAAGCCAAGTGGTCTATTCCATCACTTCACAAGAAGATTATCACTATGATAAATTCACCATTGTTGGTGCTTATCGTAGAATGGCGCATGTTCGCCCCAATAGTACAACCCATAAGCCCGGATTGCCTCACCAAAGGCCAGAGCCTTACCGCATATAGCACGCTGGTAAGGCTTTATAAGGCTGGCAGCGCTATTGATTATCTTTTGTCTCTTCTAGCGTCCTATTTATATCTCGGATTACAGCGTTTAAGCACTTTTGGCATAGCGTCCCTCGTATGCTCACTAAGTGGTACCGCAAATTCCGCGACTGTCGGAACACGTCACCAAAGGCCAAAGCCTTACATACTTGCTCACGAGAAGGGGGGGGTCAGCCATTGTGACTGGCCCCCCTTTTCCGCCAGTGCGTCTGAGAGGCGATTTTTGCGGCCCTACAACTGTAAATTATCAAAGCTTGAATGCTTGTCTACTAAGAAGTTTCTGTCCTTCTCGTTGTTTTCCGGTCGGATCATCCTCACACCCCTACTACTACTACCAGTACTCCCCCTCCAGCAGAGGCAAGTGTTAGACAGCGCAAGCAGAGAAAGCTAGCTGATTGCCTAGACAGTCAGCTAGCTTTCTCTGCTTTAGGGTACCGCTCATCATCGTTTCGTGATGGGTGCAGCTGTCGCCTTTCTCTGCTCAATGTGACAACGATCATGCTCTCTCCTCTGTTTTCCTCCGCACGACGCTTCCCCGGTCCCTCTTCTCTCCCAGTTCCTCTCGTCTACAGGCGACTATTATAAAGGAAGGCGAAGCGTTGATCCTTGCCCTGGCCGAGCATGGCTATACACATCCGTCACCGCGATGGAACTCTGTCCCAACGTATCTCTCACCACTGGCAACGACTCTCCCCGATCAATCGAGTGAGACGCACTGGCATGACGTAACCAGTGCGGGGACACCCGCGAACGAACTTCCTGCTCTCCAGCTCTCGGTCCGCGCTCAATCACCCGCTCATACACCTCCACCCCCGCGCGGATCGCCGCCGCTTTCACGATCTCGTCCACCTGGGATTGATCTAAGCGCCCGCCGGTGACTTCTCCCCTCCCATTTTTCCTCTGCCTGGACTGAAACACATAGGCATCTGGCTCAAAACCGGTCGAGAGCACGTCAATCTCTTGCCACACGCTCGGTAACACCGGAACCGAACGCGTCTTGCTCCGTTTCCCATAGACGGTAATCTGACCTCTCTCCCCATATGGCTGTAGGTTTCGTCTGCGTAAGCCACACAACTCACTGACGCGCAACGCGCCCCCATAGAGCAGCATCAGGATCGCGTGGTTGCGTTTGTCATTTTCCAGGGCCAGCATGCGCTGGACGTGCGCCTCACTCAAGATACGCTCTGCCCGCCGCTCCTCTGGCCTGGGAAGCTTCAATGCGACTCCCACATTGGCTCTGAGGTATCCCGCTTGCGCACAGAACGTCAAGCAGGACTTCACGGCAGCCAGCATCGACGCCTGGGACGCTGGCGCTAAATCGTACAACTCTTCGGCGTAGTCCTGAAGATCGGCCAGTGTGACTTGCGGAAGCGGCTTCTCCACATCGACATAGAACCTGACGATATTGGCAGCATACGCCCTCACCGTCTTATAGGCTCTCTGGTTCCTCAACCACAACTGGATAAACGGCGCATCCTGGTCGGCATACCCTGGAAGCTGCACCCCTACTGGCTTGCCTTCTCGATGAGTGATGGAAAGCGAAACTGGTGCGGCGAGAACGGCCTGCGCCTCTTCTCCTCCCACTGCCGGATAGATCATTACGCGCTTCTGCCCCGGATCGCGGTCAAGGACACGGCGTAACGCTGCCACCAGCCTCGCGCGTTCCTCATCTGGGAGCTCTTGCTCTGTATTGACACGCTCAACCAAGAGTTCCCCGTAGGCCCGCGCTTTCTGAGGATCGCCGTCTACTCCAGCATCCAGGATATCCAGGATCGTTGCGAAAAACCGCATGTCATTCTCCCCCGCGCTGGACGTGATGAAAAGGGTGAGACTGCCAACTCTCAAGCAACAAGTCCAGGCTCTCGCCAGGATGAGGTTCATAGGGCTCATCTTTATAGGCAAACTCACCATTTGCCTTGTAGGCGACATAGCCAACCTCACGCACGACTCCAATCCCTTCTGTGACAATCTCTGTATCAAGGCGGGCGGAATAGCCCCCTTTCGTCAGATAGTAGCCCTTCTGAAGCATTTCCCTCTTCCTTTCGTGCAATCTGGTGCCTTTGCAGTGAGTACCGACTAAATACTATTAGTTGGTACTCAACCTACCACAAAGAAGCGCGCATGTCAAGACTTTTCGCGTAAAACATGCACGCCTTTCCGACTGTCCAGGGTGATCAGGAATGCCTGATGTGTCAGATGAGTACACTAAAAGGAAGGAGGTCCCCATGAAAATCGCTCTTCTTGCATGGGGATCGCTCATGTGGGATCCAGGAAACCTTGCTGTCGCAACCGATTGGGAACAAGATGGCCCTGAGCTTCCTCTCGAGCTCTCCCGCGTGTCAGAATGCCGCTGCAACGCACTCACTCTAGTGATCGACCCAAAGAATGGAAAAGAAAATCGAACCTATTTCGCGGTCAGTCCGCATCGGGACCTCGACGACGCAATCCATACTCTACGCCAACGAGAGTGTCCAACAAGTGAGTGTATCGGCTCTGTGAATTGCACGACTGGCAAGTATTGCAGCCGCATACCTCACAGAGCTGATACCATCTACAGCTGGGCTGAGAAGAACGATTGTGATGCAGCGATCTGGACGGACCTGTCTTCTCACTTCCGCCAAAAGACAACGATGGAGTTTACCGTTGATACTGCTTGGAGATATCTGCACGGCTTAGAAACGGCGGGGACTGCGAAAGCTCGCGAATACATCGAGAAAGCTCCGGCGAGAATTGAAACGCCATTACTGGGGTTTGCCCATGGTTGGAACACGAAGTTGGAATAGCACTATAGCCCAAATGGGTATAAACTGAATACACTGCGTGTACATGTTAGGATGAGAGGGGTGAAACTGCTACAATTATCCGGGTAGTCATCACTTCAAAAAAGGGAGTAGACGGCCTGAATGATTGCACGGGATTCGCCTTGCGAATTTTCGTATGGAGAGCGACTCTCCTCAGAAACTTGCCATACTTCTGAGGAGAGTAGACCTCATAAGAGGTCGGCAGGAAATAACGTTGTCAGTTTGAATGGCCAAACAGACCTCCGGGCGGCGCTTCCTCGCTCTTCCTTGGAAAGTTTATTTCCTGCCGACTTCTAAGCCTTTTCTTTGGCAGGAATACTTGCACATCGGGTTAGAATAACTATTTTTGGGATCCCGATATTTTACCCCATTTTAGGGGAAATGACTCACATACTACATCTAAATTGATTGGAGAGAGAACATGGAGGGTTTTGAGGAGAAGCCAGCTCGCAAGCGCAAAAGTAGGGCAAAGCCAGCCGTCCAGGAAGCGACATTGTCGCTTCGTTCCCATACCGTATCTGCTCCAACTGAAGAGCAGACGGGAGCGGGAACGGTGAAGGGTGAGAAAAAAGAGGGTGATTTGAAGATCAGCCGCATCAGAAAGAAAAAAAATGCAGAGCCCCCGCCAGAAGTATCAGAGCACATCCCCGGAATAGCTCTCGCTACAGCGCACACGGTATCTGCTGCACCCGATCTGAACGTCGGGGAGCCGCAGTCGGAAGGACCGGTGACTCCACAGAAGAAAGAGGCGCTTCCTACAGCAACACTCGCGCAACCTGAACTTGATAGAGTAGCAAATAACATGGCAAAAAGTCAGAAGAGAGACAAGGAGGGCGGTCCCATCTACAAACTCATCCAGCAAAGATTGTTTAAAGCATCAGTCTGGATGATAAACCTGTGTTCTTATGCAATCATCTCTATTTTGCTGGGCTTCAGCCAGCCGATCACACATGTCCCGCTCCTGGATTTTATTGAGAGCCGGAAACTGACTGTACTGGCTGTTTTATGCGTTGTTGTCTTTCTCACCGTGGTTTTGCTCCTGGTCTTACAACCTCTCCAGAAACGGCTGCGGCCAATGGACACTCGTCTCAAAGCCATGGGCGCTGTGACCCTTGTTTCATCGCTTAGTTGTGTGCTTTGCCTTTCCCTGCTCGGGACCGCGCTGGTACGACCTTCCTGGTGTCCGACTTCGCTCTGTCCCAGACCGCAGGTGATTACGCAACCAATCACGACAACGCAGGGGTCGCACGACAGCAACCTGGATGTCTATTTTATCGGCTTTCAAAGTAGCACGTATGTCATCCCTGGCAATCCTCAGAAACCGGACTACCTGCCAGCTAGTACAGACCCGCGCAGTATCGGGGCTGTACAACTTAATACCGGGGCAACTTCCGCTCCTTATACCATAGCGATTGGTCTACACAGCCTGTACACTGGAAGATACAGCATTATTATCGATAAAGTGACTCTATTCGTGATGGGTGTGAACATGGTGCGAGATCCATTGCGTGTCTATCCTGTGGTCCTGCTCACTGGATACAGCACCACGCATCCTGCTCGCTTCGTCTATCAAGGCCAGCAAGCTCACCAGACAATCCGTGACACGTATCCTACCAGCCTGTTTCGACCTGTGGAACTGGCACCTGGGGAACCCGACCAGATTGACGCAGCAGTTGTATCGGGTATCCCTGTAGATATGCACTTTCGCATCCAGGTAACGTATCATATCGCCACCCAGGGGCAACAGACGCTTTTTCTGCCGCAAACGTTTGAGGTAGTTTTCTCCAATGCATCTAACTGGCAGACGTATCAACTGAACCAGGCGCAGCAGAATTTTGTCCCGGCGTCATAATCGACTTGTTCAGGAAGTCAGAGGAAAGTGATGAGGAAAAGCCTGTTCCTGTTTCCTCATCATGAGTGCGTGTATCTTCTTTGTGCCCTTCTCATAGTGTTCAAATGTATTTAAATACAACTGGTAGGGGAGTGTGAGCCTATCGTAACGAATGTATTGCCTTGCAGCGCGTAGCAGCTAAAATGGTCGACAGGGGCCATAACAAACGTCTCTTTCCATTGTGGCACGTCTATGATCTTGCCGGTTTCATTGGAGGTATTGATCACAAATTCTGGCTCGATGGTATAAACCAGCGCCGCAGAAAGGCTGGCTGGCACGAAACTGAGTTGAAGAAAAATCGTTTGGCCCGGGTCGATTACTGGCTCTCCTACAGTGGATTGACCCTGTATGAAAGAGCCAGCTTTGCCTGGTCCGAAACTGAAGGTATATGAGACTGGTTGCCCCTGGCCTCCAAGGCCGGGGCAAGGACCGTCTACTTTTTCAAACTGCTCTATAATAGAACAGTAGTCAACCAACCTATACTGTTTGTCGGCTTCTCTTGAATTTACCAGCAGTTTCATGCGCAACTGCACAAGCTGAATCGACTTTTGCCCGGTGTTGGTCATCTCCCAAATGGTAGGGCAACCCTGAACCTGTGGCAGTGATAAGCCGGAACCGGGCGTAGTAGAACCTCCATCTACTGCTTTGAGCGTCTCTGGTGGAGGTACTCTGTGCATGTTGTTATTGAAGAAGTTATACATCTTCTGCAATTCGGCGCTCGTGTACATCAGCCGGTCTGTCGCCAGCGCAAAGTTAGTACAGATGCCCTCCGAGCTCAAAAAATAGTGGGATAGGCCCATGCCGCCAGAAATGGTGAAGAGACCAGGGATAGTCACTTGAGACGGCCCAGAGGACAATGCCGGGGGAGTTGTAGCATTGACCAGCGCAGTACTGGCGAGTGATACAGTGGTTGATGACCCGTGAGGCGTGTTCCCTTGCCACGGCAAGTGATCCGTAGCAGCGCCATAGATGCCGATGGTCCCCGCACCAAGAAGACACAGAACGAGTACGATCAGGATGACAGCGACCGGACGCGACGGGAAACGCAGACCTGCGGGCTGGCGGGTAAGCGGGTGCGAGGAGGGTGACGGGTAAGCGCTATGACCGTTTTTGCCCGACCGGTCTTGCCAGGCTTTTCCTTCCCTCGTTAAGATTGCAATCTGCTGCTCCTGCGCCTGGTTGTGTTTTTTCAACAGGTCAATGTGCTCTTGTTGCTGCTCGATCAGTGTATTTTGCAGGCTCACCCGCATTTGCAGGTCGTCTTTTGCCAGCCGAAGTCGAAACAGTTCCTCTTCCATTTTTCCAGTACCCTCTGCTGATAACGCTTTTCCAGGGATAGATGGCTGGCTGTTCACTTGCCAGGGGTAATACGTCCGATCTTGTTCGCATTATGCTCGGTAAACCAGATATTGCCATCCGGCCCAACGGTAATCCCCTCAGGTCCACTAGCAAAGGTGGGCAGGGTAAATTCGGTGATGATGCCAGAGGGGGTAATGCGCCCGATCTTGTTCGCCCCAGACTCGGTAAACCAGACATTGCCATCCGACCCGGCGGTAATGCCTTCTTCGAGTTCGCTCGTAGGTGTGGGCAGCGCAAACTCGGTGACGGTGCCGCCGGGGGTGATGCGCCCGATCTTGTCCGGGTTATTATTGGTAAACCACTCGGTAAACCAGACATTGCCATCCGACCCGGCGGTAATCCCGAGAGGCGCGCTCGCAGGCGTGGGCAGCGCAAACTCGGTAATGGTGCCTCCGGGAGTGATGTGTCCGATCTTGCCCGCTCCGGGATCTGCAAACCAGAGGTCGCCACCTGGCCCAACAGTAATCCCATCAGGTGTGCTACCGGGTAGGGATGTTGCAAACTCGGTGAGAGTGCCGGAGGGGGTAATGCGCCCGATCTTGCCTGTACTGCCGTTATCTTCAGTAAACCAGATGTTGCCATCTGGCCCAGCGATAACCCCGCCAAAATTGGCATAAACGGGAAATTTGGTGATGATGCCAGAGGGGGTGATGCGATCCAGAGAACCGCCGTTATCTTCGCTAAACCAGAGATTGCCATCTGGCCCAGCAGTAATATAAACGGGCTGGCCGGATGCCGGAAATACAGTAATCTTACCGGAGGGAGTAATGCGCCCGATCTTGCCCGCCCCGTTCTCGGCAAACCAGAGGGTACCGCCCGGCCCGGCGGTAATCCCCACGGGCTGACTATTAGCGGACAATGCAAACTCGGTAATCTTTCCAGACGAAAGCGATCGCCCTGCGCGAAGAGCCTGATAGCCAAAAATAGCGGCAGGGGTGCCGCCAATGACCAGAAGCGCCAGCACAAGCAGAAGAATGATCCGCCGTTTTCCCAACCTGCGATTTGATGAGCGCGAAGGTGAGCCAGGGGCGGGCAACGGTGCTGTAGTGGTGGCTGTTTCAACCGGTTGATTGAAGGGAAGAGTTTCAGGCGCAAGCGCCTGTTGTGCCGCCGGGTATGCCTGTTTGTTTGCCAGCTTCTCGCGCAAGGCTGCATTGGCCTGTTCTTCCCTGGCTATCCAGGCAGTCAATTCGTGTAAGGGGGGATCATCCTGTGCCATGCCCATAAAGTTCTCCTTTCCAGCATCCTCAAAACAACATCGGGATTATTACTCATCACATCCAACTATCCATCCTCACGGCCGTCTTTCCAAAATAACTCGCGCGTTTCTGCAAGTAATTCCGGTGTTTCTGTAGAAAATTTGACGGATGGTTTCTGTACCCAATTGGCTAGTCTGCTCTTTTTTGAGATGATAGCTACCCGAATAATTGTAGCAGTTTCGTCCTTTTAATTCTAGCATGTACACGCAGTGTATTCAATTTGTACCCATTTGGACTATAGTGCTATTCCAACTTCGTGTTCCAACCATGGGCAAACCCCATTACTGAAACGGATGCGTGACGACCCATGGCTATTTCAGTAGCTTCGCGGTGATTTGTCAACTGGTGGAATTGCGTGGAAGCCAGGAGCCTGCTGGTCTGAGCAGAACAGGAACGAACGGACGCACTCTCCTCAAAAGGTGAATGAGTGTCGAAGGTGGCCGTTCGTTCAGTTCTTGCAACTCCTGTCGCTCCTTGCTGGAAGGACGCCAGAGCTTGTCCACTTACAGTATGCGATATTTCTTCTTGGATAGCATGGCTTGACATCTCATCTTTTGGGGTGTGACATGGTGCGCCGACGTGAGGCGTGCAGACGACGTTACGTCGGCAGCGCGTAGTGCAAGACCAGCGCCAGCGCGTTGAACATAAGATGCAGCGCGTAGGCGGGGTACAATGAGCGAGTGCGCAGGCGCACCCACGCCAGGAGCAGCCCCGTCAGGAAGAGCGGCAACGCATGGTAGGGATCAACGTGCAGCGCACTCCACGCCGCGGCAGAAACCAGCAGAAAGACCCAGGGCCGCTGGATCAGCACGCCGAGATAGCCGCGGAAGAGGACCTCCTCCCCAAGCGGGCCGACCAGCACCACAAACAAGATGAACAGCGGCAGGTCCTGAGAGGACTGCGAAAAGCCGAAGTCCGCGCTCTGGTGAAATACGACGCTCATGACGACGTTGTATGCCACGCCAAGCGCCCAGGTACCCACCACACCGATCACCACCACCAGCGCCAGGTCGATCAGCGGAACCCGGCGTCCGCCGAGCGCCTGCCAGGAGCGCCGCAGTGGCAGCCCGGTGGCAAAGAGCGGCCCGCCGATGAAGAACACGCTGGTCAAGAGGTGCAAGCACAGCCAGACCTGCGGCGGGAAGATCGTTGCTGGCTCCAGGATGGCGAACGTCGTGAAAGTCGCCTGATACACCAGGGGGACCACCAGGCCCACTACGAGGAAGCGCACGTTGACGGTCGCCTGCTGCCTCTTCGTCTCCATAGCTTCGCTCCTTTCGGTACGGAAAACCAGTTGTGAGACACCAACGCCGGTAGCCTGTCGCTACCGGCGTTGGTGTGCTTCTCTAGAGCGGAGAAGCATGAGAGAAAACCAGTGGGGGAGGAGGGATGGGAGTTGGCCGAGGAGAACGGGTTGCGCGTTCGATCTCGTTGATTTCCATATCCAGGCTGTCAATCTGGAAGTGGTACTGGAGATAATCCAGCACGTCCTGCACTTCGATCTCATCCTGGCAGGCAAACAGGTCGATGTTGAGCATGTGGTAGGGCGGCCAGGCGTGCAGTGATACATGCAGCGTTGTCGCACCATCCCCAAGCAGAATGCCGCTCATGCCATCGTCAAGCGGGCGAGAGGTCTTGATCTGTTCCAAGAACGGCTCCTGCTGGCGCTGCATCCCGATGAGAGCGGGGAGTGCTTTCAGTGTGCGCCGAAGGAGGTCTTGATCTTCCAGCAGTGCGCTCTCAACCTCGTAGGCATCAATACACAGATGTTTCATGCGAACGCTCCATTATAGTCATCCTGAGACATGCCGCCTCTCCCTGTTTCCATAGACATTCTGACCTTTCAAACGGAGGAGCGCAGGCTCTTCCAGAGATGCCTCCCGTCCCACTTGCGACTCCACGCTCTTCCTCATCGTCCTGTTCCGTGTGTGTCGTTTCCCTTGAGCCTGGGTTCATGCACTCCTCTTGCCTGGTGCGGTGGATAGGTTCACCTGACAGGACATGGCCTCACGTTGCGCGACACCAGGGCCGAAACGTGCAGAAGCCTTTCACCTTCCCCTCGTTACGATACTAGCATAGTTCGAGACATTCTGCATGAATCACTTCACGAGTGAGGCGAGTCGGACATCTCAATTTTTCAGGGCGTGGCGATGTCCCGCTCCTCTGAAATAAAGTTGCTGACGGCCAGCCTTGCAGCGTCAATCGCCTGAGTGGCACTCTCGCCCCATGCCCAGCCACGCGTTCCCCGCTCGTTGGCAGGCAGGGCAGCCATCGCCTCATGCAGCAGGACTTGCAGACGCTTGTACGTCTCTTCGATGGCCTGGGCGCGCTCTGGACGCTCACGCAGCAGTCGCACCCGATACGCTTCCTGACTTCCCTCCATCATGGCTCGCTCTCCTTTTCTTTGAACACGTTGATGATTCTACCTGCTCCTGTTTGACGGTCAACCAACTCGCCGCTCTCTCGGCATCCGGGTGGCATCAGGGAACGTCGCGGCGTTTGCCTCGACGAAATGGTCACTCAAGCGCCGCAGGAGATTCAACTGGGTATGGGTGCGCACATAGCTCTCATCCAGCTGCTGCGTAAATGGCTCAAGCGGGAGAGGATGCTCGCCGCCAGGATAGTGAAAGTACACCACGAGCGCCTGATCCCCCTCATGCAGCGACAGACTCGCTCGTGTGTTGGAGTCGTAGACCGAGAGAGTACGGTCGAGCAGGCTCTCCAACGCCTTGCAGACCCCATCGTATCGGAGTTGACACTCAAAGCGGCCTTCGCTGAACCAGTCTCTGGCTTGGGAGAGATCAATCCTGCCGAATTCATACACCCCGAAGCGCGACAGGAGTCCATCATGCACCAGATAGCGCCGCCGCCCGTCTCGATCACCAAAGGCTACATCCCATTGAGTGACACTTCGCGTGTAGGCGTCGAGCCGGGCGAACTTCCGCAGCAGGCCAAAGCGGACGGAATTCCGCAGGTCAACCAGTGTCAGATGCCTGGGCTGCGTTGCCACATGGCCCCGGTTATACCCCGGAACATCCTGGTCTTCAGGAAACGCGAACTGCAGAATTAATGCCTCGTCTCCCGTATGCAGGAAGAGGCGCTCGCGGGGCCGGGCGACGACTTCTTTTCCCGTGAGGATCTTCGCCACTGAACTGATCAGCGGCAGCCGAAACACCGGCTCCGGCCCCTCGGTCAACCAGGCTGCCGCCTGCTCGAGAGAGACGCCCTGATAACTGTACAGCCCATCACGATTGACGATGGCCGATTGAAATATGAAGCGCTGCATTTTTCCTCATTTTCTTGGCGGTCACGACGCGCCAAATTGCTTCCGTGTTGGCAGGGCCATGAGACAATACCCTATCTCGAGGATAGAGGCGATTTCGATGCCGACATTGCGCATCTTCAAGCGCGTGCGCGAGAGGACATTGCGCACGGGACGCATCGCAGAATCCCATACTCCCTCTTCCTGCGCTTCTTGTAAACGCCGACGGCAACGTTCAATAGTAGCATCCGTAATCAGACGATGGTCGAAACTCGCCAGCATTACCTCGTAAGGGCAATAGTAGGGGTAGGCATTGAGCAGTGGGATCAACAGGCTCGCTTCGCTCAGAGTGAACTGCTGCTCGGCAATCATGCGCGGGTAAGGCAATGACTCATCCCTGGCGATGAGCGAGACGGTCCCCAGGAGGATGTTCATTGTCAGGGTGTGTCCTGTGGGCAACAAGTCCAGGGTATAGTGCCGGATGTCCTCATCTTGCTGTGGCATCTGAAACATCGAGGACGCGATGTTCTGGTATGGAATTCCTTGCATAGACAACTCCTTCCCGGTATGAATACAGACATCTTTTTCGTTGAGGAGCGAATGACTGTCCAGATACTCCCTACGGCGGGAGGAGCAAGTCCTGGTGGACGGCACAATATCTCATCATCGCGCTGCCAGTAGACCGGGTGCATCTGCCCGGTCCTTGATACAAACAGCGATGGGCAACGGGCGACGACGGCTCTGCTTTGCTCTCAACAACAGGCTCAGGGACAACAGGTTTCTCAGCGCCTCCACTGTGGCGCAGCGAACGAGTCGCGCGCACGACCGAATTGATTTCGATATCCGCCGGATCAAACAGCGCGCGCGCGAAGGCGATGGCCTCGGTTTCGTCAAAAGCGGTGCGTGAAAAGATATCAATATTCACCATGCGGTAGGGTGGCCACGCGTGCAAACTGACATGATTGCACGCGAGCGTGAGTCCGGAATGCCCGGCGTCGGCAGGATCGCTGACCGAATCGATGAAATACAAGTCGGGAGGGCCTGCTGGCTGCATACCGAGACGGCTGGGCAGTTCGCCCAGAAAGCGGCGCAGTTCGTCCGCATCAGCCAGCTTTTGCGCGTTACATTCATACAAATCAAGCAGAAGATGTTGCATCGTTTGTCTCTTCTTTCTGTTGAGGGGTCTGCGGATGAAGACACTCTTCCACGGCCCTGGTCGCCAGCTGCGCCGCCTGCAGGCCGTGGTCACGCAGAAGCGCATACAAGAGAAACTGAACGGGTCCGGGATACTCTCTCCAGCGCTTCGCCAGCTGCGCCCGTTCCGCATCTGCCTGTAAACGCCGGGGGTAGCCATTCCTAATCATGATGATCCTTTCTCATGCTCAATGCTGAGCCACCAGGCCTCGTGCGCCGAACCAGGTACGCTGCAAGCAGGAACAGGAAAGCCAGGAGAACGAAGAGGAGTGCCGCAAGCGCGGCTGATCGAACCGCCGCCAGGATCAGCAGGAGGCAAGCCACAGCGGAGAGGCTTGACAGAACCGCACTCCAGGGAAACGCGGCCTTCCGTTCTCGAGGTGGTTGAGTCCATTCGGGTCCGCCCGTAATCATCGGGATTCCTCCACCTTCTTCCCAGCCTCGCGTGACTGGGATTGGAGTAACTTGAGCATCAGGTCCTCCATCTGCTCGGGAGTGAGTCGATACAGCGGCCAGCCTCGGAGGGCCAGCCAAAAGGATGCACGCGTTTGCCGATTAAACAGGGCTGCGAGGAGTTGACAGCAGGGCCGTTCTGCAGTGCATGGGCAGAACACTCTCCACAAGGATGCCCTGACAATCTCTGCCAGAGCCACTTGTTGAGGAGAGGCAGCCTGAAGCGGAAACAAGCCAGCTCGCTGCGTACAGGCATACGCAGCCTCAAACCGACTCTTCCGCTGGCATCTGTGGCACAGAGAGCGGCGTAAGACGGTCAGTATGTTCTCGCACGCTTGCGCCGACGAGCTCACCAGAGAGACCATTTGGATATGACCACAGGCACAGGTCACGGCTTGCTGCTGTATCTCCATTGCTCCTGACTCCTTAGTCGTGTTGTTCCAAGAGAAACGCTACGGTGGCTTCCACAGCTGACCGACACTCAGGGCATATCTGTAGATGAGCAACGAGAGCAGGATAACGCTCGGCGGCCTGTTCCTGACCTTCACTGTGAATGGTCTCGGCATAGACAGCCAGGCGCTCGAACTCATGCGCCTCCCGCATCTCGATGGCACGACTGATATGAGCGAAGCGCGTGACCAACTCGCGGGTCGGCTCTTCAGAGAGGTCGTTCCGGCGATCATACTCCTGCGCATAGCTGAGCAACACCATCACAGCGGTGCGACACTGGTGACAGGCGGTAATGTGTGCGATCATCTGATCTTGCTGCGAGAGCGCTTGTTGTTTGTCTCCTGCAAACAACTCCATCAAGGCAGCCAGAACATGGGGGGGGCTGAGGAGATCAGGACCATCTGAACGTGAGAGAGTCTCTTCTTCCATTGCTTCTGCCTCCTTAAGACCTGCCAGGAAAGGCCGACGTCGGGATCGTATACCCCGGCTCCTCAAAGGCGCGTTGCACGTAGCCGAGGAAGGTACCGCACGGCATCGGCAACTCGTCCGTCATAAACAGATGTCGCTCATCCTCGACGAGATCACCGAAAGGAGTTCGTGACTCTCGCACCGCATCGACATGGCCGAATCTCACCTCCATGCGGTAGCCTAAGATCTGGAGGAGTGTGCGAACCTCTTCAGGCTGGGTCAGCATGTTCCACCCGACGATGGTGGAAAGCGCTGCTTCGCGTGCATCGCGCTTCTTCCACATCAGCATGAGAATACTCCTTCCTGGCAGGAAAGAGGGAGCCATTCGATACATAACTGTGCAATATATCGAACTTTACCCATTTATCAACTGTGTAAAATGTACCATAGGTTATACTTATTTTCAAGAGGGTGCGCGAAGTCTCCTGAAACGCCTGTTTCTTCACGCCTTGCGCTCTTTTTTGCTATAATGGGGAAACTAGTCTGCGAAAGGGGAACACCGTGACACAGCAAGACCTGCCGCCACTTGCCTATCCACTCTTCGCCCCGCTTCCTGTGCCGATGGTGCTTCATCTCTTGCGTGGGCCGAGCAAACCACATCCCGCCGCTGAACAACAGCCGCTCACCTGGCGTCTGCTCGAACAACGGGTGAGAGCCACCCGGCAGACGGCTTTTGTGTACATGGATCCCTTTGTCCAGGGCGAACACATCTCGTCTTCCTGGCTCATGCAGGCACTCCGCGCAAACGCTCCTGAGAAAATTCCAGTCGGGACGCAGGCTCTCTCCCTCTGGCATGAGCGCAAGCTCTTGCGTTATAGTGAGCGCGGACGGCCCGCTCCCGATAATGCCGCGGCCTTGCTTATTGCCCGCATGGTGGATAAAAGAGAACGGAACTGGCTGCCAACCAACATGCGAGAGGATGAGCCTTCCTGGTGGTGCTGGCGTCAGGACGGGCTAGACGCTCCTATTACTGCTTGTCCTGTTCCACTTCCCCCAGACCTCCCAGCTACCGCGCTCCTCTGGACACCCTGGCAAGGGGCGAGTTGGCAACGCCGACCATGGCTACGAGTCGGATCGCTGGGAGCGATCCGATGGGCGAGGGCCACAGAGGTCGTCCGAGGAAGCCAGTGGATCTGGGACCTCAGCCTCAGCGATCTGGAGCAGTGGGATCCAGCGGTTGCCGCACTTGCGCTCCCACCGCGGCCTATCGTGTCCAGAGAGACGTATCGGGCGCGGAACATCGAGCAGGACCTCCTCCATACTCTGGCACAAGTAGCGCTCTATCGCCTGGCGCTTGCGGACAAGCGGCTTGAGGTGTTTCGTCGGGTCGAGCCGCTTGACCTGGCTCCATTGGGACTGGATGTCGACCAACCGTCTTAGGGTCTAGCGGAAGCAGGTTTTGATCCCCACACCGAGAGGTAGTACCACACCCCACAGAAATCACGCGACCGCATCTCGACGAGAGCCTGTTCATACAGTTCTTCCAGCTCGTCTTCGCTCGCCACCTTCATTTTGACGAGGAATGGTTGGACCAGCTCGAAGCCGGTGAAGAAATTCTGCACGGTCGCTTCGTACGCGTCCGCCCCATGTGACCAATCAACGGCATACGCTGTATGCTGGAGATACTGACAGCCCACATCGCGCAGAAAACGTCGCAGCATCGGGGTAACGCCGATCGTGCGCCCGTCGGAGGAAAAGCTTTGCCCGGCGAGCTTGAGCGCGCGCCCCAGGTGACCTGCCAGGTGTTCAAACCCCGATGAATTCGTCAAGGCCGCTTCGCACTCGGTGAGGCGAATGATCCCACCTGGTCGCAGGATGCGGAAACATTCCTCCACCAACTTCGGCCACTTCTGCGGAAGCATGAAGCCAAAAAGGAGTCGCGCGTTGACGAAATCAAAGGAGACATCCAGAAATTTGAGAGGCTTGGTCGCATCCATGACACGAAAGTGTGCATTGTCGAACCCGAACGCTGCGGCCTGTGCCCGCCCGTAATCGACCAGCATCCGGTCAATATCAATTCCGGTACATTCCATCTCTGGATGCTCTCGCGCCACGTCGAGAATCCAGCCGCCCGGTCCACAGGCGATATCGAAGACATCGTGAAGGCGAGCCAGATCGAGCTGCGCGGGGAACAGCCCTCCCATTGCCTCGCTAATCAGACGATCCTGTAACAGCAAGCGCGCCATCTCTTCCGCGCTTTGGGCATCCATGATGTAGGTATTTTTGTTCCGGGGTACTGATGGCTGATCAGCTGGCATAGCACTGGCTCCCTGACGCTTGGGAAAAGCGTCCTTCTGTTCTCAAACTCATGCTACGGCTTTTCTCTACTGGTCTCCTTGTTCAACCAGGGCGGGAACGGCCATCAGGCGTTCAACAGCATCCAGCAGATCGTCGAGATGGAACGGCTTGCGTATGATTGGCACATCAGGAAACCGGGAGGCGACCTGCGCGAGAGTCTGCTGGGGAGCAGCAGAGATCACGATGATGGGCAAGGGCCTCGCCTTCACGCGAATCGCGGCGATCACATCTGTGCCTGACATATCGGGCAACCCGAGATCGATCAGCGCCAAGTCATAGGAAAAGGCCACCTCCGGGCCAGGAAAGAGGGCGCGCAGAAAAGCCGCGCCGGAACCATAGGCAGTGACGGTGTACTCTTCTCCGAGAGCGATGGTCAACACCTCTACAATGTTGGGATTATCTTCGACTAGTCCAAGACGCCTCCTCCTCACGTTCCCACTCCTTTCAAAAAAGCGACTCCCTACGACAACACACATCCCAGCTGGGTACACATCGCCTGTGCCACTCGTGCTAGAAAGGCAGGCGGCTCACTCCAGAGCGATCCAGCCAATGCATCGTATCATAGTGAGACACGGCTTTGTCCCTTTCACATGCAAAAAAAGTGAAAAACTTTCTGCTTCGCCAAAGGTATGTTATGATGGTTTCTATCAATACCCCCCGAAGGGAGAAAAGAAGCCGTGCCGATGTCAACAGAACACCGCCTCTCAGTGTGCCGCTTATAGCGGCTGCTGTATCACGGTAATGAAGGTATGCTATTATTATTATCTAATCCTCACCAATGAGGAGAGCCTGAGGTGATGGGAGCGAGACCTGGTAAGCCAACTCCCATCTTCCTCCGACTATCGGGTATCGTTATGCTTTTGTCGTAGTAAGTTCTTACCTCCTTTGCAACTGAATATTCATTTATAACATATAGCTTCAATGCTATATGTTATAACTTTACACGGCAGAGAGGAGCCTGTCAAGATGTCGGTAGACATAGCGAAAGGCGGCAAAAGCGGTTTCACATGCAAGAGGAAAGCAATGATCCGTTTACGAGTACGCGAGTTCGTCGAAGAGCATACTCCCCCCAGACTGAGTCGCTACAAGTTGGGGCGAGATGCGGGGCTTTCTCCAGCCCCCATGGACAAGATCTGGAATGAGCCAGAGAACACGGAAATCCTTTTGTCAACCCTGGAGAAAATTGCGCGAGCACTCTCCCAATACGTGGGCAGATACGTCTCTACGAAAGAACTGTATGAAGATATTCCTGACATACCTGAAGTCTAGCACTCTCTTTCCACCATTTGGGCTACCAGGCAGTCGAGATGAGACCACCCGTTTATCATGAGGAGGATGAGTGGGATTGGAACAGTTTCTCGGAATAGACCAGGGGGAAACACTCTTGTTGAACATATTTGAGGAGCAAAAGCGACCTTTCAAGCTTATACGATACATTCTCCTCTCAACCATTGTCGGGATCAGCAGATGAGAAGAGACGCCAACTTGGAGAGTCCCCTACTGGATATTCCTTGTTCCTTTCTCTGAAGAAATCCAGCAGAGTCAGCATTCTCCGGCTCTACAAGCTCAAATAACGAAAAGCTCTCTAAAAGCAGTTTATGTGAGCAACCAGAGCGATTTGAGAAACCATCTATTTTTCCAAAAACTCCCTTGTCCATCCCACCATTCTGAATTCTTTGTTAGTCAATGAGCCTGGTGGAGGGCTTGCTCTGCTTGTTCCAGCCTGTACGCTTTAGCAGGCGGTCAGGGCTAACTCGTAGGCAGCGTTGATTTTGACCATCGCCCCAGGGCTTCCGCCATGATCCGGGTGCGCACGAAACGCCAGCGTATGATAGGCACGTTTCACATCCCTGGACGTGACGGGGGCAGTCAGATGCAACAACGCCAGTGCTTCTGCCAACGTCGTAGGGAGCGTGACTTCTTCACGGTTAGGAGCCTTCCGTTCTTCACCGGCCTTCTTCGGCTGACGCTTTTTCCGTTGCTCGCGCCGCTTCTGGTGCTGTTGTTCCGTTTCTTGCTCGCGGCGGCGACGCTCCAGCTCCTCCTCACGCGCAAAACGCTCGTGCGCCTCCTTCTTCTGCTGCTCAAACTGCTGCCAATGGGGCTGTTCAAGCTGGTCTCGCATGGGTTGGTAATTCGCGAAGAGGTGTCCAACCTCTGCGAGTACCCCATAGGCAACCCACCAACCACCTTTCCCGTGGAAAGCCTCCGGGTCCCAGTAGCGATCACGCACGGATAGAATATGTTTGAATGCCTCCTTTGTTGCTTCAAACTCGGTTCGATCAGGCGTTCGCCAACGAACGTGCCAACCCTGATTGGCAAATTGGAGGATGACCGTCACTGACATCGATTCACCTCTCCTTTTCTCTTTTCATGGGTCTTGATAAGAACGCACAAGGCGCATGTGAGGCTCTCTAAAGCAAGAGAAAGGGCGTTTTCTGTCCCACATGACTTCTGGCATTCGGATAGGGAGAGTCCACCGGGTTCCTCCTCTTTTCGATCTTCCCTCTCAGACCACAGCTTGAGGCAGTGGCGGCTGGTAGCGATCCAGACGGTCAATCCGCTCCTCTATATACGGCGTTTCGCGCAGCCAGCGACCCCCCTTTGTCGCTCTGCCGCCATCCAGCATCCACTTGAGGCCATCCAGGGCGCGTTTGAGCGCGTGGCGCTGGCCGAGCCTGGCCGCGTATTCGTCGGCAGCAAACACCCGATCTCGCCAGTACATCATCCACGCCAGGTGAAGGAGGATCGGGCCACAGGCCAGAGGCAAGCCAACCAACGTCAGGACGCTCCAGAGGAATGGCGGCAAGATCGCAGACAGGCGCCGTGTGAGGAGATCGAAACTGCTGACATGGGCCAACTCATGGGCCAGCAAGGGGGGAAAATGGCGGTGATCCAGCAGCCCCGAATCGATGACCAGCACCAGGCCAATCCAGCGCATCTGCATCCCCTGGTCAGCATCGCGCACCTTCCAGACGCGCGGTCGTTTGAGAGGCGGCGCGTCTGGTGTCGTCGCTTGCGCTCGCTGGAGCATGGCAAACACCTGCTCAAAGCGCTGGACTTCCCGGCCGCTCGGCCTCTTCCGGACCCCCAGTTTGCTCCGTTCCCACATGGGGGCAATCACCCCGATCACCAGGGCCAGCACATGAAAGGCAACATAGACCGTGAGAAAGAAGTGTGCCAGTCCCTCCTGTGTGAGCACGGCTGGCTGCCGGTGAGGAGCATACTCGTGCGTGAGAGTCGTGACAAGGTCATTCCACACCTGCACAACAGCATTCCCAGGCCCAATAAAGTAGGTGCCAGCGCCGGAATGAATCCCGGGAAAGGTCCAATAATGATAACAGAACCAGACACCACCTACCCCTTCAATACCCCAGGTGAGCAACAGTAGGGCTATCCACATAGCAACGATCTCCTTGTTCTCTGCTACAGTGCCGACGATGGCTACACAACTCGCGCTACAGGTTCACACCTACAAGAACAGCAGAACATGCGGCTCTGCTCCTTAAAAATCGACCGGACTATCATCCTCCTCGGCTGCCGGTCTTGGCCGACTCGCCGGTGGTGGCGCTGGTGCTGGCACAGGCTCGGACTCCTTCGCTTCCTGGCTCTGGTCTTTCTCCACTGGTGGCTGCGCCTGCTTCGGCGTTTTCTTCGGTGTGGCCCGTGCTGGCGGAGGGGGTGGCTCCCGCGGTGGCGCTGACACAAAAGCGGTGGCCGCGCGCAGCAGGTCTTCTGGCAACACCACGGGGTACACCTGCACCCACGCGTGGAGCCCACCAGTAATGAGGGCAACCGTCCCGAGGCCGAGCTGCTGCACATCCTCGATGGGGACAGCATACTGATGCTGCATATGCACGGTCGTGCGTCTCTGTGGCGCATCATCCTGTCGAGCAGGATGCCGATGCGCGTCTGCCTCGTCATCGACGGTCTGGGAGAAGGCCGGCACCTCGCGCTGGCCAGCGAACTTGACCAGCTCCTCCGGGTCGCCACAGCGATGCAGAATCTTGATGGATGAAGCGGCCAGCACAGTATCACGTTCCGACCCCAGGCCCTGGTAGGACTGCGCCGAGGCCCACATGGACAGTCCAGCCTCGCGCATGCGCTCATAGAGTCCGGCCACGTTGGAGATGCCCAGGGCCCCGAACTCATCAATAATACAGAGGGTGCGTACTCCTGGCGCTTTGCGGTACTTGATGTAGTGCGCTGCGTCTTCCAGCAGATAGCGCGCCATCCCAACCGCCTGCTCTTTGTGCGCGTCCCCGTCCAGCCCGATGTAGACCGCACCAGCATCTTCAAAGGCGAACGTTCCGTCGAGGCCTCCCGCGACGCCATCAAAAAAACCATCGTAGGTGAGCGAGGTTTCGGAGATGTGTCCGCTCAGCTTTTTGATTGTGCGCCGCGCGTACCAATGCGCCCTCCCCGCGTAGGCGATCGTGAGCCACCGCTCGTCGAGCCGCGCGAGAAACTCCTGGCCGCTGCGCGGCGGACCGCCTGGCGCGTTCACGGCCAGCGATACCAGCGCTGAGGTGATGCGCCGGTAGTGAGGATGCGTACCCGGGTCGATCATGGCCATGAGGCGGTTATACAGCGCGGTGGCATCCCCGCGCCAGCCATCGTAGGCCTGCTGCGGGTAGGCCGCCAGACGCCTGACGCCGATCAGCTGCATGGCCGCAAGGAACTGCGCTGCCGTCTTTTTACTGCCCTTGAGGTCCAGAAAAATCACCTGCATCCCATAAAGCGCCGCCATCATTGCCAGCCGCAACAGCGTCATCGTCTTGCCGAAACCCGGCTCCCCAACCACTGTCCCGTGTCTCCACATCTCCTCCAGGGGAATGCACAGTTGCCCGCCGCGCAGCCACTCGGAGAGATCTCCACCCAAAAACGTTCCCAGCGGTTCGGTTGGTGGTGGAGAGACGATTGAGACCTGGCTGGTGGAGGAGGGTGAAGAGGAGAGGGAATGCAGCGACGCGGGGATGGGCGAGAGGGGATGGGCAGGCGGGGCAGCGCCTGCTCTCCCTCGCCGCGGCACCCGCTCGCGCGGCAACAGGCGCACGCGCTTGGTCAAGGGGTGCAGCCACTCGAGGATGAGCGCGCAAGCTGGCGCAAAGCACAGGTGCAGCAGCCACAGTGTGCCGACGGCTTGCAGGCTTGCAACAAGGACACCCTTCCGGTGCTCAACGAGCAGCGCGTGGAGCAGGGAGGGCAAGGGATGCGCGATCCAGGTAATACCCGCATACACAATCGCGCCGATGACCGCCAGCAGCCAAGTTCCGCTCCACCGCTCCCGGGAGTCCCAGGTTTTGCTGGTCCGCCACCAGATGAGCGCGCCGATGCCCAGGCTGGGCAGTGCCAGCAGCGCCGCGATGGGGAGAAAGATCCGGAGCAGCATCGCCCGCCAGTCGCGCCGCCAGAGAGGGGGTGCAGGCCGGTTCGATGGAAGAAGCGATGGAGGGGAAGACATCGATGGCATCATCATCACCTTTCTGCCTTTCTATCAATCGTCAGGAGCAGCATCTGTTTCCTCCTGTGGTGGAAATTCAGTCAGGGTTTCGAGAGAGAGTATCTTGACTCGCGAGTGGCAGTCGGGCGGCAAGCGGTCACGGGCCTGCTCCACGGAGGTGCGCGTTTCTGGCCGCACGAAGTACCACACCGTGGTATACAGTACAGGGGTACCCTCGCCGGGAGACGGGCTGCCAGTAATCAGCAGCTCGGTCAGGATATCATCAAGTTCTTTGTCCGATTTCGGGGACCGCTCAACCTCGACTCCGACCAATTTCGGCGTTCTCACTTGGGCATCCGGCAGGTGAGGCACCACAATGCCTTCTTCGCGCCGGGGCTGCGCGGCCCGTAGCGTGCGTTCGCTGGTCCAGCGAAAGTCTGGATGGCGGCGCTCCATATCGAGACGCACGCGGTTGATGTGGTAGAGATGAGGCAGAGTACTCGTGGCAGGAGTGAGCATGGCATAGGGGAGATGGAGCGTCCGGATTCCAAAAGAGGTCACATGTAACCAGCCTGGCTCTCCTTCGTAGATCCGGCGGTATTCGACCAGTCCAAGCGCCACCCAGTGGTCAATGACCTGGAGTACCGCCGACACTGTCAGCCCTGTCGGCGAAACCGGTCTGCCGCCTTTGCCCGGCATGCGGCTCAACAGTTCCTGCGCCTGGTCAGCACGGGCCGCGTACTGCTCGGCGATCCAGGGGATGACCACGCGATCGCGCCGCGTGATCAGTTTCGTTCCCTTGTCTCGGCGCTCCTTGCTATTCGTGCGCGTCCTCTTTGTCAGAGGGGCTGTGGATGTCTCTGGTGCCTCCTGTTGTGATGTTCCATCCATTCACATGATCTCCAATGTATGTGAATATGCCTGCCTCACGGAAAAAATCTCTTCGTGAAACAACGTCGGTCAGCAGCAAAAAGTGGCTATCATCTCCCGATTAGGAGTTCTTTCCGCCGACCAAAGAGGTGGAAACGTGGATGGTATCCTGAATAGCTGAACGTTCTGGGCTACTCCAACAGGCCCTATGACAACACCACGCTCCGCGCCTCTCGCAAGCGGCAGGAAGAAGACTTCACCTACAAAAACAGTCGAAAAGCACTCTCAATACGCACGAAGAACGGTCTACAGGACGACACAATGCGCTTTCAAAGCGAAAAGCAGAGCCATGAACGGATGTTTCATGCTGTCTCATTCTGAGTGTAACATAGAGGGTCAAGACCAATCAGGGGGTGAAAAGAGACAGGAGGTTTGGGAAAAATGCCTCTTCCGATTTTCTGTTCCTCTGCTACGTATGGCATCTCGCTCTATGATACGGAAAAAGGGGTCAGCCCACCAAAAACCAAAAGTGAGGACTTGACACAAAGGTTATACTGGCGACGTATGCCGCCAGTCGCTCAACCATGAGGCGCGCAAATGAAACACTTCCCATCTTCCGAGCGGCTGTCTACTGAAGAAGGGATCTCCATGAATTGCGCCAGGAGTCGCCTGACTTTTCTTCTCGATGAGCAGACGGAACGCGCCGACGTAGTTCGTGATGCGTTCCGTCTGCTCTCGCGCTCTCCCTGTGCCGAACCCCCTGCGAGCAGCGGGGTGCTTTCTGGCATCACTCTCCACTTTGCATAATCCAGGGCGCTGCGGTTGCTTGCTTTTTGTACAAAGAGTCAATGGCTATAGGAAGTACCTAACGTCTCTCTTTCTTCTGTTGAGCATGGGGAGGCGGTTGCCTTTTCTCTTGACCCGCAAGTGCCTGGCGTGCCTCGACCTCTTGTTGTAGCAGCCTGCGCAGTTCCTCGATCTGGCGATCCTGCGCCTCGGCTCGCTTCTGATATCCTTCAACGCTGCTCTGCGCGGCCTGGGCTGCTGTCGCCACCCGTCCAAGTCGTTCCTCAAGTTGCTCCAGACGCTTGTTCACGGTTGTGGCCGTTCGTAAAGCCTCTTGTTGCTGATGTGCCAGTTCCTCTCCACGCTGTTCCACACGCTCAAGCGCTTGTTGGAGATCAACAAGCGCTTTGTTTTGCAAGGCCGTCGCCTGTTCCCAATCCTGGCGCGATCGCTGCATCTCCTGCTGGTGAGTCTGGAGTGTCGCGGCAAGATGCTCTAGATGCTCTGTCACTTCTGTGCGGAGCATCTCCATCTGGCGCTGGCCCTCATCGATGCGTCCAGTCAAAGACTCGTGGTGCTGGCGCTGTGTCTCTCCCAGGCGATCAAGTTGGCCCTGGTGATCAGTATCCAGCGACTCAAGCTGGCGGAAGCGCGTCTCGGCTGCACGCTCCATCTGGACGATCTGCGCGGCAACCGCAGTGTTGAACGCCTCCAGACGGCCCTGCCATTCCACTCTCTGCTCTGCGAGGGCCACCTGGAATGTGTGCGTGTGCGTGTGTACTTGCTGGCGCAGGTCGGTGATCTCACCCAGGAGCTGCTGATGTGCAATCTTGATTGCCGCCTGTTCCGCAGGGATGCTGGGCAGGTCAAGTCGTCCCTCGTCTCCGATGATGACCGCGCTGGGGTCCACAATCGGGGAGAGCTGCTCCAGGTCGCTTGCCCGCACGTATCTGGTGCGCTTGTTGAGACCCGAAGGACGAGGCGCGCCTGGTTGACCAGCTTTGGCTGGATCGCCACGCAGGGGCAGCATCCCACTGGCTATCCAGCGCCGAATGGTGATATCTTGCCGTCTGACGACACGAGCCGCTGACGTGATCGACAACCAGTAGTCCTCGGGGCTGGCCAACTCCTCAACGTAAACCACGCGCGAGGGGGCCTGCTCTTTCGCCGGTTGTGCCTGGGTAGATGTCTCCTCTGCCATCTCGATAGGTCCTTTCTGATGCTTGGGAGCTGGGATGCTCACCCATTCCCGCTTAGTATAGACACTGTCGATACCGACCGTCAAGTAAGCTAGTCGTTTATCTCACCAAATGATTAGCTG